>JACCXX010000166.1 GCA_013696805.1 Actinomycetota bacterium
CTTGCTGCGTCGGGCTCGCACGACCTGGCCTTTCACGCCCTGCTCGTAGCCGTGCCGGCGGCCGCAGTGGGCGCTCTCGGCGCCTTCGGGGAGCTCCTCGACCTGCGGGCCGACGACCGAGCCGAGACGCCGCTCTACCTCCTGCCCGTCTTGTCGGCGATGGGGTTGGTTCTGCTCGTCACGACCGCCGCGCTCCGCGCTCCAGCCATCGGGGACACGCCGGCACCGGCGATTGCGACGAACCTGCTCTTACTCGCCCTCGGCCTCCTGTGCCTGGAGGCGCTGCTGGCGGTCTTCTTCGAGCCGCGGCCCCTGCGCGTCAGAGCGGCAGCGACTGCGCCGCGTCCTTTGCTAGATCGATGAGCGGTTGAACGGCGAAGAACGCGCCGACGTTCACGACCATCGCGACGAAGACGGACGCCGAGAGCAGGATCTCGCGCGGCGGTGAGGCTCCCGCCGGCGCCAGCGTGAGCTCCGAAGCAGGCCGCATGTACATCGCGCGGATCACCGCGAGGTAGTAGTAGAGGCTCACGAACGTGGCGGCGACGCCGAAGATCACGAGCCAGGACCAGCCGCGTTCGTAGGCCGCAGCGAAGACGTAGAACTTCCCGACGAAGCCGCCGGTCAGCGGGAAACCGGCGAAGCTGAGCATGAAAGACCACATCGCCACCCCGAGCAGCGGCCGTTCCCAGCCGAGCCCGGCGAGGTTGTCGAGCGTGACCGGGGCGTTCAGCTCCCGCTCGCGCGCGGCGACGACCGCGAAAGCGCCGAGGGACGCCGCGCAGTACGGGATCAGGTAGTAGAGGAGCGCCTTCCCACCGAGCTCGTTCGCCGCCGCGATCGCGATCAGCATGAAGCCGGCGTGCGAGATCGAGGAGTACGCCAGCAGTCGCTTCACCCGCCTCTGGACGAGCGCGGCGAGGTTGCCGATTGCCAGCGAGGCGCAGGCGAGGACGGCGAGGGCGACCGTCCACAGCTCGTCGAGCTCCGGAAAGGCCACCGTCAGCACACGGAGGGTCAGCACCAGGGCCACGGCCTTCGTGGCCGCTGACATGAACGCCGTCACGGGTGTCGGCGCGCCCTCGTACACATCGGGTGTCCACTGATGGAACGGTGCGGCCGAGGCCTTGAAGCCGAGCCCGGCGATCAACATCGCGAGCCCGACCAGGAGCAGCGGGTCGTCGTCGAGCCCCGCCGAGCGCGTCGCGTCTGCGATCGCCGCGAAGCCGAGCTCACCCGTGGCCCCGTAGACGAGTGCCGAACCGAAGAGCAGGACGCCCGATCCGAAGCTGCCGACGATCAGGTACTTGAGCCCGGCTTCGAGCGACGGAACCGAGTCGAGGTCCATGGCGCAAAGGACGTAGAGGCAGATCGAGAACCACTCGAGGCCGAGAAAGAGCGTCATCAGGTTCCCGGCCGAAACGAGGAAGGCCATGCCGCCGCCGCACGTGGCCAGCAGCGCGTAGTACTCGCCGACGTGCTCGACGCGGCGGCGCGAGGAGTACGAGATGCCGACGGCCAGCAACCCGGAGCCGGCGACGATCATCTGCGCCAGCGCTGCGAGCCGGTCGCGCGAGATCGCGTCGGAAACCTCGAGGCTCGGCGTACCGGACTTCCAGAAGAGGATCGCGGCAGCGACAAGCCCCCCCGCGAAGCCGAGGGCGCACGCGGTGGCCGCAAACGCGCGGATCCAGTCGCGAGGCACGATGACCGCGCCGAGCAGGGCGACTCCTGCCGCGGCGAGCATCGCCAACTCCGGCGAGAGTGCGAACCAGTCGACGGAAGGGGCGTCGATCATTCGTTCAACTCGACGAGCGCCGGGATGTCACCCGAGTTCTCAACCATGTGGTCGCTGATCGCAGCGGGCCAGGCCGACAGGGCCAGCAGCAGGGCCAGGAGGGGCACGACGATCGCGAGCTCGGCGGGCCGGAGGTCGAGCACACTTTCGTCGGCGGTCGTCGCCCGGCGGTCGTGCAGGACCGCGGAAATCACGCGCAGCATGTACATCGCGGCCAGCACGATTGCGAGCGCACCGACGACTGCCCAGCCCCAGCCCCAAGGAAAGATCCCCGCGAGGATCAGGAACTCGCCGGCAAACGCCGATGAGCCCGGCACCGCGAGTGCGATCACGCCGGTCGCAATGAGGACAGTCGCCAGAGCAGGCCTCCCGCGCGCGAGCCCGCCCAACCGGTCGAGATCGCCCGTCGCTGCTCGCCGCTCGATCGCCCCCGCGAGCAGGAAGAGGGTCGCCGAGACGAGCCCGTGGTTGACGGCCTGGAGGACCGCTCCGCTCAGGCCGGCCAGGTTCTCTGCGAAAAGGCCGATCGTGATCAGCGCCATCTGCGCGAGGCTCGAGTAGGCGATCACGCCGCGTAGGTCCTGCGCGCGGAAGGCGAGGACGGAGCCGTAGACGAGGCCCACGGAAGCGAGGGTGAGGATCAGCGTGCGGTAGTCGTCGAACGGCTCCGGGAACTTGGCCAGGCAAATTCGGAAGAAGCCGTAGACCGCAGCCTTGGAGACGACGCCCGAGAGCATGGCCGCCACCTCGGGCGGCGATTCCCGGTACGCGTCGGGGAGCCAGCCGTGCAGCGGAAAGATCGGAGCCTTGACGGCGAAGGCGACGGCGAAGCCGAGGAAGATCCAGCCGCTCGAGCTCTGGGAGGCATCGATCAGGTCGAACGTGTCCTGTGAGAGGCCGTAGGCGATGACCGCGGCCAGCATCAGCAGTGACCCGGCCATGGTGTAGATGACGAACTTGATCGTGGCGCCCATTCGGCCCGGGCCGCCCCAGACGCCGATCAGCACATAGAGCGGGATCAGCATCGCCTCGAAGAAGGCGTAGAAGAGGAGCATGTCCTGCGAGGCGAAGACGCCGACGGTCGCGCCCGTCAAGAAGAGCATGAGCCCGAAGTACGCGCGCGGCCGTTCTCGTCCGGCCCAGAAGGCGTACGCGATCGACGCCGCCGCGACGATCACGGTCAGCCCGGCGAGCCAGAACGAGAACGCGTAGAAGCCGACGTGGTACGAGACGTTCAGGTCGCTGAACCACGTGTGCTGTTGGTCGAAGTTCGGCGTCGCGCCCTGGCGCTCGAAGTCGAAGCGGATGAGGGCGTTGATCCAGAAACCGACCTCGACTAGGGCTACCAAGAGGGCGAAGGACCCGGCCGCCCCGCGCGGCATCGGCACGAGCCACACGACGAGTGCCCCGGCAACCGGGAGGAAGATGAGCAAGGTCGCGAGCCAGCCCGTCATCGCACCCACACGAAGACGAGGGCAAGCGTGGCTACCGCCGTTGCGATCACGAACGCATAGGTGCGAACGAGCCCCGTCTGGGTCTCGGCGACCTCACCGCCGGCCCGGCGCGCGCTGAAGGCGATCCCGGTCAGCGTGCCCGCAATCAGAGGCCGCTCGATGAGCGCACGGGAAGCGCGGGCGATCCAGGTCGCGGGGCGGTAGAAGACCCACTCGTATGTCTCGTCGAAGTAGAACTTGCGCTCGAGGAGCGTCTGCAGGGCGCGCGCCCGCGGCACGGGCTCCTTCCTGGCCGAGTAGAGCCACCAGGCGAGCCAGATGCCGAGGATGCCGACCGAGACTGCGAGGACTGACGCAATCGCGTCCTGCGTACCGGTTGGCTCGAAGAGCGGCTCCACCGCGGGCTCGAGGAAGTCCGCAAACGGGTGCCAGACGCCCGGGATCTGGATCCAGCCGCCGATCACCGCCAGGACGGCCAGCGCTCCGACGCTCAGGGCCATCCAGATCCAGGGCTCGGTCCGATCCGGCTTGTGCAGGTGTTCCTGCGCGTAAGCCGACGGCTCGCCGCCGAAGACCATGAACACCATCCGGAACGTGTAGAGGCCGGTGAGGAAGGCGCCGACGAGGCCGGCGACGAAGAGGAGCTGGCCATAGGTGCCTCCGGCGAGCCCCGACGCGAGGATTGCGTCCTTGGAGAAGAAGCCGGAGAGGGGCGGAATGCCGGACAGGGCTGCAGCTCCGATCAGGAAGGCGGCCCACGTTCGTGGCAGCAGTCCTCGCAGGCCTCCCATCTTCCGCATGTCCTGCTCGCCGGCGAGCGCGTGGATGACGATTCCGGCAGCCAGGAAGAGCAGCGCCTTGAAGAACGCGTGCGTCATCAAGTGGAACATCGCGTTCGCGTAGGCGCCGATCCCGGCCGCGAGGAACATGTAGCCGATCTGGGACATCGTCGAGTACGCGATGACGCGCTTGATGTCGACCTGGACGAGTGCGATCAGCCCGGCGACGAGGAGCGTGATCGCACCGAGACCGGCCGCGAGATCCTGGACGCGCGGCGCGTGCTCGAAGAGCGGCCCGAAGCGGACGAGCAGGTACACCCCCGCGGTGACCATCGTCGCGGCGTGGATGAGCGCTGAGACCGGCGTTGGTCCCTCCATCGCATCGGGCAACCACGTGTGCAGCGGGAGTTGTGCGGATTTGGCGACCGCCCCGCCCAGCAGGCCGAGCGCGACGAGATTGACCGCCCACGAACCGTCCTCTCCGCCGGCCCACTCGACCCCGGCGGCAAACTCGAGAGAGCCCGTTCGCTGGATGAGCAGGAAGAACGCGAGCGCCATCGTCGCATCGCCGAACGCGTTCATGATGAACGCCTTCTTGGCGGCCGCCACCGCACTCGGCCGCTCGTGGTGGTAGCCGATGAGCAGGTAGGACGAAAGGCCGACGAGGCCCCAGCCGACGAGCAGCAGCAGGAAGTTGCCCCCTTGGACGAGGAGCAGCATCGAGAAGACGAAGAACGCCATATAGGCGAAGAAGCGCCGCTCCTCGTCCTCCCCGTCCATGTACCCGATCGAGTAGCCGACGATCAGCGAGCCCACTCCGGAGACGATCAGCATCATCAGGATCGAGAGCGGGTCGACGAGAAGGGTGAGGCCGACGTCGAAATCCCCGGCCGCGAGCCAGGTCCACGACGTCGTCAGCTCGGCGCGATGTTCCTGATCGCGCCCCACGAGCGCGAAGAACGCCACCGCGGCGGCGCCGAACGAGACCGCCGTCGAGAGCGTTGCGAGATAGCCCGTGGCCCGTCGCGACCAGGCAGTTCCGCCAAGCGTGATGAGCAGGGCGGCCGCAAGGGGGGAGAGCAGGCAGATCCACGCCGCGGTGATCAAGAGGCCACCTCGGCTTCGAGCAGGTGCGGCGCGAGGCGAGCCGCCACCCGCGGGATTCGCGCTTCCTCGTCGCAGGCCGGGTCATAGGCAGTGAAGGCGGCGGCGGCAATCTCGAAGCGCGACGTGATCGAGTCCAGAGCCCGCTCGAGCTCGTCCGCACTGAACCCGCCCTCGACCGCCCAGCCGTTCGCGCGGCCCTCGCTCGGGTCGAGCACGTCGAGGTCGATATGGACGTACACGGCATCGACGTCGAGAGTGTCCAGGGCGCTCTCGAGGGAAGCCGCGTCGGCTCTGGTGAGACCCTCGAGCCGCTCGCTGGGGTCGAAGTCACGTGCGCCGACGAGGACGACGTGCTCGCGGGGGACGGTCTTGAGCCCCCGGCGTAGTTCCTCCCAGCCCGCGCCGGTCAGCCCGGCGAGCGCCATGCCGTCGAAGAATCCGGTCGGCGACGTGCCGGGAGTGTGCAGGTCACCATGCGCGTCGAACCACACGACGCCGACCTCCCGGTCGAGCCCGGTCACCGTTCCGAGCGCGCTCGAGCAGTTGCCGGCCAGAACGAGCGGGAACAGGCCTGCGGCGATGGTTTCGCGAACGACCTCGCTGAGCATCCGAGCGATGTCGACCGATGCGCCGATCTCGTTGCGAAACGGCCCCGGCCGCTCGACGGTGACGCTGTCGCCGCCGATCGCGTCCGCCAGCGGCGCGGTCCCAGCGCCGAGCACCTCGCCCTTCCGCCCGAGGTGGTACGGCACCTGGATCAGGCGCACGCCGCTCATCCGCGAAGCGTGCTCATCTTGTCGACGTCGAGCTCGAGGTCACGGCGGTTGAGTGCGACGATCAGGCCCAGTCCGACGACGACTTCTGCTGCCGCAACCGCCATCACGGCGAGCGCGAAGACCTGGCCGTCGAGCTCGCCGTGCGATCGGGCGAACGCGATGAACGCGAGGTTCGCCGCGTTCAGCATGATCTCGAGCGACAGCAGGATGATGAGCGGGCTGCGGCGCAGCATCACGCCGAGGGCGCCGATCGCGAACAAGATGCCCGAGATGGCGAGATACCAGGTGACGTCCGGGCCCATCACGCTTCGAGCTCCTCGCGGCGCTTGACGTCGCTGCCGAGAACGACCCCGCCGACGGCTGCTGCGAGCAGCACGATCGACGTGATCTCGAAGGCGAGGAGGTGGTCGGTGAGGAAGAGCCGACCGATCCCCACCGGGTCGCCGAAGGCGCGCGAGATGTCGGCCTCGTCCGAGAGTCGCCCGCTCGCCGTTTGCCCGACGACGACCACGATCTCCACGAGGAGCGCACCGGCCGCGGCGGTCGCCCCGAGGGCCGGCCAGCTCGGCCCACCCTTCCAAGGCGCGTCGGCGCGCCTCCCCAGGTAGGCGATCACGAACAGGAACATGACCATGACGGCGCCTGCGTAGACGAGCACCTGCGCTGCCGCGACGAACTCGGCCGAGAGGAGCAGGAAAAGCACCGCGAGCGCGCCGAGGTTCCCGATCAGCGCCAGCGCCGAGAAGAACGGGTTGGTGAAGCTGATGACCGCCGCCCCCGACCCGAGGCACGCGAAGGCGGCGACGACCCAGACCACCCAGACGACGAAGTCGCCCACCTAGCTCCGCCCCTTGTAAGCCGGGATCGGCGTGTCGTAGAGGTCGCGGTCGGCGACGGGCACCCTCTTGATCGGCTCGGCGAGCAGCATGTCCTTCGTGTAGATGAGGTCGTCGCGCGAGTACTCGGAGAGCTCGAACTCGTTCTCCAGCGTGATCGCGTCGAACGGGCACGCGAGCTCGCAGTAGCCGCAGAAGATGCAGCGCGACAGGTTGATCTCGTAGATGCGCGCGTAGCGCTCGCCCGCGGAGACCCGGTCCTCGGCCGTGTTTTCCTCGGCCACGACGCGGATGCAGTCGGCGGGGCAGGCTGCTGCGCAAAGGGAGCAGCCGACGCATTTCTCGAGGCCGTTCTCGTGCCGCCACAACCGGTGCCGGCCGCGGAAGCGCGGGTACACCGGTCGCTTGTACTCCGGATACTGCTGCGTGATCGGCTTCTTGAAGATCTGCCGCAGCGTGACGCCGAAGCCGCCCAGCGAGTCGAACGGCTGCGGGCTCAGAGCGCGATCACCAAGGCCGCGGTCACGAGCGCGTTGATCGTCGCCACCGGTAGCAGCACCTTCCAGCCGAAGTCCATCAGCTGGTCGTAGCGCAGCCGAGGCAGAGTCGCGCGGAGCCAGATGAAGACGCAGATGAAGGCGAGCAGCTTGAGGAAGAACCAGAGTGGCCCGAGAGGCGCCCACGGCCCGAGCCAGCCGCCGAAGAAGAGCGTGACGGCGAGAGACGAGAGGACGATCATGTTGATGTACTCGGCCATGGAGAAGAGCCCGAAGCGCATGCCGCTGTACTCGGTCTGGTAGCCCGCGACGAGCTCGGTCTCAGCTTCTGGCAGGTCGAAGGGCGGGCGGTTCGTCTCGGCGATTCCCGCGATGAAGAAGACGGCCAGGCCGATGACCTGCGGGATTGCGTACCAGACCGATTGCGACTGCTGCTCGACGATTTCCGTCAGCGAAAGCGAGCCGGCCATGATGATGACGCCGAGGACCGAGATCGCGAGTGCGACCTCGTAGGAGACGAGCTGCGCGCACGTGCGCATCGCCCCGAGCAGCGAGTACTTCGAGTCGGAGGCCCAGCCGCCGACGATGAAGCCGTAGATGCCGAGCGAGCCGAGGGCGAAGATCAGGAGCAGCGAGATCGGAACATCGACGATCTGGCCCGAGATGTCGTAACCCCCGACGTGCCAGCCCTCGCCGAAGGGGATCACGGCGAAGGCCGCGAGCGCGGTCGCCGCGGACACGGCCGGCGCGCTGATGTAGAGGGCGTCCACGGCGGTTGCCGGCGCGAAGTGCTCCTTGCGAATCAGCTTCACGAGGTCGGCGATCGGCTGGAGAAGGCCGAAGGGCCCGGTGCGGTTCGGCCCGTAGCGGAGCTGCATGCGGCCGATCAGCTTGCGTTCGAGCAACGTCGCGTACGCAAAGAGGCCGAGCAGCAGGTTGACGATGACGGCCGCCTTGATGACGTCGATCCACCACGGCTCGTTCAATCGAAGACTCCTCGCGGCTCATGCGGAGACGATGCTGGACGAGAAACGGAGGTTCTCCGGCGTAACTGGACGCGGAGCGTGTCGTTCACGTGGACACCTCGACGTGCGTCCCGAGGTCGGCGGCGTGGGGGGCTGGCACACGCACCGCGCCCGGGGCCAGATCTCTGGAGACGCGCGCGCGAAGCTCGACCGAGGTCCCGTTTGACCTGACATGTACCTGCTGGCCGCTCGACACGCCGAGGCGCTGGGCGTCGTCGGGCGAGAGCTCGACCTCTGGCCCGGGCCGTTGAAAGTGGAGCTGCGGCACGCGCTCGACGGCAGGTCCCGAGAACAGCGGCCTGTACGGGATCAGTCGGAGGCCCTGGCCCGGCGCGGTCTCAGCGGCCTTCGGCTTCGGGACGTCGCCCACCTCGACGGGCGGCGGGAGCGATGCATGCTCGCCGACGAGGCCGTAGTCGAGGCCTCCGTAGGCGATCGCCGAGATCTCGGCGAACACCTGGGAGGGATAGGGCGAGAGCTCGACGTCGAAGCGCTCTGCAAGCTTTGCCAGCCAGGCCAACTCGTCCGGGCCGGGTGGGATGACTGCCCGGCGCAAGCGCTGCAGCCGGCCCTCGAGGTTGACGTAGGTGCCGTCCCGCTCCAGGTAGCTCGTGCCCGGCAGGACGAGGTCTGTCCAGCCGATCAAGGGCGTCCGGAACATCGAGATCGCCAACACGGACTCGGCCTGCTCTGCCATGGCTCGAACGGCCGGATTGGCCACAGCCTCGTCTCCCGAGACGATGAGCAACCCGATCGGCTCGGGGTTCTCCGGGTCGGCGTCCCCGGCAGCGGCCCACGCGTCTGCGACTCCGCGTCCGTTTGCAGTCTGAGGCAGGTGGAACGCGGCGGAGCCGGGCTTGTCCGCAATCCCGAGACCCGCAGCCAGGGCCGGCAGCGCCTCGCCGCCCGGCCCGGACCAGATGAGCACCACTCGCTCGCTCGAGCGCACGCGCTCGCCGTCGGCGGAGGCCAGGACCTGAGCGCCGTTTCGCCGCGCGGCTCGAATCCAGAGATCCACGATCGGGGCGCGCTCGACGACGGGCTCGTCGCCGAGGACGACCACGATCTCGGCGTCACCGATCGTGGCCAGAGGAGCCCGGAAGGCGTCGAGCGCGGGCTCCACCTCTTCCGGAAGCACTGCGCTGTGGGCGCCGAGGCCCTGGCGAAGGAGCTTGGCGAGCGCGTATGCGGACTCCACCGTCTCGGAGCCGGAGAGCGCAGTCACGATCCGGCCGCCCGCGTTCCGGAGCATTCGCTCCACCTCGTCGAGGGCGTCGTCCCAGGAGACGTCCTCGTACCGGCGCGGGCCGATTCGCTTCAGCGGATCCGCTATCCGGTCCCGAGCACGCACGTGCGCGTACGCGAAGCGGCCCTTGTCGCAGAGCCAGCCCTGGTCGATCTCGGGATGGTTCCGGGAGAGGATCCGCTTGACCTTGCCCTCCCGCGTCGTCGCATGGATGTTGCAGCCGACCGGGCACATGCCGCAGACGGTCGGGACGTTCTGGATCTCCCAGGGCCGCGCCTCGAAACGGTACTGCGTCGAGGTCAGCGCGCCGACGGGGCAGAGCTCGATGATGTTCCCCGAGAACGGCGCCCTGTACGGCTCGTCCTGGAACGTGGCGATCACTGACGCCGCGCCCCTGTTCTCCGCGATCAGCTGGCCGTCCTCGGCCACGGCCTCCGAGAAACGCGTGCAGCGGTAGCAGAGGATGCAGCGCTCGCGGTCGAGCGCGATCGTCGGCGAGATCGGGATCGGCTTCTCGAACGTGCGCTTTGGAAACTCCATGCGGCTCGCGCCCGGGCCCCAGCGGAACGTCAGGTCCTGGAGCGGGCACTCGCCGCCCTTGTCGCAGACCGGGCAGTCGAGCGGGTGGTTGACGAGGATGAACTCGAGCGTCGCATTCTGGGCCTCGGCGGCCTCGGAAGAGCTCTGCGCGGTGGAGACGACCATGCCGTCCTGCGCGCTCAACACGCACGCCGCCTGCACCTTCGGCATTCCCTCCACTTCGACGAGGCACATACGGCACGCGCCGATCGCCGGCCCCAGCCGCGGTTCGTAACAAAAGACGGGAATCTCGATACCCGCGGCGAGCGCCGTCTCGACGAGGCCGGTCCCCTTCGGGACCTGCACATCGCGTCCGTCGATCGTGACCGTAACCGGCTCGGGCGTGCTCACACGGGCCCTTTCGACATGCGCGATTGGCCGCGCTTTCCACTGTCAGGAAGGCGAAATCGCGCTTCTGTAGCCAGCGGCCCATCACCTTTTTGCCACGGCCGGTGCCAGGCACCGGACATGTCCCGCCTGCTCACGCGGGCACCTCGGCGACCGGGTGGTGGGTGTGCTGGTCGACCGGGGCCATGACTCCCTCGAGCGAGGCCTCGCCGCCGAACGGGCAGCCGCCCCCGTCGATATGCACCCGGAACTCGTCGCGGAACTTCGACACATAGCTGGCGATTGGCATGGCGGCCGCGTCGCCGAGCGGGCAGAGGCACTTGCCGAGGATCCGGTCGCACACCGAGAGCAGCAGGTCGAGCTCCTCGTGCTCGGCGCGTCCATCCTCGATCTTGTGCAGGAGCTGCACCATCCAGCGCGTGCCCTCTCGGCACGGCGTGCATTTGCCGCACGACTCGTGCATGTAGAACTGCGCGACGCGCAGGCCGAGCTGCACCATGCAGCACCGGTCGTCGATCACGATCACGGCGCCGGAGCCGAGCATCGATCCGCGCTCGGTCATGGCGTCGTGCTCGAGCGGGGTGTCGACCTCGTCGGCGGTGAGCACGGGCACCGACGACCCACCCGGGATCACCGCCTTCAGCTTGCGCCCCTCTGGGATCCCGCCGCCGATCTCGAAGATCAGGTCGTTCAACGATGTACCGAGCTCGAGCTCGTAGTTCCCTCCCCGAGCGACGTTGCCCGAGAGCGAGAAGAGCCGCGTGCCGGTCGAGTTTGGCGGCGCGCCGATCTTGGCGTACTCGGCTCCGCCGAGCTCGATCACCTTCGGCACCGTCGAAACGGTCTCGACGTTGTTGATCAGCGTCGGCGCTGCGTACAGCCCCGACACGGCCGGGTACGGCGGCCGCGAGCGTGGCTGGCCGCGCTTGCCCTCGAGCGACTCGAGGAGAGCCGATTCCTCGCCGCAGATGTACGCCCCCGCGCCGCGGTGGAGCACCACGGTGACGCCGGCGAACAGCCCCTCGTCGCGCGCCTCGTCGAGCGCGGCGCGAACGACCTCGAACTCGGCCAGATACTCGCCGCGGATGTAGATGAAGACGTTCTGAGAGCGGATCGAATGCGCCGTGATCAGGCAGCCTTCGATCAGGCGGTGCGGAACCCGGAACATGATCTCACGGTCTTTGAACGTTCCAGGCTCGGACTCGTCGGCGTTGACGACGACGTAGCGCGGCTTCGGCACGTCCTCCGGCTTCGGGATGAAGCTCGCCTTGCGGCCCATCGGGAAGAAGGCACCGCCCCTGCCACGGAGATTGGACGTGAGCAGCTCCTCGACGACGGCCTCGGGCTCCATGCCGCGCGCCTTGTCGAGAGCGCGGTAGCCGCCGACGCCCCGGTACTCGCCGAGCTTCGTCAGGTCGCGATCGTCGGCGCCCTCGAGGACGAGAGCCAGCTCAGGCATCGTGCAGCTCGCTGACGATCGTCGGCACGTCCTCGGCCCTCACGGGCTCCCGATACCGATGGTCGATCGCGACAACCGTTCCCCAACCGCAGCCGCCTGCGCACTCGAGCGCGCGCAACGTGACCTCGCCGTCTGCGGTCGTCTCGCCCGTCTTGACTCCGAGCTCAGACTCGAAGGCCTCGAGCACCTGCTGCGCGCCGACGAGCGCGCACGAGATGTTCGTGCAGACCTCGACGAGGTGCCGGCCGACGGGCTTCATGTGGAACATGTCGTAGAAGGATGCGACGGACTGGCAGTAGGCCGGCGTCAGGTCGAGCGCGTCGGCCACCTCTCTGAGAGCATCCGGTGACAGCCAACCGTGTTGCTCCTGCGCGAGGCGCAGCGCGGGCAGGACCGCAGACCGGCTCTGCGGATAGCCCGCCGCGATCTCCCGGATCTGCTCGGCGAGGGTCACCTATCCACCTCGCCCATGACCGTGTCGAGCGAGCCGACGATGGCGATGAAGTCGGCGATCAGCGCGTCGCTCATGCAGGTCGCAGTCGCCTCGAGAGCGACGAAGGACGGCGCGCGGAACTTGACTCGCCACGGCCGCGGGCCGCCGTCGGAGACCAGGTAGCAGCCGAGCTCACCTCGTGGTGACTCGACCGTGACGTAGACCTCGCCTTCGGGCACCCGGAAGCCCTCCGTGACGATCTTGAAGTGGTGGATGAGCGACTCCATCGACGTGTGCAGCTCGTGACGGGGCGGCAGCACGACCTTGCGGTCGTCCGCGATCCACGGCCCCTCGGGCATGGCGTCGAGGCACTGCTCGACGATGCGCACCGACTGGCGCATCTCGTCGATCCGCACCTTGTAGCGGTCGTAGACGTCCCCGTTCGGATAGACGGGAACGTCGAAATCGATCTCAGGGTAGGCGAGATAACCCTCGTCCCGCCGCAGATCCCAGTCGATCCCCGACGCGCGCACTACCGGGCCGGATTGGCCGAGCGCGATCGCATCGTCGGCCGAGAGGAGCCCGATGCCCTGGGTGCGCTCGAGCCAGATCTCGTTGCGCGAGAGGATCGTCTCGTACTCGTCGATCGCCTGCGGCATCCACTCGCAGAACTTGCGGGCCTCGGGATAGAAGCCCTTCGGGATGTC
>JACCXX010000041.1 GCA_013696805.1 Actinomycetota bacterium
GCGGGCAAGGGCCACGAGCAGGGTCAGCAGTTCCGCGACCGAACAGTTCCCTTTGATGACCGCGAAGTGGCACGGGAAGCCCTGAGGCGACTCGGGGCAGCAGCTTGATCCCCTTCTCGCTCGACGAGATCGAGGCCCTCTGCCCGGGCCGGCTCGAGCGTGCTCCCTGGGCCGACGAGGTGACAGGCGTTCAGGTGGACTCGCGGCGCATCGACGAGGGCGACCTCTTTGTGGCGATCGGGGACGGCACTGACTACCTGCCCCACGCATTCGCGCGCGGTGCCGCGGGGGTGCTCGTCGCGGACGACGCGTTCTCCGCGCTGGCTGCATTAGGCAGCGCTGTGCGCGCACGCAGCTCAGCGAAGATCGTCGGCATCACGGGCTCGACCGGCAAGACCTCGACGAAGGACATCCTGGCCGGGCTTTGCAGCCCTCACGCGCCCACCGTGGCGTCAGAGGGCGGTCACAACAACGAGATCGGCCTCCCGCTGACCCTGGCGCGCATCGACGAGGACACACAGATCGTCGTCTGCGAGATGGGCATGCGCGGGATCGGGCAGATCGCAGACCTGTGTGCGACAGCCCGCCCCGAGATCGGGGTGATCACGAGCATCGGGCCGGTTCATCTGGAACTGCTGGGGACCGTGGAGTGTGTCGCCGAGGCCAAGGCGGAGGTGGTCGCTTCGCTCCCAGCAGGCGGAATCGCCATCGCTCCTGCCGACCGCCTGCTGGAGCCGTACCTCGCACGGGACGACATCGAGGTCCGCCGGTTCCGGCCCGAAGACGTGCTCGAGTTCGAGCCGGCGGAGGAGCAGTCGCGCCTACGACTGAAAGTGGGGAAGCGCGAGGTGGAGCTCGACGTTCCGTTCACGGCTCGGTACCAGGCGCTGAACGCTCTCGCGGCCCTCCACGCCTACGACGCGCTCGGCCTTCCGCTCGACGAAGCCCAGAGGGGCGCGAGCGGCATCGCGCTCTCGCGCTGGCGCGGGGAAGAGGTCGAGCTTCCAGGCGGCGGTCTCCTGATCAACGACGCCTACAACGCGAATCCGGTGTCGATGAAAGCGGCGCTCGCGCATCTCGCGGAACGCGCCGGCTCGCGACGAAAGGTGGCGATTCTCGGCGAGATGGCCGAGCTCGGGCCCGCCGCGCCGGCCTTGCACGCGGAGGTTGGGCGCGCCGCCCGTGAGCTCGGCGTGGAGATCGTCCTGACAGTGGGATCGCTGGCCCGAGAGTACGGCGACGCGCGCTGGGTCGAGACCGCCGAAGAGGCCGTCACCGCCCTGGACGACGTTCTCCGGCCCGGCGACGCCGTCATCGTCAAGGCGTCGCGCGCGCTCGGACTCGAATGCGTGGCGGAAGTCATCCAGGCGGTCCGCGTCTCGTGAACTGATGGAACGAGTTCTCGCCGCAGCGATCCTCTCGATGGCGATCTCGATCCTCGTCGGCCCCAAGCTGATCGCGTTCCTCCGTGCGAAGGAGTACGGCCAGCACATCCGCGAGGACGGCCCTGCGGGGCATGCGGTCAAGCAGGGGACGCCCACCATGGGTGGCCTCCTCTTCGTCCTCGCAGCCGCGGTCCCGTTCCTGATCCTGAGCCCTTTCTCGGCCGAGGGGCTGACCGTCTTCTTCATCACGCTCGCTTGCGGGGCGATCGGGTTCATCGACGACTACATCAAGGTGACGCACCGGCGCTCGCTCGGCCTCTCCGGGAGGTGGAAGCTCCTCCTCATGGCGGCGATCACCGTCGGCGTCGGCTGGGTCGTGCAAGAGGAGAAGGTCGACAAGTCCGTCTACGTGCCCGTGCTGGACTGGAAGATCGGACTCTCGATCGGCTTCTTCGTGTTGCTCTTCCTCATCATCGCGGGTGCCGCGAACGGGGCGAATTTGACGGACGGCATCGACGGCCTGGCAGTCGGCGTCGGGATCATCGCGCTCTTCACGTTCACCGCGATCAACATGCTGGCCTACATCCGCGAGGGCCAGCTCGATGTCGGCCAGGCGGTGGGGCGTGGCGCCGCGCAGGACCTGGCGATCTGGGGAGCGGCGCTGATCGGTGGGATGATCGGCTTCCTCTGGTTCAATGCGTTCCCGGCCGAGGTGATCATGGGCGACACCGGCTCGATGGCGATTGGCGGGGCACTCGGCGGCTTCGCGGTGATGACGAAGGCGGAGCTCCTGCTGCTCTTGATCGGCGGGATCTTCGTGGTCGAGGCGCTCTCGGTCATCCTCCAGGTCTTCTCGTTCAAGTACTACGGACGGCGGCTCTTCCTGATGGCGCCGATTCATCACCATTTCGAGATGAAAGCCTGGTCCGAGACGAAGATCATGGTGCGCTTCTGGATTCTCGGCGGGATCCTCTGCGCCGTCGCCTTCGCCCTCTACTACAAGTACTACTTCGCCGGCTTCCGCGACCTCCGATGAACCTCCCGGGTCGGGCCCTCGTCGTCGGCCTCGCGCGATCCGGGCAAGCAGCGGCGCTCGCCCTCGCGCGGCGTGACGTGGACGTCATTGCAGCCGATCGGGCCGAGGTCGCCCCCGGCAGGCTTGCCGCAGCGGGTGTCGAAGTCCGACTCGGATCCGAGGAGGACTCGCTACTCGATGGTGTCGAACTGGTCGTCAAGAGCCCGGGCGTGCCGGGAGATGCCCCTCTCGTGGCGGCTGCTCGCGCGCGCGAGATCCCGGTTTGGAGTGAGGTCGAGCTCGGCTACCGGCTGCTGCCCGGTCATCTGGTGGGCGTCACGGGCACGAACGGCAAGACGACGACGAGCGAGCTGCTCGGCGCGATGCTCGAGGCGCCTGTCGCCGGCAATGTCGGTCGCGCGCTCACGGAGCTGGACGGGAAGGTCGGCGAGGACGATTGGATCGTCTGCGAGCTGTCGAGCTTTCAGCTCGAGGACATCCACGAGCTCCGTCCTCGTGTCGCAGTGCTCCTCAACCTCGAGCCCGACCACCTCGATCGCCACGCCTCGTTCGAGGCCTATCGCGAAGCCAAGCTGCGCATCTTCGAGAACCAGGAGGCCGGCGACACCGCCGTTCTCCCCCGCGGTTTCGGCAAGGTCGGGGGCCACGCGTCGCGGATCGAGTTCGGTGGGGACGACGACCTACCGGCGGAGCCCTTGATTCCGGGCGCCCACAATCGCGAGAACGCAGCAGCTGCGACCGCGGCCGCCCGTGTGATCGGCGTCGCGGAGGAGCAGATCGCCGACGCCCTCCGCACGTTTCCAGGAGTCGAGCACCGCCTCGAGCTGGTCGCGGAGAAAAAGGGCGTCCGCTACGTCAACGACTCGAAGGCGACCAACACGGCTGCGGCCCGTCGCGCGGTTGCGGCCTGTAATCCGCCGCTCCATGTGATCCTCGGAGGGCGGGGCAAGGGCGAGAGCTTCTCCGAGCTGGCCCTCGACCTGGTTGGGCGGGCGAGGATGGCCTACCTGATCGGTGAGGCGGCCAACGACCTGGCAATCGCGCTGGAGCTGGCCGGGGTCGACCACGTCGAAAGTGGCGATCTGACAACGGCGGTCAAATCGGCCGTTAGGGACGCTCGCGAAGGCGAAGTCGTCCTGCTCGCGCCCGCGTGCGCGAGCTACGACCAGTTCCGAGACTTCGAGGAGCGCGGTGAGGAGTTCAAGCGGCTCGTGCGGAGGCTCAGATGAAGAAGGGGCAGTTCGAGTCGCACATCCTGATCCTCGTCACGCTCGGCCTCACCGCCTTCGGGCTCGTCATGGTCTACAGCGCGACCTCGGCTCCGGCCGCTCTCGGCGGCGCCGATCCCGGCTTTTACCTGAAGCGGCAGGCGATCTATGCCGTCATCGGCCTCGCTCTACTGGTCATCGCGTCACGGACCGACTTCCGCACGCTGCGTTACATGGCCCCGATCCTCGTCCTGACGAGCGCTTTCCTGTGCGTGGCCGTTCTCGTCGTGGGCCAGGAAGTCAACGGTGCGCGCCGCTGGTTGACGCTCGGCCCTCTGACCTTCCAGCCGTCGGAGCTGGCCAAGATCTCGCTCGCAATCTGGGCGGCGGCTTACCTGGCGCGACACCCGGTTCCCCGCTCGCTTGGCGAACTCGCGCGACCGATCGGTCTGACCGTCGGCGTCTTCTGCGCTCTGATTCTGATCGAGCCCGACTTGGGGACGGTGATCGCGCTCGTCTTCGTCGTCGGCACGATTCTGATCGTCTCGGGCGTGCCGCTCCGCGTTCTCGCGGGCGGAGGCTCCATCATGTTCGCGCTTGGAATGGCGGCGATCTGGGCCGCGCCCTACAGGCGGGAGCGGTTTTTCGCCTTTCTCGATCCGTGGCAGGACGCGCAAGGTACCGGGTATCAGACCGTGCAGGCGATGATGGGCCTGGCCTCGGGCGGGATCTTCGGCACCGGGGTCGGGCAGGGAGTCGCCAAGAACAACTACCTTCCGGAGGCGCACACCGACATGATCTTCGCCATCGTCGGGGAGGAGCTCGGGCTGATCGGCACGACGCTCGTCATCGTTGCGTACGTGGCACTCGCCTACGCGGGCCTGAGGGTTGCCCTCCGCTGCAAAGACCCTTTCGGGAAGTGCCTTGCGGCCGGGATGATCGCGCTCCTGAGCGGGCAGGCTCTGATTAATCTGGCAGCCGTGCTGGGCCTCGCGCCGCTGACCGGAATCACGCTTCCGTTCGTGTCCTACGGCGGGTCGAGCCTGGTCGTTTCGCTCGCAGCGGTCGGGGTCCTCCTTAACATCGCAGGCGATGCCGGGCAGCAAAAGGCTTCGATGTCTGATCGCAGCCGGGGGAACGGTCGGCCACGTCGCGCCGTCGCTGGCGGTCGCGGAGGCGCTCGTGGCGCGCGGCGCGACGGTGACCTTCGCCGGGTCGCCGGGTCGCGTCGAGGCGCGGCTCGTTCCTGAGGCTGGCTACGAGTTCGACTCGTTCCGCGTGTCGGGGCTCACGCGGCGGCCGGGGGCCGCGCAGGCCCGTGCGTTAGCGCGTGCGCTGGCGGCACCCCGCGCGTGCAAGCAGATCCTGCGTCGCCGCCGACCCCATGTGGTGCTCGGCGGAGGCGGGTACGTGGCCGGCCCGATGGTCTACGCCGCGTCGCGGCTCGGCATCCCGGCTGCGCTGATGGAGGCCGATGCCCACGTCGGCCTGGCGAACCGACTGGCCGCGCCCTTCGCGGAACGCGTCTTCCTTTCATTCCCCGTGGAGGGCAGGGGCCGTCCCAAGTACAAGGTCACCGGCCGTCCGATTCCGGCCAGCTCGCGTGCCGTGCCCCGCGCTAGCGCTCGCAAGTTGTTCGGCCTTCCGGCCGACGGGCCGGTGCTCGTCGTCTTCGGAGGGAGCCAGGGTGCACTCAGCCTGAATGAGCTCGCCGTCGAGAGCTTCGGGCAGTCGGGCCCCGCCGTGCTCCATCTCACCGGCGAGCGCGATTACGAGCTGCTCCGTGGACGCGTAGGGCGGGAGGGTTACGTGCTGCTTCCGTTTACGGACGAGTTTGGCGCTGCGATCGGCGCCGGCGACCTCGTCCTCGCGCGCGCCGGCGGCTCCGTGTGGGAGCTCGCCGCAGCCGGGCGGGCCGCCATCCTCGTCCCCTATCCGTTCGCGACCGCGGATCACCAGGCGAAGAACGCGGCCTTCTTCGAGCGGGCAGGAGGTGCGATCACGGTTCCGGAGACCGAGCTCGGCCGTGTGCCGGACCTGGCTCGGTCGTTGCTCGATGACCCCGATCGGCTGACGGAGATGAGCGAGGCGATGTTGCGCGTCGCGCGTCCCGAAGCCGCCGACGAGATCGCGGAGGAGCTCATTGGCATCGCCTCTTGACGGGCGCCGGCTCTGGTTCGTCGGAATCGGCGGCGCGGGGTTGTCGGGGTACGCGTTGCTCGCTCAGGCCTGGGGCGCGGCAGTGGCCGGCTGGGATCGCTACGACACGCCCTACCTCGAGAACGTCCGCGCGGCCGGGATCCCTGTCACGATCTCCGACTCGCCGCAGAGCGCGCCGGAAGGCTGGGAGGCGGTCGTCTCGACGGCCTTCCAGGGTCAGGTCTCCGGCCGCTCTCGAGCGGAACTGTTGGCGGAGCTCGTGACGCTTCAGGACTCGATCGTCGTCGCCGGGGCGCACGGGAAGACGACCACCGCGGCCATGATTGCCTTCGTACTCGACCGACTCGGTCTTGACCCAGCCTTTCTGATCGGCGGCGATGTGCCGCAACTCGGCGGCAACGCGCGCGCCGGTACGGGCTGGCTCGTCGTGGAGGGCGACGAGTCCGACCGGACGATCTCGCACCTGCGGCCGAAGATCGCGGTCGTGACCAACGTCGACCTGGATCACCACGCCGAGTTCGGTTCGCGCGCTGAGGTCGAGGAGCTCTTCGAGAAGTGGCTGGCCAAGGTGCCGTTAGTCGTACGGGGCGAGGAGCTGGGTGCGCTCGCATCTGACGTGGGCGTGATCGGCGAGCACAACCGGCGGAATGGGGCGTCGGCGGTCGCCGCGCTCGACCTTGCGGGTATTA
Source organism: Actinomycetota bacterium (assembly GCA_013696805.1). GTDB lineage: Bacteria > Actinomycetota > Thermoleophilia > Gaiellales > Gaiellaceae > VAXT01. Next base: position 6,479 of record JACCXX010000041.1, read on the forward strand.
CGCGTGGCGATGCATTGTCCAAGCTCATGCTGTTCACCGGCGTCGGCCGCAGGCTCGAGGTTCGGGGCGAGGTTGGCGGCGTGTTGGTGATGGACGACTACGCACACCACCCCGCCGAGATCGCAGCGACGCTCTCCGCAGCCCAGGGGCGTCGGCTGCTCGTCCTTTTTCAACCCCACCTCTTCTCGCGGACCCGCCACCTCGCAGCGGAGCTCGGCCAGGCGCTCGCGGCTGCCGAGGTCGTCGCCGTGACCGACATCTATCCCGCGCGCGAAGAGCCCGTCGAGGGTGTGACCGGAAAGCTCGTGGTCGACGCCCTCCTCGAGACGCGACCTGGAATGCCCGTCGGGTGGACGCCGTCGATCGAAGACGGTGCGCGCTTCCTCACGCGACGCGCGCGGGCGGGAGACGTCGTCTTGACGATCGGGGCCGGAGACGTCGATCGCGCCGTGCCGCTGCTGCTCCAAGAGCTGAGCCCGTGATCGAGGAGCGCGTTGCGCTCTCTCGGTTCACCACGGTCGGAGTCGGCGGGCCGGCGAGGTGGTTCGCACGTCCTAGGACCGAGACCGAGCTGAGCGACGCCCTCTCCTGGGGTCGTCAGCAGGGGGTTGAGGCGATCACCGTTGGGCTCGGCTCCAACCTGCTGGTCGCAGACGGCGGAGTCGACGCGCTCGTGCTGCGCCTCGAGGGAGAGCTCGCGGGAGCTGCGGTTGAGAGCGAGCTCCTCGTTGCGGGCGGCGGGGCCACGAATGCCGTGGGCCTGCACCGTGCACGGGCCGCGGGCCTCGGCGGCTTCGAGTTTGCGTGTGCGATCCCGGGCACGGTTGGCGGCGGTATCGCCATGAACGCGGGCGCCTACGGTGGCGACTGGAAGCAGATTCTCGTGCGTGCGCTGGTCGTCTCGGCGGACGGGGCGGAGTGGAGAACGGCTGCTGAGCTGGGTCTGGAGTACCGTCGCTCCGCGCTCCGGAGCGGCGAGGTTGTCGCACGGGCTGAGTTTCGGCTCGCACCGAGGCCCGTCGAGGAGATCAAAGCGACGATCTCCGATCTGCAGGCACGGCGCAAGGCCACCCAGCCGACGAACAAGCGCACCTTCGGAAGCGTGTTCAAGAACCCCGACCACGAGCTGTCTGCCGGCCGGATGGTCGAGGCCACGGGGCTCAAAGGCCACCGCGTGGGCGGGGCTCAGATCTCACCTCGCCACGGGAACTTCATCGAGAACGCCGGTGAGGCCACGTCGGAAGACGCACTGGCCCTGATGGCTGAAGCTCGCCGTCGCGCCCACGAGCAGTTCGGGGTCGTGCTGGAGCACGAGGTTCGGCTGCTCGGCGCTCTCGAGCTCCAGCCTCTGTAGGAGCGCGGTCTGGCACGGCGAAGTGAGCCGCGTGGCCGTACGCAAGCCGATCGCTCGTGTTGCGACGCTCGAGGCCCCGACGGGGCTCTATTCGATCGCGCGCATTCTCCCTTCGGGGCGCTCGCTGCTCGTCGGGTTCGGGTTGATCCTCGGAGCGATTGCGCTGTACGCCGGAGCGCGTGTGACTTCTCTGTTCGCAGTCCAGCAGGTCGAGGTACAGGGCGCTCCGCCTCGCGTGGCCGGGCGTGTCGAGGAAGCGCTGGGGTCGCTTGCCGGGACGAGCCTCCCTTCGGTGGATGCAGCGGACATCGACCGCGCCCTGGCCGGCTTGCCCGATGTGCAGGCAATTGACTTCGATCGCGCCTATCCGAGGACCCTGCGGGTCACCGTTGTCGCGGAACGGCCTGTGGCGGTGTTGCGGCGAGGCGCCGACGCCTGGCTGATCTCGGAGCGAGGCAGAGTCCTGCGCGGGTTGCCTGGGGCGCGCCCCGCCCTCCTGCCGCGGATCTGGGTCGCCCGGCTGGCGGCTCCGCGCGACGGAAGCATCCTGACCGAGATCGAAGCCCGTGAGCCGGCGCTGGCCCTCGGGGTCGTTCTCGCCGCCCATCCCACGCTCGTAGTTCGGATTCGTGACGCGCGGGCACAGGATGGAGAGATCAACCTCGTGCTGAGAAGCGGAACCGAGATCAGGCTGGGCTCGTCGCACGATCTGGCTTTGAAGCTAGCCGCCGCTCGGCAGACACTCGCCGAGCTCGAGACGTCGGGGGAAGGCTACGTCGACGTTAGCGTTCCTGAGCGGCCCGTCTCTGGTGTTGAGTCTCAAGTCTCAGGTTGAGCCTTAGTCTACTGCGGGTCGGTGCCGTTGACATGCGGGTTTTCGCGACGTAGTCTCTGGCGGTCTCTGTCCGGCCCGGAGCGTAGGCTCCACTACAGGTTGAGGTCTTTATTCCGTGAACATGCGCGATCCGTCCAGTAAGTTCTTGGCAGTCCTCAAGGTCGCCGGCGTCGGCGGCGGGGGAACGAATGCCGTGAACCGCATGGTCGACGCCGGTCTCAGCGGCGTGGAGTTCATCGCGGTCAACACCGATGCGCAGGCGCTCCTGATGACGGACGCCGACGTCAAGATCCAGATCGGAGCCGAGGGCACGCGGGGGCTCGGCGCAGGCGCCAAGCCCGAAGTTGGGCGGGCTGCCGCGCAGGAGAGCAAGGACGAGTTGAAGGAGGCGCTCAAGGGAGCCGACATGGTCTTCGTGACCGCGGGTGAGGGGGGCGGCACGGGTACAGGCGCAGCGCCGACCGTGGCCTCGCTGGCGCAGGAGCTGGAGGCGATCACGGTGGGGGTCGTCACCCGCCCGTTTTCGTTCGAGGGCAGCAAGCGCGCGCAACAGGCCGAGGACGGAATCCAGGCGCTGCGGGAAGACGTGGACACGCTGATCGTGATCGAGAACGACCGGCTGCTTCAGGTCGTGGACAGGGACACATCGATCGTCGATGCCTTCCGCATGGCGGACGACGTGTTGCGCCAGGGCGTGCAGGGGATCACCGACCTGATCACCATCCCTGGCCTCGTTAACCTCGACTTCGCCGACGTGCGGACGATCATGCGCGACGCCGGCTCGGCACTCATGGGTATCGGTGCCGCCTCCGGCGAGAACCGAGCCACCGAGGCTGCTCGGTCGGCGGTTTCCTCGCCGCTGCTCGAGGCCTCGATCGAAGGTGCGACCGGTGTGCTCCTCAACATCACGGGCGGACCAGACATGGGGCTGTTCGAGGTGAACGAGGCCGCCGAGGTCGTGACCAGCGCAGCCGATCAGAACGCGAATGTCATCTTTGGCGCCGTCATCGACCAGGGCCTGCGCGACGAGGTCCGCGTCACTGTGATCGCCACCGGCTTCGGCCCCGAGCGCTACCGGCGCCGCCGCCGCGAGCGCGGGGCTTTGCCGGCCCAGGAGAACGGCGAGGCACGCCCGCCCGTAGACGATGGCGCCTTCGAGCTACCGGACGACATCCTCGAAGTGCCGTCCTTCCTGCGCGACCCCTAAGAGCACGGGTGAACCCCTGGTTCCCCCGTGAGCCCCTCCTTGCGGGGCGGCGGCTCGCTCCGTGGGGCTTC
>JACCXX010000070.1 GCA_013696805.1 Actinomycetota bacterium
CGCCGGCCGGGGCTCGCGAGCTCGTCCAGCGCGGGCACGAGGTGCTTGTCGAGCACCGCGCAGGCGAGGGCAGTGCCTTCCCGGACTCGGCCTACGAGGCCGTCGGAGCCGCCACCGTTTCGGTCGAAGAGGTCTGGGCCGGCGTCGAGCTCCTCCTCAAGGTCAAGGAGCCAATCCGACAGGAGTACGGCAGCCTGCGCGACGGGCTCGTGCTCTTCACGTATCTCCACCTCGCCGCCGACGAGGCGCTGACGCGCGCGCTCGTCGAGAGTGGCACGACCGCGGTCGCATACGAGACCGTGGAGACGGAGAATCGTGCGCTCCCCTTGCTCGCTCCGATGAGCGAGATCGCGGGCCGCCTGGCCGCTCAGGCCGGCGCCTACTTCCTGGAGAAGCCGCTTGGAGGGCGCGGCCTTCTCCTGGGTGGCATCCCCGGCGTAGCGGCCGGCCAGGTCGTCGTCATCGGGGGAGGGATGGTCGGCTACAACGCCGCGTTGATCGCGCTCGGTCTCGGCGCGAACGTAACCATCCTCGAGCGCTCGATCGATCGCATGCGCCACCTCGAGGAAGTCCTCGGGACGCGCGTGGGCCTACTGATGTCGTCGAGCTTGCAGATCGAGGAGTCCGTTGCAGAAGCGGACGTGGTCATCGGCGCGGTTCTCATCCCGGGCGCGCTCGCGCCGAAGCTCGTCACGCGACAGATGGTTGGCGGAATGAAGAAAGGCTCGGTCGTCTGCGATGTGGCTATCGATCAGGGCGGTTGCTTCGAGACGGCGCACGCTACGACCCATTCGGAGCCCGTCTACGTCGTCGACGGCGTGACGCACTACTGCGTCGCGAACATGCCGGGGGCAGTTCCGATCACTTCCACCAAGGCGCTGACGAACGCGACCCTCCCTTACGTCGAGGCAATCGCCGATCTGGGCTTGCGCGCGGCGGTCGCGAGGGATCCGGCTCTAGCCCACGGCGTCAACGTGCTCGAGGGAAAGGTCACCTACGGGGCGGTCGCCGAGGCTCACGGTCTCGACTACGCGCCGCTCGAGGACGTCCTGCCGCTTTCGCCGGTCTAGGACTCTGGTGCCGGCTCGGGCTTTTGCCGCAGGCGGCGCACGGCAGCATCGGCCTTGACCACTGCCCACGTGATCCCGACCGAGAGGCCGACGACGCAGGCGACGAAGATGACGAGCCCGATGATGCCGATAGCGGTGTCCACGACCAACCTAGAATAGCCTCATGCCCCGCGCGTGCGTCATCGTGCTGGACGCGGTCGGAGCGGGAGCGTTGCCCGACGCGGCGGAGTTCGGAGACGAAGCCTCCGACACGCTCGGCAACGTCGCCCGGGCCGTCGGTGGTCTCGACCTGCCCAATCTCGAGGCGCTCGGGCTCGGGAATGTCGAGCCCCTCGAGGGTTGTCCGCCCCAGCCCGGAGCGCCTGCGGTCGCGGGCCGTCTGGTCGCGCGGTCGAAGGGCAAGGACACCAGCACGGGGCACTGGGAGCTGATGGGGATCGTGACGCCGACGGCGATGCCCACGTACCCGCACGGCTTCCCGTTCGAGGTCATCGACCCCTTCATGCACCGCACGGGCCGAGGCGTGATTGGCAACAAGCCCGCGTCAGGCACGGAGATCATCGGGGAGCTCGGCGAGGAGCATCAGCGCACCGGGAAGTGGATCGTCTACACCTCCGCGGATTCGGTGTTCCAGATCGCGGCCAACGTGGAGACGATCCCGCTCGCTGAGCTCTACCGGGCCTGCGAGATCGCGCGCGAGATCCTGACTGACAAGCACGCCGTCGGCCGCGTGATCGCGCGGCCCTTCGAGGGCGAGCCGGGGAATTACGCGCGCACAACCGACCGCCACGATTGGTCGCTGAAGCCGAAGCAGCCGAATTACCTCTCCTTGGTGCGAGAGGCGGGCAAGGAGGTGCACGGCGTCGGGAAGATCCGCGACATCTTCGCGGGCTACGACGTCGACCACTCGCACACGACGAAGTCGAACGTCGAGGGGATCACGATGACGGAGAAGCTCCTGCGCGAGCTGGACGACGGGTTCGTCTTCACCAATCTCGTCGAGACGGACATGCTCTGGGGCCACCGCAACGACTCCGTGAACTTCCATCGCTGCCTGCAGGACTTCGACCGCCGGCTACCCGATCTGCTCGACGCTCTGCGGTCGAGCGACATCCTAATCGTGACGTCCGATCACGGATGCGATCCGACGACGCCGTCCACCGACCACTCGCGCGAGCACGCGATGTTGCTTTCGTACGTAGAGGGCCGGAATGCCGCCGGCCAGATCCACGAAGGCGAGTTCGCCGACGTGGGCGCCACGGTCAACGCGTGGCTCGGCGGCAAGGCGCCGGGGCGGAAGCTGCCAGGTCTACCGATCGTCGAACCGTGAGGCTCGACGACCCCGAGGTCGTTCGCGCGGAATATGCGAGCGAGCGTCGTTTCGCGTCGAGGAAAGCGGCGTTTCGCTTCGCCGACGGCGCGGATGCCAGGGAGGTGACTTTCGACGCCATTGTCGAGGCTAGGCCCGCGCGGTACCTCGAGGTCGGCTGCGGCGAGGGCGAACTCGCCGAGCGGGTGCAGCGGGAGCTCGGCAGCGAGGTCGTCGCGCTCGACCAGTCGGAGCGAATGGTCGAGCTGACACGGGCCCGTGGCGTGGACGCGAGGGTCGGCGACGTGCAGGCGCTTCCGTTCGAGAACGAGGAATTCGACTGCACCGCCGCGGCGTGGATGCTCTACCACGTGCCTGACATCGACCAAGCCCTGAGCGAGCTGGCCCGCGTGCTTCGGCCACAAGGGCGGTTGGTGGCCGTGACGAACGCGCGCGAGCATCTGCGCGAGCTCGCCGCTGCGCTCGGCACCGAACGCCAGCAGCTGGCCTTCGACGGCGAGAACGCCGAGGAGCTGCTCGGCCGGCATTTTGGTCGCGTTGAGAGACGGGAAGCGTACGGCTGGCTCACGTTTCCGGGTCGGTCGGAAGCGCAGGCTTACATCGACTCGTCGATCGTGTACGCGGGCCGCCGGCTGAACCAGTTCGACGGCCCGTTGCGCGTGCGGAAAGCACCCGTCGTCTTCGTTGCGCACAAGCAGTGATTCGCCCCGCCGAGCTGATCGAGCGCAAGCGAGACGGCGGGGAGCTAACGTCAGAGGAGCTGACGGAGCTCATCCTCGGGCACGCAAGCGGCGAGATCCCGGACTACCAGTTGGCCGCCTTTTGCATGGCTGTCTACTTCAGAGGCTTCTCGACTGGCGAGACATACGCGATGACCGACGCGATGGTGCGCAGCGGCGCAACCCTCGACCTCCACGGAGAGCTTGGTCGCCGCGTCGTCGACAAGCACTCGACCGGCGGGGTGGGGGACAAGACGTCGATCCTCGTCGGGCCTGTCGTCGCGGCCTGCGGCGTTCCCTTCGGAAAGATGAGCGGCCGGGGGCTCGGTCACACGGGAGGCACGCTCGACAAGCTCGAGTCGATCCCGGGGTTCCGGGTCGAGCTCTCGAAGGAGGAGTTCGTCGCCCAGGTTCGTGAGGTGGGTCTCGCGATCGTCGGCCAGTCGCCGGACCTGGTGCCCGCCGACAAGCGCCTGTACGCGCTGCGCGACGTAACCGGAACCGTGAACAGCATCCCTCTGATCGCGGCGAGCATCATGTCCAAGAAAATCGCGGCCGGCGCCGACGCGATCGTGCTCGACGTCAAGGTCGGAGCAGGCGCATTCATGAAATCGATCGAGGACGCGCGAAAATTGGCGGAAGCGATGGCCCAGCTCGGCGAGCGCGCAGGCCGGCAGGTCGTTGCCCTGCTGACGGACATGGATCAGCCACTCGGCTGGGCGATCGGAAACGCGCTCGAGGTGGAAGAGGCACGCCAGACGCTTGCGGGCGCGGAGGCGCCGCCGGACCTCTTCTCGCTGACCATTCAGGCCGCCGGCCGCCTGGTCGCGCTCTCGGATCTCGGCGTCGACGAGCAAGAGGGCATACGGCGCGCGGAGCAGGCGATCGAGAGCGGCTCCGCGCTCGAGGCCTATGAGCGCTGGATCGAGGCGCAAGGTGGCAATCCAGCGCTCGAGGTGCTTCCACGCGCGCCGATCGTCCGCGAGGTCACCTCCAAGGGCGACGGCTACGTCACGGAGGTCTCCGCGATGGGTCTCGGCCGTGCCGCCCTCGAGCTCGGCGCTGGTCGCCGCACGAAGGACGATGTGATCGACCACGCGGTCGGCATCCGCTGCTTCGCGAAACGCGGTGACGCAGTGAGCCACGGACAGCTCCTCGCAGAGCTTCACGTCCGCGACGAGGATGCCGCCGCCTGGGCCGCCGGCCAGCTGGGGGCGCTCATCGTCCTGTCCGACGAGCCACCGCCTCTGAGGTCGATCGTCCTCGAGACAATCGGGTAGCCCGTGCCCGAGTTGCCCGAGGTCGAGACGATCCGCGCCGGGCTCGAGGCGAAGCTCGCCGGACGGCAGTTCGACCGTGTCGAGATCCTCGACGCCCGTCTCACCCGCCCCCACGATCCGGTCGAAGTGGCGGCCGAGCTCCAGGGCGAGCGAGTCGCAGCCGTCGAGCGCCGGGGCAAGTATTTGGTTTTTCGATTCGAGAGCGGTCGGGCGCTCCTGGTTCACCTCCGGATGACGGGGGGCTTTCGGCACGCGAACCGCAGAGTCGAGGATGAGGACCCGCACCGACGTGCTGTTGTCAGCTTAGACGACGGCTCGGATGTCGCCTACCGAGATGTACGCCGCTTCGGCACATGGCTGCTGCTCGAGCCGAACGAGCTCGAGCCCTACCTCGTATCTCGCGTCGGCGACGAGTTGCTCGACCGCAGGCTCTTCGCAAAAACCCTCCAACCGCTCCTCACGCGGCGACGCGCCCCGATCAAAGCCGTCCTGCTCGACCAGCGGCTCTTCGCCGGCGTCGGAAACATCTACGCCGACGAGGCGCTGTGGTGGTCGCGGCTTCACCCCCTGCGCTCCGCAGCGAGCTTGGATCTGGCCGAGATCAAGCGCCTTCTCCAGGGAGTTCGAAAGGCGCTCACGCACGGAATTGCCCGTCAGGGTGCGACGTTGCGCGACTACCGCGGAGTGGAGGGGCAATCCGGTTCCATGCAACGCGAGTTCCGTGTCTACGGACGCGCGGGCGAGCCCTGCACCCGTTGTGGGACTGCGATCCGAAAGACCCGCGCCGGCGGGCGCGGCACATGGTTCTGCCCAGCCTGCCAGCCCTAGACGAAACTGGGTTCCACGGCATCGTGATTTCCGCATCGTCCGGCCCCCTGGTCGGCTCAGGGGGATTGCCTCGTCGGGGAGCGAAGCTACGCTCTGAAGGGAGGTACGCCCTGGAGGCTGACGCATCAGTAACCGCGGTCGATCGCGTTCGATCGATTCGAAGCCTCGCCGTCGGCGCTGGGGCCGCGTCGTCGATCGCGATCTTCGGCTTCGCCAGCGGCGGCTACTACCCCACCGCCTGGGGCTGGGGCGCGCTGGTCGCCCTGTGGCTCTCCGCGACCTATCTCGTGATCGGCACGGCGACGCGGCCGAATCCGTTCGCGCTGGCGATGCTCGGCGGCCTGGCACTCCTGTCCGTCTGGACGTGGCTCTCGCTCATCTGGTCCGAAGACGTCGACCAGACCGTCCTCGAGGGGCAGCGAACCCTGCTCTATGTCGCGATTGCCGGCGCGCTCGCTCTCGTGGTTCGCCGCGTGGACGTCGAGCCGCTCCTGGGCGGCACGCTGATCGGGCTCTTCTTGCCCTCGGGCTACGGTCTCCTGACGCGGCTCTTCCCCGACCGGCTTGGCGTGTTCGAGCCGATCGCGGGCTATCGCCTGCAGGAGCCGGTCGGCTACTGGAACGCGCTGGGGCTGTTCGCGGCCATGGGTGCCGCGCTTGCGCTAGGAATCGCAGCACGCGGCAGCCTGCTCGTCCGCGCGCTCGCCGGAGCCGCACTCCCGATCCTGCTGACGACGACGTACTTCACGTTCAGCCGTGGTGCCTGGCTTGCGCTCGGCGTGGGTCTCGTCGTCGCGGTTGCCATCGACCCGCGGCGTCTACACCTACTTGCAGTCGGCCTCACGCTCGCGCCTGCATCGGGTCTCGCCGTCTGGCTCGCATCCCGCCAGGACGCGCTCACCCGCACCGACGCTCCACTGTCTGCTGCCACGGACGACGGGCACCGCCTGGCGCTGTACCTTCTTCTGCTCGCGGGCATCAGCGCGCTGGCCGCTGCCGTCTTCGGACTTGCCGAAAGCCGTGTAAGCCTGCCGCGGATGGTGCCGCTCGCCTTCGCCGGCGCGCTGGCGGTGATCGTCGTCGCCGGCTCGATTGCCGTCTTCGCCCGCTATGGCGGACCGCACACGATCGCGCAGAAGGGCTGGGACTCCTTCGCCGCGACGCCGCCGCAGACCCAGGCCGACCTCCGGAAGCGCCTCTTCACGTTCACGGGCAGCTACCGAGTGGATCTCTGGCGCACTGCCCTGGATCAGTACGCCGATCATCCCCTCGTCGGATCCGGGTCGGGCAGCTATGAGCACTACTGGAACGAGCACCGTCCGTTCGCGCACAAGGTGCGCGATGGGCACAGCGTCTACCTCGAAGTGCTCGCCGAGCTGGGGCCGGTGGGCCTCGCGCTGCTGGCGGTCGCCCTGGGCGTGCCGCTGGTCGCGGCGTTCTTCGCCCGCCGCCATCCCCTTGTCCCTGTGGCGCTCGGAGCCTACGTCGCCTATCTCGTCCATGCGAGCGTGGACTGGGACTGGGAGCTGCCGGCGGTCACGATCGCCGCGCTCGCCTGCGGAATAGGGGTCGTTGCGGCCGCGGGACGTAAAGAGGACGCGTGGCTTGCACCGCCCGCGCGGTGGGGCGCCGTCGCCGCAGCGCTCGGCTTGGCAGTCGTGTCCTTCGTCGGGCTCGTCGGCTCCAGTGCGCTCTCGGCCAGCGAGGACGCCCTCGACCGTGGTCGCTGGGAGCAGGCCGAAGACGAGGCGCGGAAGGCCTCCCACTGGTGGCGCTGGTCGCCGGAGCCATGGCAGCGGTTGGGCGAGGCGCAGCTCGGTGCAGGCGACACGAGGGCCGCGGCCGCGAGCTTGCGTAAGGCCGTCTCGAAGGATCGTGGCGACTGGGCTCTCTGGTACGAGCTGGCCTCGGTCACCGACGGGGTCGAGGCGCGAATGGCGAGCGCCGAGGCGCAGCGGCTCAACCGGTTCTACCGGAGCGATTTGGAGGAAGGAAGCACACGTGCTTCGCGTTGACCCTCTCCGCAATCCCGAGCCCCTGATCCGCCGGGTCTATGGGTATGTGGCCTATCGCATCGGCGACGGGCCCGACGCGGAGGACCTCACGAGCGAGACGTTCGTACGCGCCCTCCGCTACCGGAAGAGCTTCGATCCGCAGAAAGGCGAGCCGCTCGCGTGGCTGATCGGGATCGCGCGCAGGCTGATCGAAGGGCGGCCGCCGACGCTCGAGCTCGCTATCGAGGTGCCGGAACAGACGGACGCGGGCGACCTGGAGGAAGTCACCTTGCGCCGGCTTGCGCTCTCCGCCGCGGTTTCCCAGCTCGAACCGCGAGATCGCGATCTGATCGCCCTCCGCTACGGAGCCGACCTCACCGCGCGCCAGATCGCCGAAGAGCTCGATCTGAAGACGAATGCCGTGGAAGTGGCTTTGCACCGTGCGCTCGGCAGGTTGCGAGCCACCATCGGGGAGCCCGGAGACCCGCCTGTAAGGAAAGAGGGCACGGCGCGGTAATAAGAGGTGCAAGCAGTAATACGAAGGGGGAAGGATTTCAACAATGCGCCATAAGCGAACCAATCTCGAGACGGAGCTGCGGGCCAACCGGCCCGAGCCGAGTCACGAGTTCGTGAACCGGCTCGAGGGGCGGGTCCGCGAGGGCCGCCGCTCGCGGGCCGGTTCGTTCCGCGTCGCATTTGCCGGCGCGCTCGCAGCAGGCGTCCTCGCTGCGCTGGCCTCGGTCGGCGGGCTTGGATACGCGGCTACGGCGACCGGCTCTGCGGTCGACAAGGCCAAGCAGGCCGTCAAGTCGCACGGCGTTCTCGTCGTGCACAAGTCGCCTTCGCGCGACCAGTACGGCCCCAAGGTCAAGAAGGCGAAGAAGGCCAAGAAGAAGGCCAAGGGTCGCAAGTTCAAACGGCCACCCTTCACTGGGTAACACCAGGAAGCACGAGCCTGAACGGGGCGGCCGCAAAGCCGCCCCGTTCGCTTTATCCGGCAAAATCTGGAGAACACATGACGGGGGTCTGGACTAAGAAGGGATGGGTCAAGCGCACGATCGCCGTGGCGATCGGGACGCTGGCGCTGCTCGCGCTCGCTGGCGCCGGTTCGGCTGCCCGCGGCCCCAAGCTCGCGCTCGTCTGGCAGGTGCCGACGCCAAGCGACGGAGCCGCCTTCACCGTCAACGCGGGCGCGTCGCTGACGATCACGCTCTCCGCGTCGAGCTCGCGGACGGGCGAGCTCGTGCTTCTGGGAAGCCGCACCCTGCCTGGGGGAGCGACCTTCACGTCGGCCTACAGCAACCCGGGCACGGGGAACCTCACTTGGACCCCGTCGATCCAGCAGGCGGGCGAGCACGTGCTCACCTTCACGGCCCAGACGCACAACCTGCCCCGTATCTACGCCCAGCCGCGCTCGTTCGTCGTGTACGTCCAGAAATCCCGGACGCCCGCGCCGGACGACGAGTTCGCGCTCAGCGGGCCGGGCGGGGTCTCGCGTTGGGCGTACGTCTCCGATTCCGTGCGCGCACGCGCGGAGCCGAATTTGTCGGCGCGAGTGGTCGGACGCCTGCCGGCGATGACGCCGGAGCTGGAGCAGAACATCACGCTGCTGCTGAACGGCAAGGTCGACGAGAGAGGCAAGTACTGGGTACGCGTGCGACTGCCGATGCTGCCGAACGGCTCCACCGGCTGGGTCCCTCGTGGCGCGCTCGGCGCCTTCCGCACGCTCACTACGCGCCTCGTGATCGATCGTCGGCTCTTCAACGCAACGCTTTATAGGCGTGGAGTCCCGATCTTTCGGACCCGCATCGGCGTGGGGAAGGCTCAGTGGCCGACGCCGGCGGGGGAGTTCCACGTCCGCGAGAAGCTTTCGGGGTTCAAAGACCCGATCTACGGGCCGCTTGCGTTCGGGCTCAACGCGCGCTCGGCTGTTTTGACCGATTGGTTCGGCGGCGGCTACATCGGCATCCACGGGACGAACCGGCCTCAGATCCTGCCGGGGCGGGTTTCCCACGGCTGTATCCGGATGCCGAACAGCGCGATTCTCCGGCTGGCGCGCCTGATGCCTCTCGGAACGCCTGTAACGATTCACTAGCGATATGCCGATAGGGGGTTACAATGGCCCCCGTCCCGATCGTCCTGCGGATTTCCTGAATGATCTCTCTCCGACACACGTCGATGTACGCCCTTGCCCTTGCTCTTGCGCTACTCCTCCCGGCCACCGCACAGGCGGGGCCCAGGCGGGCGCAGGTCGGGGTCGTCGAATGGACGGCGCCGACGCCCACCAACGACTCGGTGCTGGCCGTGCCCGTGGACTCGCAGCTGACGATCCTCGTGGGTGCTCAGGCCCCCGGAGCCAACGCTGTTCGCGTCCAGATTCGGATCAACGAGATGCCCGGAGGCGCCCTCGAGACCGAGGACGGCAATCCCGCGCGAGCGACGTACACCTGGACGCCAGCGAGCTCGAAGGTGGGCGACCACCGAGTGACGTTCATCGCGGTTGCCTCGGGTCTGCCCATCGGCGCAGCTGAGCCTCGGACGTTCGTCATCCGCGTCACCAGGGCCGGCGCCGCGCCGCCTCCTCCGCGTCCCGGCCAGCCACCGCCGAAAAAGATTTGGCCCAAGGCGACCGTCCTGAGCGACTACAAGGCGGAAACCTACAAGTGGGCCTTCGTCACACGCCGGACCGCAGCTCGTCGCGGGCCTTCTCGCGGCTCGCGTGCATTCACCACGCTGAAGGCCGTCACGCCCGAATATTTCCCGAACCTCGTCCAGACGCTGAACGAAACGAAGTTTCGGAACGGGCAGACGTGGGTTCAGATCCGCCTCGCCGTTCTGCCAAACAGCTCGGTCGGTTGGGTCCCGCGAGGATCGCTCGGCCAGTATCAGACGGTCCGCACGCGGCTCTTCATCTCCCGCGGCGGGCTTCGGGCGACGCTCTACCGGCGTGGCAGGAAAATTTTCTCGGCCCCTGTGGGGGTCGGGCAGTCGCGCTGGCCGACACCGCGCGGCGACTTCTACACGCGCGAGGTTTTGAGCGGCTACAGCGCGCCGGCCTACGGCCCGATCGCGATCGGGATCAGCGCCCGCTCGCCCGTTCTCACCGACTGGCCCGGCGGGGGCTTCATCGGGATCCACGGGACGAACCAGCCGGGGATCCTGCCGGGCCGCGTCTCGCACGGCTGCGTCCGTATGCGGAACGGGGCCATCATGCGCCTGAACCGGCTGATGCCGCTCGGGACGCCAGTTCAAGTTCGCTAAGCAGTCACGCCGCTAGCTTCCCGTCCTTGTCGAGCCGCCAGAGCTCGACGTAGCCGCCAATGGGCTGGTCGTCGATCAGGATCTGCGGCACGGTCCAGCCGCCTGTCAGGTCGAAGAGACGCTGCCGGAAACGAGGCTCCTCGTCGAGGCTGATCTCCTCGTACGTGAGGCCGCGCTCGTTGAGCAGCGTCTTCGCGCGGACGCAATAGCCGCACCAGCGGGTCGTGTACATGACGATTCGGGCCATCGGGCCGTCCGTTCCCGACGAGGCCTCTCTCTACACTTGTCGCAGGTGGCCGGCCGCACCTACAAGACAGAAGCCGTCGTCCTGCGCTCGATTCGCCTGGGGGAGGCGGACCGCGTCCTGCACGTCTACACGCTGGATCGCGGGCGGGTCGGTGCGGTGGCAAAGGGCGTTCGCCGCACGAAATCGCGCTTCGGTGCTCGACTGGAGCCGCTGAGCCATGTGGAGCTGATGCTCCACCAGGGGCGAGGGGAGCTGCAGACGGTGACGGGCGTCGAGCTGATCCGGCCGCACAGTGCGGCGCGCGAGGACTCGTACCGTCTCGGCGTCGGACTGGTCGGGCTCGAGGCGATGCTGCGGCTCTTCGTCGAGCAGGAGGCGAACCCGCGCGCTTTCGAGGCGCTGACGCGCTTCCTGGATGTCCTGGACGAGTGGCCGGCCGCGGACGAGGTGCGGCCCGCGTTGGACGCCCTCGCGCTCTCCTTCCAGCTGAAACTGCTCTGGCTCTCCGGCTATCTTCCGCACCTGACGAGCTGTGCGGAATGCGGTGCCACCGATGCCCTCGCCGGCTACTCGCCGCGCGCGGGAGGGGCTGTTTGTGCGCGTTGCGCGGCGGGTGCGCTGCCGCTTTCGGGAGACGGGATCCGCGGGATCGAAGGTCTCCTCGGCGCGCCGCTGGCGGATGCCCAGATCGACAAAGCGCCGGCGCGCGAGGCGCTCGGCGTCGTCACCGCTTCGTACGAGTACCACGGCGGTTTCCGCCTGAAGACACTGGCCAGTTAGGTGAAGCGCGAGCTGCCCGGTGGGTTCGAGCTCGACGACGACCCGACGCGAATCGATGTCGATGCGGTTTACGCCTTTCTCTCGACCGAGGCCTACTGGGCGAAGGGCCGGTCGCGGGAGGCCGTCGAGCGCCTGATCCGCGAGGCATCGCGGGTGGTCGGCCTCTACGAGGGCGAGCGGCAGGTCGGCTTCGCGCGCACGGTCTCGGACGGCCAGTCGTTCGCGTATCTCGCCGATGTCTACGTCCTGCCGGAGCTTCGCTGCAGGGGCCTCGGTATCGAGCTCGTGCGGGAGGCCGTCGATCGGGGCCCGTACGCCGAGCGCCGCTGGCTGCTGCATACCGATGATGCCCACGCGCTGTACGAGAGGCTCGGGTTCGGCAAACCGAACGAGAAGCTGATGGAGCGAAACCCGTAGCGGGCCGAGTCACCTCGTAGGATCAGGCCGTGAACTTCCAGAACATGATCGCCGCCCTGCAGCGCTACTGGGCCGAGCGAGGCTGCGTGATCATGCAGCCCTACCACACGGAGCTCGGCGCGGGCACGTCGAATCCGGCCACGTTCATCCGCGTGCTCGATCCGAGCCTGAAGGAGTGGCGCGCAGCCTACGTCGAGCCGGTGATCCGCCCGACGGATGGCCGCTACGGCGAGAATCCGTTCCGCTTCCAGCACTACTTCCAGTACCAGGTCATCCTCAAGCCGGCGCCCGAGGACGTGATCGATCAGTACTTCGGCTCGCTCGAAGCACTCGGGATCGACCTCCGCAAGCACGACCTCCGCCTGGTCGAAGACGACTGGGAGCAGCCGACGCTCGGGGCCTGGGGCCTCGGCTGGGAGGTCTGGTCGGACGGAATGGAGATCACGCAGTTCACGTACTTCCAGCAGCTTGGTGGGATCGACCTGGAGGTGATCCCGGCCGAGATGACGTACGGTCTCGAGCGGCTCGCGCTCTTCCTCCAGGGCAAGGAGTCGGTCTTCGATCTGGAGTGGGCGCCGGGCGTGACCTGGGGAGACGTGTACCGCGAAAACGAGCGGCAATGGTCGCGCTACAACTACGAGGAGGCGCGGGTGGACGTCTTGGAGCGCCGCTTCGACGAGCATGAGGCAGAGGCCGGCGAGCTCCTCGACAAGGGGCTCCCGCTGCCGGCGTACGACCAGGTGTTGAAGTCGTCGCACGCGTTCAACCTGCTCGACGCGCGCGGCGCGGTGTCCGTCACGGAGCGCGCCGCCTACATCGGCCGCGTCCGCAAGCTTGCGCGGCGCTTCGCCCAGCTCTACGTGGGAGCCGATGGCGACGCTCCTGATTGAGATCGGCTGCGAGGAGCTGCCGGCGGGAGCCTGCCGCGAGGCGCTGGCGCAGTTGCCTGGGGTCGCAGAGCGCGCTCTGGGTGTCGCGCCGAGTCGGATCCTGATCACGCCGCGACGGCTCGCGGTGCTCGTCGACGACGCGCCCGCCAAGACTGCGGATCACTGGCTTAAGGGGCCGCCGGTGAACATGGCCGAGAAAGCCGCAGCCGGCTTCGCGAAGCGGCACGGAGTCGCCGTGGAGAGCCTGCAGGAGCGGGACGGCTTCCTCGGGGTCGAGGTTCCGGGGAAGCCGCTGGCCGAGGTCTTGCCCGAGCAGGTCGACGCGCTGGTGAACGGCCTCGCGTTCTCCAAGACGATGCGCTGGGACGACAGTGGTCTGCGCTCGCCGCGCCCGCTGCGCTGGACTCTGGCCATGGTGGATGCCGAGACGATCGTAGGCGACACCACCTTCGGGCACAGGTTCACGTCCGGCCCCGTGAAGGTGCCCGACGCCTCGGCGTATCTCGAGACGCTGCGGGCCGCCGGCGTCGAGCCCGACCAGGACGCGCGTCGTGCGCAGATCGTGCAGTCGTTGGACGAGCTCGGCGGTTGGGGCGACCCG
This sequence comes from Actinomycetota bacterium, assembly GCA_013696805.1. Lineage (GTDB taxonomy): Bacteria > Actinomycetota > Thermoleophilia > Gaiellales > Gaiellaceae > VAXT01. Next base: position 13,418 of record JACCXX010000070.1, read on the forward strand.
AACGGAGTCCTCGAGGAAGTCATCTTCCTGGTCGAGCACCCGCTTGTCATAGACGGACGGTTCGACGAGCGCTATCTCCAGCTTCCACGCCGGGTCATCGAGACCACGATCCAGCACCACATTCGGGCTTTTCCACTCGGGGAGAACCGCTTTGCGTTCGTCGCGAACGGCGGTGACCCGGATACGGTGCGCGGGGGTCTCGAGAACGTCGTCGGCGGGCGGCTCGAGGACGCGTCGTTCACCTTCGAGCGGGACGTCGAGGTGGGGCTGGACGGTCTCGCGGAGCGGCTTGGCGCGATCACGTTCTTCGCCGGGGCGGGAAGCTACGCCGACAAGACGGGGCGGCTCCCGAAGCTCGTCGAGGCACTCGGTGGGGGAGAGGCGGCGCTCGAGGCCGCGCGACTGGCGAAGGCGGATCAGGCGTCAGAGCTCGTCCGTGAGTTCCCGGCGCTCGAAGGTCACGTCGGCGCCGAGTACGCGCGACTGGCCGGTTACCCGGAGGCCGTCTCGGCTGCGATCGACGAGCACTACCTGCCCGATGCGGCGGATGCTCCGCTTCCGCAAACGGAGGCGGGGCGCGTGTTGTCGGCGGCGGACAAGATCGACACGCTGAACGTCTCGTTCGGCCTCGGGCACAAGCCCACGGGGTCGCGTGATCCCTACGGGCTGCGGCGGGCCGCGATCGGTCTCTGCCGGCTCGCGGCGGAGGGCAACCTGGTAATTCCGCGGGAGCAGCTCGAGCCGGAGGTGCGGGAGTTCGTCGAGGAGCGCTTCGAGGGGCTCGTCGACCTGCCTGTCGAGTACGTGCGCGCCGCTCGGCGGTCGGAGGTTCGCGACCTGGGCTCGGTCGCTCGTCTCGCCCGTGCCCTAGCCGGTCTGCCCGATGAGCGGTTCGCTCCAATTCACACGGCCTACACGCGTTCCGAGCGTCTTGCAGAGAAGGAGGAGGGCGCTGCGGCCGAGCTCGACCCAGCGCTTCTTGCCGAGCCTGCCGAGCTCGAAGTCGCGCAGGCGATGGAGCGGCTCGACCCGCAGCTCGAGGGCTCGCTCGAGGCGGGCGACTTCGATGCGGCGGTCGAGTCCGCCGCCGAGATCGGCCCGGCCCTCGACCGCTTCTTCGAGGAAGTGCTCGTCATGGCCGAGGACAAGGCGGTACGAGCCAATCGCCTGCGGCTTCTTCTCAATGTGCGAGACACGCTTGGCAAGTTGGGCGAGCTTTCGCAAATACCGCGCTAGGCTCCGGCCATGGTCAAGCAGGCGGTGGAGCTCCATGTCGTCTCGGACTCCACGGGTGAGACCGCGACCCGGCTCGTGCACGCACTCGAGGGGCAGTTCCCCGACCAGGCGTTCGAGGAGGTGCGTCACCCCCGGGTCGAGACGACTCAGGACCTGATGGACGCCGTTCAGCGGGCGCGCGGCCGCCCGGCCGTGGTCGTGTACACGCTCGTCGAGCCGGGGCTCCGCGAGGAGATGCGGCGCCTCTGCCGTCGCGCCCGGCTTCACTACTGCGATGTGCTCGGCCAGCCCATCGATGCCGTCAGGCGCGTCTCGGGCATGGCAGCGGCCATGCGCCCTGGCTCGCGCCATTCACTCGACGAGTCGTACTTCAAGCGCATGGAAGCGATCGAGTTCGCGGTCAAGTACGACGACGGAATGGGCGGCGGCCTCCATGATGCGGACGTCGTGCTCGTCGGCGTCTCCCGCACGTCGAAGACGCCGCTCTCGATGTACCTCGGCTACCTCGGCTGGAAGTCGGCGAACGTGCCGATCGTGAAAGGCATCGACCCGCCGCCCGACCTCTTTGACATCGAGCCGACGAAGATCGTCGGCCTGACCATCGACGCGAAGCGCTTGGAGGAGATCCGCACCGATCGCTCACGCAGGATGGGCGGCAACAACAAGCACTACGCCAAGCTGCTCGAGATCTACGACGAGCTGGAGCAGGCAGAGGCGATCCACCGCCGGCTTGGCTGCCCGGTGATCGACACGAC
>JACCXX010000084.1 GCA_013696805.1 Actinomycetota bacterium
CCTGTAGCAGCTAGTCGGGCGTATACGCGGCGCGTCGGGGCAACCCGGCGCGCTCGCGCATGCGCCCGTCGGCTTCCAGGAGCTGCTCGTGGTCGCCGATGTCGAGCCACTCCCCGCTGAAGCGGTATCCGTAGACCGGCTCGCGCGGATAGAGCCACGCGACGAAGTTCCCGGGCGCGTCGGGCGAGTTTCCCTCGGCGAGGTACTCGTCCAGGAGCGCCAGGTGCTCGGGCCCGTAGAGGTACGCGGCCGTCGCTGCAAGATCGCTTCGGGGCTCGGCCGGCTTCTCCTCGAAAGTAATGATGCGGTCTTCGTCGTCGAGCTCGACCACGCCGTACTGCGTAAGCAACGCGGGGTCGGAACACTGGTGCAGTGCAAGCGCGCTGCCGCCCTTTCCACGCCAGAAGGCGACGAAGTCGGGAACCGAGTAGCCGATCAGGTTGTCGCCGGCCACCACGAGCACGTCCTCGCCTGCGAGGCCGGCCCGCTCGACGGTGAAGCTCATGTCGCCGATCGCCCCCAGCCGATCCTCGTTGGACATCGTGCCGTCGTCGTGCACGATCACGTCCTCCGGGGCCCAGTCCTCGAAGAGCGGGGCGAAGCGGGAGTTCGTGACCAGATGGATCCCGTCGAGCTCGTCTACCTCACGCACGCGTGCGAGCAGGTAATCGAGCATCGGCCGCCCAGCTAGAGGCAGCAGCATTTTGGGAAAGTCGTCCGTGAGCGGCCGGAGTCGGGTTGCGTACCCCGCCGCCAGAACGAGCGCCTTCAGTGTTCTATGTCCCTTCGTCCCAGGAAGCCAGGTACTTGGCCTGATCCTCGCTCAGCATGTCGATGTCGACGCCCATCGTCTCGAGCTTCAAGCGCGCGATCTCGGTGTCGATGTCCTCGGGCACGTCGTACACCTTGCGCTCGAGCGAGGCCGCGTTCCCCACGATGAACTCCGCCGAGAGAGCCTGGTTCGCGAACGACATGTCCATGACCTGCGCAGGGTGCCCCTCGGCGACTGCGAGGTTGACCAGACGGCCGTCGGCGAGCAGGTACAGCTTCCGGCCGTCCTCCATCGTGAACTCGTCGACGAGGTGCCGGGCCTCGCGCGTGTCCGTCGCCATCGAGCGCAGCGCCGGGATGTCGATCTCGACGTTGAAGTGGCCCGTGTTGGCGAGGATCGCGCCGTCCTTCATGCGCTCCATGTGCTCCGCGCGGATAACGCCCCTGTTGCCGGTGGCGGTGACGAAAATGTCTCCGATCTCGGCGGCGCGCTCCATGGTCAGCACCTCGAAGCCGTCCATGACGGCCTCGATCGCCTTTAGCGGATCGATCTCGGTGACGATCACGTGTGCGCCCATTCCCCGCGCGCGGTTGGCGACGCCCCGGCCACACCATCCGTAGGCGGCGACGACGACCTTGCTGCCAGCGATGAGCTTGTTGGTGGCTCGAATGATCCCGTCGACCGTCGACTGACCCGTGCCGTAGCGGTTGTCGAAGAGATGCTTTGTCTTCGCCTCGTTGACGGCGATGATCGGGAAGCCGAGCGCCCCGTCGCGCTCGAGCGCTTTCAGTCGAATTACACCCGTCGTCGTCTCCTCGGTGCCCCCGATGACGTCGCCCAGCTGCTCGCGGCGATGGGCGTGCAGGACGCCGATCACGTCGGCGCCGTCGTCCATCGTGATCTGCGGCTTGTGGTCGACCGCGGCCTCGATGTGTCGGTAGTAGGTGTCGTTGTCCTCGCCGTTGATGGCGAAGACGGAGACGTCGTACTCCTCCACCAGCGCGGCTGCGGTCTCGTCCTGCGTCGACAGCGGGTTGGACGCACAGAGCACGACGTCGGCGCCGCCCGCCTTCAGCGTGCGCGCGAGGTTCGCCGTCTCGGTCGTGACGTGCAGGCAGGCCGCGATGCGGAAGCCGGCCAGGGGCTGCTCGCTCTCGAAGCGCTCACGGATGGCGGCGAGGACCGGCATGTTCTGGTCGGCCCACGCGATGCGCCTAACGCCTTCCTTCGCGAGCGCGAGATCCTTGACGTCGTATCTGCGTGTCGTAGCCATTAAGCCCTCTTCTCTCTTTGATCGGGGGAGTGTAGATGTCAGGCGGCGAGCAGCCGTTCGTGTTTTCGCTGCTCCCAATCGAGCACGTCGGCGCCGCCTCCGTGGAGCCAGGTATCCACCGCAGCTCGGAGGTCCGGCTCGCGGCGAAGTCGAGCTGTGAACACGAGGTCGCTGATCTCGACGGCAAAACGCGAGCGCAAATCACGCAGCGTCCGGAGCTGGTTCAGCTCGCGAATGCCGTACGCGCGGTAGCCGGACTTCGTCCGCGCGGGAACGACGAGGCCCGATGCCTCGAGGTAGCGAAGCATTCGGGCGGACCACCCTGTCCGCGCGGCGGCGCCTCCGACTGTGATTCCGTCCATGAGCTCAACCTTATCACATGTGTGTCAAGGTTGAGCCTAGCTCTGCGGGGTGCGCCCGTAGCGGTCTTCGAGCCGGACGACGTCATCGAGATGCGGCGTCGAGACCTCGATGATCGTCGTGTCGTCGACCCCGGTGACTCGGTGGATGATTCCCGGCCTGATCCGGAACGCGGCTCCCGCCTCGATCACTTCGGCCTGGAGCAGCTTCTCTCCCGGGGCGGCCATCTCGATCCTGGCGCGGCCCGAGTGCACGAGCCACGACTCGTCCTTCAGGTTATGGAACTGGAGGCTCAACGACTCGCCGGCCCTGACGAAGAGAATCTTCCCGACGTACTCGTCTGTCACGGCCCAGATCAGCTCGTAGCCCCAGGGCTTGTCGACTTTCGACGGCTCCACAGCAAAAGGCCCGAGGAGACCGAGATTGGGAGACGTGAGGTAGTCGTTCATCGGAGCCAGTCTGGGTTCGCGCGGAAGTGATCATCTGCCACGCGCAGGTCTTTCGGCGTGTTGACTGTCAGCCAAACCCCCTCGTGCCGATACGCGAAGAGGCGACCCTCGGCGGCGAGCTCGGGAAACGTCGTGCGCTCGTGGTCTCCCTTCTCGGGGAACCGGTCGATCACCTCGCCTTCGAGCACGTACACGCCGGCATTCGCCCAGTACGGGAGCTTCGGCGTCTCGTCGAACCCCTGCACTCGATCATCACTGTCCACGTCGACCACACCGAAGTTGACCGGTAGCCGCGCGACGGCGATCGTCGCGGCAGCCCCGTGCCGGCGGTGCGCGTCGGCGAGCGCAGCGAGATCGATGTCCATCAGCTCGTCGCCGTTCAGGACGTAGACGGCGTCCTTCTCCTCACGAGCCTGCGCCGCGAAGCGAATGCCTCCTCCGCGGCCGAGTGCCTCCGGCTCGCCCACGGCGACGACCTCGGGCCCGAGCCCGCGTAGCTCGCGCTCGAAAACCTCCTCCTGCCCGGCAGCGCAGCTGACGATCACCCTGGTCACGCCTGCGGCCGCGAGCTGCTCGAGCTGGTGGGCGGCCAGCGGCCGGCCGGCGATCTCGACGAGCGCCTTCGGGCGCCCACCGGCAGCGTCGCCGAGGCGCTCGGCCTTCCCTCCGGCGAGCACGATCGCCTCCATCAGGCGCGGCCGATGCCCTCGTACTCGAAGCCGGCGGCGCGGGTCGCCTCCGGGTCGAGCAGGTTGCGCCCATCGACGATGAGAGCGTTCCGCATCGCGTCGCGAACCTCCTCGGAGGCCAGCGAGGCAAGCTCGGCCCACTCGGTGACGATCACGGCGGCGTCGGCGTCGCGAACCGCGTCGAGCACGGTCTCGTGGACGACCACGCCGTCGAGGGACGGATGACCTCGGACGAGCGGGTCCCACGCTCGCACGTTCGCACCCTCGGCCCTTAGCCGGGACGCGAGGACGATCGACGGCGCCTCGCGCATGTCGTCTGTGTCCGGCTTGAACGAGAGTCCGAGCAAGGCGATCGTCGTGCCGCGTAGGCTCCCCAGATACTTCTTGAGCTTCTGAACCACGCGCCGCTTCTGGAGCTCGTTGACCTCGATGACCGCGTTCACGAGCTGGAAGTGGTAGCCGCTGTTGCCGGCCAGGAGCTTCAGAAAGGACACGTCTTTCGGGAAGCACGAGCCACCGAAGCCGATTCCGGCGCGCAGGAAGTGCGGCCCGAGCCGGTGATCGAGCCCCACGCCCTTGGCCACGTCCACGACGTCGGCGCCCACGGCCTCGCAGACGTTCGCGATCTCGTTGATGAAGGAGATTCTCGTCGCCAGGAAGGCGTTGGCTGCGAGCTTCACCATCTCGGCCGAGGGCACGCTCGTCCGCACGATCGGCGCATCGAACGCCTCGTAGAGGGCCGAGACGCGGTCGCCGTCAGACCCCTCGAAGGCGCCGATGACGATCCGGTCGGGGCTCATGAAATCCTCGACGGCGCGGCCTTCCGCGAGGAATTCGGGGTTCGAGACGTACCCCACGTGCTGGAGCCCACGCTCGTCGAGATTTGCGCGGATCCGCTCCCCGGTACCCACCGGCACCGTGCTCTTCATGACGAGGAGCCCTTCGCCCGGGTCGCCGATGTCGTCGATCACCGACCAGACGGAGGAGAGGTCGGCGTCTCCCGAGGGGGTCGGCGGCGTGTCGACACAGGCGAAGAAGAGGTCGGTCGCGCTCGTCAGCTCCTGCGCGTCGAGCGTGAAGGTCAAGCGCTCGCGGTTTCGCTCGATCACCTCGGGCAGGTTCGCCTCGTGGAAGGGCAGACGCCCCGCGTTCAGCATCTCGATCCGCTCGTCGACGACGTCGCGAACGACGACGCGGTGGCCCAGGTCGGCGAAGCAGGCGCCTGTCACGAGGCCCACCCACCCCGCGCCGAAGATCCCGATCGCGGGCTTCTC
>JACCXX010000086.1 GCA_013696805.1 Actinomycetota bacterium
GTCAGTCGCAGGTCGCCTCCGAATCCCGCCCCCGGAGCGCTCTTTCGATCGCGGAGATTTACAGCCGCGCCGCCCCGGGTGTCGTCCAGGTGACGACGACGACCAAGGTCGAGGGCCAGAGCGATCCGTTCGACGGCTTCGACATCCCGGACGAGACGGAGCGCGCTCTCGGCTCCGGCTTCGTCATCGACAAGGCCGGCTTCATCGTCACGAACTTCCACGTCATCGAGGACGCTGACACGGTCGAGGTCAGCTTCTCGAACAACGACTCGATGAAGGCGAGGATCATCGGCAAGGATCCGTCGACCGACATCGCGCTGCTCAAGGTCGAGGCGAGCGCGCGCGCTCTGCGGCCGCTGCCGCTCGGAGACTCGGCCGCGATCCGCGTCGGCGACGACGTGCTTGCGATCGGCAACCCCTTCGGGCTCGAGCGCAGCGCCACTCGGGGCATCGTGAGCGCCGTTCAGCGCCCACTCCGCTCGCCGAGCGGATTCACGATCGACCACGTCATTCAGACCGACGCCGCGCTGAACCGCGGTAACTCGGGGGGCCCGCTGGTGAGCGCGCAGGGCCATGTGATCGGAGTCAACTCGGCGATCGAGACCGGTGGCTCCGGCGGGCAGGGCAACGTGGGAATTGGCTTTGCGGTCCCGATCGACACCGTCCGCGACGTCGTGGCGCAGCTCAAGGAGAAGGGTCGGGTCGACCACCCGTTCCTCGGCATCGAGGCGCGTCCGATCGCGGCGAACATCGCGAAGCTCTTCCGGCTCCCCGTGGAGCGAGGTCTCCTCGTCGAGCGTGTGCTTCCCGAGAGCGGCGCCGCCGACGCACAGTTGCGCGGCGGCACGACCCGCGTCGTCGTCGCCGGTGAGAGCTACTTGGTCGGCGGCGACATCGTCGTCAAGGCCGACGGGACCGGCCTGACCTCGAACGAGCAGCTGCGCGAGATCGTCTCCGGCAAGGAGCCGGGCGATCAGGTCGAGCTCGAGATCTACCGCGGCCAAGACCGCAAGACGGTCGAGATCAAGCTTGGGCGGCAACCACCCTCTCCCCAGGGATAGCCGCCCAGAAAGCGTCCCCCGCCTACCCGGCGCTCAACCCCCGGCGGGGGACGCCCTCCCTCTTCAGACACGTCCGGTGCCAGGCACCGGACGTGTCTTCGTTAGGCCTTGACTGGTACGGGCTTGGCCTTTTCGGCCGCGGCCTTGAGACCCTCACCGAACGTGGGGTAGACGTGATGCATCCCCGCGATGTCGTCGACGGTTGCGCCGAGCTTCATCGCCAGCGAGAAGCCCTGCACGATGTCGCCGGCCCCTCGCGCCACGACGTGGATGCCCCGCACACGCCGTGACTCGCGCTCGTAGATCAACTTGTAGAGGACGTGCTTCGCCTCGAGCAAGCCCGCACGTTGGACTGGCCCGTTGAGCACGACCTCGAAGTCGAGGCCTTCGTTGCGCGCCTCGTCCTCCGTTAGTCCGACTCCCGCCACCTCAGGGTCGGTGAAGATCGTGGTCGGCAGGACGGAGTAGTCGGCGGTAATCGCGCTGTCGCCGAACATGTCGTCCGCGGCGATGCGCGCCTGGTACTGCGCGATCGGCGTCAGCTGGGCGAGGCCCGTGACGTCGCCGGCCGCCCAGATGCCCTCGACCGAGGTTCGCATGTGCTCGTCGACGACGATTCCGAGCTTGTGGCGCTCGATGCCATGCCGGTCGAGGTTGAGCGCCTCCACGTTCGGCGCGCGGCCCGACGCGAGCAGAACCTCGGCCACGCGAACCTCGCGGGACCCCTGGCCCTCGCGCGGCCCGATCGTCCCGGCGATCCCCGCACCGTGCTTTGCGACCTGCCTGACGTAAGAGCCGAGCACGACCTCGATGCCCTCGTCCTCGAGGGCCGCCGCCAGCTCGTCCGCCGCCTGCTTGTCGGAGCGCGGAGAAAGCTGGTCGCCTGCGTCGACGATGAGCACCCGGGAGCCGAATCGCGCGAGGGCCTGGCCGAACTCCAGGCCTACTGCTCCCGCGCCGACGACCAACAGCGACTCCGGTAACTCGGTCAGATCCAGTGCCGAGACATGGTCGAGCCAGTCGATGTCGTCGATGCCTTCGATGGGGGGGATCGCAGTCCTCGAGCCCGTTGCGATCAGGATCCGTTCGCCGCTCAGCTGCTCGTCACCGAAGATCCGAACGGTGTCCGCAGAGATGAGCTCGGCCTCCCCTTCGTAGGTGTCGAAGCCCTGCTCGTTCAGATCCTTGACCCAGGCGGATGGCGATTTCTTCAGCGAGTCCTTACGAGCCTTGACCTTCAAGAGGTCGGCGCGCGCGGGGCCGATGTCGATGCCGACGACGTCCGCAAGGCGATTCACGTCGTGCAAGAGCTCGGCGGCGACGAGGTAGGCCTTCGTCGGCTTGCACGCGACGTTGGGACAGCTTCCGCCCCAGCGCGTGCTCTCCACGAGCGCGACCTTCGCGCCGTGATCCTCCGCCGCTTTCTTGGCACCGGCACGGGCTGCAGAGCCGCCGCCGAGCACGATCAGGTCGTAACGCTCGCTCATGAAACAGCCTCCTGTTTGCGCATCTGGATTTGGTCGATCTGCCCCGGGAGATGCGGGTCCGTTCGCCAATCGTCGCCGTCCGGCTCGAGCCCGAGCAGGACCCGCACCAGCAGGAGTGGCGCGGCCGTCGCCCAGGCTTGAGGGCTGGACGCGGTTGGATACTCGACGGGCACATTCGTGCGCTCTCGCGCGTAGCCGGCGAAAACCTCCGGCAACCGGTAATCGAAATGGGTTGCCGCCTCGAGCGTGGCGAATGCGATCTTCGCGGCCTCATCGCGGAAGCCGTAGCGGGCCAGACCGTGCGCGATCAGAGAGTTGTCGTGGGGCCAGACCGTACCGTTGTGGTACCGGATCGGGTTGTACGCCTCCTCGCCCGCGGCCATCGTCCGCACGCCCCAGCCGGAGAAAAGCGCTTCATTCAGCAGCCGCCGCGCGACCACTTCGGCCCTATCGTCGTCGACGATCCCGCTCCAGAGCAAATGGCCGGGGTTCGACGTGATCGAATCGACCTGGCGCTTCTCTCCGTCGAGCGCGAGGGCGTAGAAGTCGCGCTCCTCCATCCAGAAGGCCTCGTTGAAGCGTTTCCTGAGCTGCGCAGCATCACTCTCAAGTCTCCCCGCCAGCCCGTCATCTCCCCAGATCTCGCGCGCGAGGCGAGCGCAGCGAACCCTGGCGTCGTAGACGTATCCCTGAATCTCGCAGGCGGCGATCGCCCCCTTCGCGATCGAGCCGTCGGCGAAGCGCATCGAGTCCCACGAGTCCTTCCAGCACTGGTTCTCGAGGCCGCTTTCGGTATTGCGCCGCTCGTACTCGACGAAGCCGTCACCGTCCCCGTCCCCGTGCTCGTCGATCCACGCGAGGGCGGCCCGCGCCTCCGGCTCCAGCTCGCGGACGAGGTCGGCGTCACCCGTCCAGCGCTCGTACTCGTCGAGCAGGACGAGGAAGAGTGGGGTCGCGTCGGCGGTTCCGTAATACGGCGAATGCGGGCGCTCGTCGAAGTGCGTGAGCTCGCCGAACCGGATCTCGTGCAAGATCTTTCCCGGCTCGGCGTCCCGGAACGGATCGTCCTTGGTCGCCTGGCGCGCTGCCAGCACGCGGAGTGTCGTCTCGGCCAGCTCGGGCACGTGAGGAAGTGCCTGGAAGCTCGTGATCAGGCTGTCCCGCCCAAAGACGGTCATGAACCAGGGCAGGCCGGCGGCCGGCATCGACTGTTCGGGGAAGAGCTTCGACGTGAATCGCAGCGCGGCGAGGTCGATGAGGCTCCGCTCGTAGATATGTGCGAGCGGGTCCCAGTCCGTGTCGAGCTTCGGTGCCGAGTCGATGAACTCCTCGAGGCTCATGCCGATGTTTGGCTTCGCCTCGTGGTCGTCGTGGCGGTACTTGATCTCATGCCGCTGTTCGTCGGTGACGGGCTGCACGAAGATGCATGCGTTCCATTCCGAATGCGGCTCGAGCTGCAGCGAGAACGTGAGGCCCTCCTCGTCGATCTCCGGGTCCTGACTCGCGCCGATCTTCGTCTCGCGAACGAAGTCCTCGCGCCGGTAGCCGAGCACGAGCTCACCGTCCTCGACTCGTCGATAGGTCTCGCCTTTCTTCTCGAGCCCGTCCTTGACCTCCATCAGGTCCGCGAAGTCGGCGCCGGCCTCGATGCGCACCTCGACCTCGACCGGCTCCGATGCGTGGTTGAGCACCGTCACGTCCTCGTGGAAGCCCTCACCGATCATCCGGTTGCGGATCACCGACACGTCTTGACGGTTCGTAACGGCTCCCTCTGGAGGCACGAGGAAGTACTGCGCGGTGAAGTAGGCCGTCTCCGCCGTGGAGAGAACGTCGAGTGGCTCGCCGTTCACGCGCAGGAGCCAGCGCGAGAGGTGGCGCATATCGGCGTAGAAGAAGCCGACGGGGTCGTCAGGTGAGGCGTCGACGTCGCCGCGCGAGTCGCTGACCAGGAAGCTCGAGCCGTCGAGGATGCTGTTCGTGTCCGCCATGGGCCGCGCTACTCGTACCGCAGCGCAAGTGAACGAAGTCTGAACGTTGTCGAGTGCCCGGGCTAGCCTTGGCGGCGTGCCGATCGAAGCGCACTTCGGCGAGAGCACTCCCTGGTCGGTCGGCGTCGAGGAAGAGCTGATGGTGCTCGACGGCCAGACGCTCGCCCTGTCCCCGCGCGCCGGGGAGCTGATCGCCGCCGGCGAGGACGCCGGACACGCCGGACTGTTCAAGAGCGAGCTCTTCGCCTCTGCGCTCGAGCTCAACTCGGGTGTCTGCGAGCGGGCCGGGGAGGCACGGGATGCGATCGCCGAGCTCCGCCGTGTTGGGGTCGAGCTCGCGAGGGAGCGGGGCCTGGAGCTCGCCGCGGCCGGCACGCATCCCTTCAGCCGTCCGAAGGATCAAGAGATCGTCGACGAGCCGCGCTACGCCGAGTTCATCGACTACGCCGGGATTTCCGCGCGGCGCCAGGGTGTCAGCGGCCTGCACGTCCACGTCGGAATGCCGAGCGCCGAGGCCTGCTTCCAGGCGCTCGAGGCGACGCTGCCCTGGCTGCCGGTGATCCTCGCCATGTCGGCGAACTCGCCGCTCCTCGCAGGAGACGAGACCGGTTTGGCCTCGAACCGTGCCGACGTGCTCGCTCAGCTCCCCCGGAGCGGCGCGCTGCCGGCTTTTCGCTCCTACGAGGAGTGGGAGGCGTTCGTCGATCGTTTCGTGCGCCTGGGGATCGCCGCCGACTACACGCGTTTCTGGTGGGACGTGAGGCCGCACCCCAGGTTCGGGACGCTCGAGGTTCGCATGCCCGACCAGCCGACGAGCCTCGCTTTGACGGGCGCCTTCACCGCGCTCATCCAGGCGCTCTGCGCAACCGTGCTCGAGGGCGAGCCTCCCGAGCACGACCCTGCGGGCCGCGGGCTCTACCAGCAGAATCGGTGGGGAGCGCTTCGCTTCGGACTCGACGCGGAGCTCTTCCACCCGAGCAGCGATCGGGTCGCTACGGCGTCCGAGCTCGCCGCCGAGCTGATCGAGCTCGTGAAGCCCGCCGCAGACCGGCTCGGATCCGCCGATCTGCTGGAGTTCGACCTCGCGCGGACCGAAGGCGAGCGGCAGCGCGAGTCTCTTCGCGAGGGCGGGCTCAAAGCAGTCTGCGCGGATCTGGTCGACCGAACGCTAAGCTCGGCGCAGTGAACCAGACCGAGACGTTTCAGATGGCCGGGATTCGGTGCGAGCGCTGCGTTGGACGCCTGGCGGGCGCCTTGCGCGACCACGACGGCCTCGAGTTCGCGAACGCGAACCTGATGGGCGAGGTCGTCCTCTCGTGGGACGAGGACAAGACGAGTCGCGACGCCCTGCTGGCGGAGATGGCCCGCGTGGGCTTCCACCCTCAGGGCCCCATCGCGCCCAGCTAGTCCTTCGTGTGCTTGTACCGGTCGCCGAGTAGCGCAGGCGACTCCTCGGGCACGCCCTGATCGGTCTCGCCGCCCATCTGCTCGCGGGCCTGGGCTCGCTCCTGTGAGGCAGACGTGATCCCGGCGCTGGCAGCCTGTTGCTCGGAGCCGGTCGCCGGGTCGTCGCCCACCGTCTCGCCGTAGCCCTCGGTCGCCGGTGACTCCTGGCCCCCGGCCAGGCCGTAGTGCTGGGCGACGGCGGTCTCGTCGACCTCGTCATCGATCTTGGGCGAGTCGCAGAAGATGTCCTTGGTGACCGTCATGCGCACGACCTTCTCGCCCTCGTCCACCTCGGTGAACGTGCGGGGGAGCGCGTGCTTCGACTTGCGGATCGTCCCCTGCTCGACGATGAGGTGGTCGCCGTGCGTTCCGACGACCTTGCCGACCTTCTCGTCCTCTGTCGTGACGACTTCATAGCCTTCCATGGGGCCTCCCTGTTGCTTACCCAATTGGTCTACCCGTTCGGAAAGTGGCTCAACCATCGGGAATAGGTAGGGCGCTGCCGGCGTTTGTGGTTGCTAGGGTCGCCGGGAATGAGCGAAGTCGAACGCGAGGCTCGGCGGCTGGCAGACGATGCGCGTGAGCGTGTCCGTTTCGAGGAGGAGGCGCTAGACCTGGCCGACCAGGTGTACAGAGTGGCTCGCGGGCTCGTGAGCTCGAAGGAAGAGGCGGAAGACCTCATGCAAGACACGTACGCGCGCGCATTTCGGAGCTGGCGGTCGTTCACCCCGAGCACGAATCTGCGCGCCTGGCTCCTCCGCATCCTCACGAACCTGAACATCGATCGCGGTCGCCGCGTGCAGCGCTCGCCGGACATGCAGTCGCTCGAGGAGCGCGACTACTATCTCTACGATCGCCTGGAGGCGACATCCGGCGCGAAGGACGAGCAGCGCGTGATCGAACGGCTCTCGCAGGACAACATCGTTGACGCTCTCGCCGAGGTGCCGCACGACTTCCGCGACGTCGTCGTCCTCGTGGACATCGGCGACTTCTCCTACGCCGACGCGGCGCAGATCCTGGACATTCCGGTCGGGACAGTCATGTCACGTTTGCATCGTGGTCGGCGTATCCTGAAGAAAGAGTTGGCAGATTTGGCGGTGAAAGAGTGACGGTCATCGGGGTGCCTTTCGGGCACTCGCAGAAAGTGCTTCGCACTCCCTGCGACTTAGATCACACTTCGCCCTGGCCCAACGCCCCTGACCCTCGCGTTGTCGGAGCAGTGACAGAGTGACGGCCATCGACCCCTGCGACTGGTGCGAGGAGGTTCTGCAACCGTTCCTCGACCGGGAGTTGACGGACGCCGAGATGCGCGAGGCGGAAGGGCACCTCGACGACTGCTCGTACTGCCGCAAGCGGTACCGATTCGAGCAGAGCCTCAGGCGCTATGTGCGCCAGGTCGGCGATCCGATGCCGGCCGAGATGAAGGCGCGGCTCTCGGACTTGCGGCTCGCGCTTTAGGTGCCCTTCGGGCCTACCCTGAGGCGAGCGCGCTGACCCACGCGTAGTTCATTCTTCACGGGTTTCCGGCCTGAACCTCTCCGGGAGGTCATCGGCAAAATCGATGTCTCCTGGAGGATCGAGGTCGTCGCAGGCGACGAGCAGCCCGGGGAGCTCGCGGGCGCCCTCGACCGGGATCCGCTCCCAGGCCGGCCGCGCTAGCAGCACCGGATGGAGCCGCTGACCTCCATAGGTGGCTGCAACGACCTCGGCAGCGCTCTTACGCCAGACCTCGATCACCCGGTCGATCGCCTTCGGCGCGAGGTCTGGTCCGTCCGCGAGGACGACCACGGCGGCCTGCACCCCGAGCGGCAGCTCCCGCAGGCCGCAGCGCAGCGAGGCGCCGGCCCCCAGCTCCCACTCCGGGCACCGAACGACGCGGGCGCCTGTCTCGACCGGATGCGCGCCCGTGACGACGACGACGTCACTGACCGAGCTCTCGCGCACGCGCGCCAGCACCTCGTCGAGCAGCACGCGTTGTTTCGGGGAGCCGAAGCGCGTCGACGCGCCGGCCGCGAGGACGACAGCGCTTACCAACGCACCGCTTGCGGTGCCCCATCAGGACGTGCGGGCTCAGCTCGCACGTAAGTCGGCGATAGCTAGGCCGTCTCGACCTTGACGGTCTCGATCTCGACGGGCTCGGTCGGCCGCTCGTCCGGGCCGCCCAGCTTGCCGATCTTCTCGACGACGTCGAGCCCGTCGACGACCTTGCCGAGCACCGCGTACTCCGCGGGAAGGCCCGAGTCTTCGGCGGTGACGACGAAGAACTGACTGCCTGCTGTGCCGGCAGGCTCGGTCGGCGTCTTCGCCATGGCGACGACGCCCTTCGTGTATCGGGCGTCGTCGGGAGGCACGTCGACGGTCGAATAGCCGGGGCCTCCTGATCCTTTGCCGGTCGGGTCGCCGCCCTGGATGACAAAGCCCGGGACGATCCGGTGGAACTTGATCCCGTTGAAGAAGCCCTTCTCCGTCAGGCTCACGAACGACGCCGAGGTGCAGGGCGCGGACTCGCGGTCGAGCTCGATCGTGAAGGCGCCCTTGTTCGTCTGGAAGAGCAGACGGTAAGTCTTGCCCTCTTCGAGCTCCGCTAGTTGAGCGTCTCCTTGCACGTCGCATTCGGATTGTTGCGCGTTGCCGCCGCCCTTGTCGTCGTCACCGCCGCAACCTGCGAGCGCCGTCACCAGGAGCAGGAGCAGCACGCGCTTCACGAGACGGCCTCCACGGCGCGCCGTACCAGCGTGCGCGCGATCTCGACCTTGTACGCCGTGCCCGTCAGGGGCGTAGCCTCATCGAGATCGTCCGGGGATCCGAGGGCCCACGGGATGGGCGCGACACCGGCGAGCGCGAGCCGGACGCTGTGGCCGGATCGAGCCGCGGCGACGCCGACCATCGGGAACGCGAACTGTCGTCGGTCCATTGCCTTGAGATACGTGCTCGCTTCGGGCTTCGGCACGTCGAGCTCGAGGATCAACTCGTCGGGCTCGATGGTCGTCACCTTGCGATTGTCGTCGGTTGGGAGCCGGTAGAGGTCGGGAACCGTCAGCTCGCGCTGCGTCGTGCGTAGCGTGGCACCCAGGGCGAGCAGCGTTGCCGCGATATCCGAGGGGTGTGCGGAGGCACATCGTTCGTTGCCGAAGATCGCATGCTCACGGTGCTCGCCCTGGCGTGCGTGGCAGCGCTCGCCGCCGTGCAGGTAGCACGGGAAATCGAGGCGCCAGTACCAGCAGCGCGTCGCCTGAAGCAGGTTGCCGCCGATCGTGCCCATCGTGCGGAGCTGAGGCGAGGCGGCGAGGGAGCAGGCCTCTCGCAGCGCCTGGGGGATCTGCGGGTCGGCCTCGAGCTCGGCGAGCGTCGTCCCTGCGCCGATGCGCGTCCCGTCGATCCCGCGAGGTACGGCATCGCGGATCGCGATCAGCGTCTCCGCGCGCACGAGGCCATTCCGCAGGAGAGGGACGAGCTCGGTTCCGCCGGCGAGGGCTACCGAGCCGCTACCGAGCGCGGCCGCAGCCGCCTCGGGAGTCTCAGGACGCTGGAGCTGCAACCTTTTCTCCGGCTCGCTCGCGCGCTTCGCGCAGAGCGCGGAGCATCTCCTCTCTCGAGATCGGCAGCGAGCGCACGTCGGCGCCCGTGGCGTCGCGGATCGCGTTGGCGATGGCGGCGGCAGTCGGAATGATCGGCGGTTCGCCGAGGCCCTTCGAGCCGAGATTGGTCAGGTGCTCGTCGGGGATATCGAGGAGCTCGGTCACGATCTCGGGCGGTGTATCGGCGATCGTCGGCAGCTTGTAGTGGTCGAGGCTCTGCGTGAGGATCGTCCCGGTCTGCGGGTCGAGGAGCCGCTCCTCCGAGAGCGTGTGACCGATGCCCTGGATGATCCCGCCCTCGACCTGGCTCGAGGCGCCCAGCGGGTTGATCACGCGGCCGACGTCGTGGATCGCCGCTACCCGGTCGACCTGCACCTCGCCGGTCTCCGTGTCCACCGAGACCTCGACGACCTGGACGCCGAAGGTCAGCACCTGCATGCCGGCCGGGTTCGGCCCGCGTGCGCCCTTGCCGAGGATTTGCGCGTCCTCCAGGAGCCCCACGACCTCCGCCAGCGGCCAGGAACCGCCGTCCGACGAGGTGACGTGGCCGTTCTTCAGCGACAGGATGCGCTGCTCCTTGTCGTAGCGCTGAGCCGCGATCTCGATGATCTGGCGTCCCGCGTCGGCAGCCGCGGCGCGCACGGCCGGGCCCATCGACGGGATGGTCGACGAGCCGGCCGAGATCGAGGCGTAGGGCCCGCGAGCAGAGTCGCCGAGCACGAAGTCGATGCGGTCGAGCGGCAGTCCCAGCTCCTCGGCGGCGATCTGCGTCATCGCCGTCGCGGTGCCCGTGCCGATGTCCTGCATCGCGGTGATCACCGTCGCGCGTCCATCCGAGCCGAGCCGTACCCAGGCGTAGGAGGGCGGCCCGCCCCCGCCGTACCAGATCTGGCTGGCGAGGCCGACCCCGCGCTTCCAGGGGCCTTCGCTCCTCGCGCGCGCGTCGTGCCGGCGCTCCCAGTGCGGCTCCGCGCGCTTGTAGCACTCCATCAGGTTTTTGGACGAGTACGGCCGGTCGTCGCCGGCGTGCGCATGGTTCAGGCGGCGCACCTCCAGCGGGTCGAGGTCGAGCTTGGCGGCGAGCTCGTCGAGCAGGCATTCGAGGCCGAATGTGCCCTCGACGAACCCCGGTGCTCTGAAGGCGCGCATCGGAGGGGTGTTGATCTTCGCGCCGTACGTGACCGTCTGGACGTTGTCGCAGGCGTAGAGCATCTGCATCGGGCCCTCGGTGGTCGCAGTCCAGCCCGACCAGCCGACCGCATTCACGAACTCGCCGGACAGCGCGACCAGCGTGCCGTCGGAGCGCGCGCCCGCCTTGAGGCGCTGGATGGTCGCGTTGCGGTTACCGGATGCCTGGTTCTCCTCGCGCCGCGTCAGCGCGCAGCGGACGGGGCGGCCGGCTCGCTTCGCGAGCTCGGCGGCGATGAACGTGTGGTCTCCGGCGCCGTTTTTCGAGCCGAAGCCGCCCCCCATGAACTCGCAGACGACGCGAACCTTGTCGGGCGGCATCCCAAGCTCCTCGGCGACCTCGTCGCGCACGCCCCAGATGAACTGGGTGGAGATGTACACGTCCAGCCGGTCGCCTTGCCACTCGCAGATCGTCTGGTGGGTCTCCATCGAGTTGTGGAGGACGGTCTGGGTTCGGTACTCCGCCTCGACGACGATGTCTGCCTCCGCGAAGCCGCGCTCCGTGTCCCCCCGCTCGTACCTGCGGGGATCGATCAGCAGTTGGCCACGGCTGACGGCATCCTCGGGGTCGAGCACCGGATCCAGGAGCTCCCAGTCGACTTCGATCAGCGCGACCGCGTCGCGGGCTTCGTCGAAGGTGTCAGCTGCCACTGCCGCCACCGCGACGCCGGGGTAGCCCGCCTCGTCGACGAGGACGTGCAGGGCGTCGGGCCCGATCGCAGCACGGACACCGGGGGCTTCCAGCGCGCGGGTCAAGTCGATGCTCTTCACGCGCGCGTACGCGTGCGGGGAGCGGAGGACGGCCGTGTGCAGCATCCCGGGCAGCTGAACGTCTGCCGTGTAGCGAGCCTCGCCGCGGGCACGTTGGCGGCCCGTGATGCGCGGAGCGGCGCGCCCGACGATGTCCCCCGGCCCGGACGGCCACTGGTCGAGCGCGTCCTCCTCGACGACGAGCCAGACCTCCTCGTACCGGCCCTCGACCTCCTTCTCGGTGCGGATCAGCCTTGCCACGTGGCTATGGCCTCCTCGATCTTGGGATAGGCGCCGCAGCGGCACAGGTTGCCTGCCATACCGTGGCGGATCTGCTCACGGGTCGGCTCGGGATTCGCCTCGACGAGCGCCGAGGCGGAGACGATCTGGCCAGGCGTGCAGAAGCCGCACTGCAGGGCGTCGGCGCGCACGAACGAGTCGACGAGCGGATGGTCGCGCAGGCCTTCGATCGTCGTCACGTTGCGACCCTCGACTGTATGCACGAGCGTGATGCACGACAGGGTCGGCACCCCGTCGACCAGCACGGTGCACGCTCCGCAGTGCCCCTCGTTGCAGCCGATCTTCGTGCCGGTCAGCCCGAGGCCGTCGCGGAGGGTCTCCGCGAGCGACCGTCCGACCGGAGCCTCGAGCGTGTGCGACCCCCCGTTGACTACGAGCTCCACCACTACGCGCCGGACGTTACCGCCAGGATGTCCGCGAGGTGGACGAGCGCGAAGGTTGCTCGGCTCGCGGGCACGCGATCCTCGTCGTCGAGCTCGGGCAGCGTGCGCCAGAGCTCCCGTGCGGCGAGGAGCAGGTCGCGGATCCGCTCGAGATCCTCCGGGGCCTGTCCGTCACGGTCGTCGCAAGCGTTGAGTGCGAGGCCGATGACCCCGACCGTGTCCGCCTGCCTCGTCCAGAGCAGCGGTGTCGCCATCGACAGGTACTGGTGGATTCGGGCGAGTGCCATGGACTGCGTGAAGGTGCCACCGCCCCTGGGCCCCGTCGGCTCGAGCGGGGGCTCGCCGTTCGCGATCCGGTTCGCGTTCCCCGCGAGCATCAGCTTTAGCTGCTCTTCTTCGAAGCCCGCGAGCCTCGCCGTGCGGAGCGCGATGAGCAGCGAGCTCGGCTGCCGGCCGTACGGGTAATCCGAGGCGTACAGGACCTGTTCTGGCGAGACCTGGTGGTAAAAACTCAGCAGGTCGACGGGGCTCCAGACCGACGTGTCGAAGAAGACCCCGGCCTTGCCCGCGAAACGTCCCGCGAGACCCGCCAGATCGGCGATTCCCGCGTGGGCGATGATCAGCTGCGCGTCCGGATAGGCCTCGACGAGGCGCGCGAGGTTGTCTGCGATCGGCGGCAGACCGCGGCCGCCGTGGATCAGGATCGGAACACGGCGCTCGGCGGCGATCGCGAAGACCGGCGCCAGCCGCTCGTCGTTCAAGAGAAATCGCTGCGCGCGCGGGTGCAGCTTGATTCCGCGCGCCCCCAGGTCTAGACAGCGCTCCGCCTCGCCGATCGGATCTTCCGTCAGGTCGAGCCGCACGAACGGGATGAAGCGCCCCTCGGAGCGCTTGCCGTGCTCGAGGGTTCGGTCGTTCGGCACGCGGAACCCCGGATGTCGGTCGGCCTCGTCCATGCAGAACATAAAGCCGCGCGAGATCCCGAAGCTGTCGAAGATCCGCTCCAGCTCCTCGTAGACGCCCTGGAACCCGTCGATGTCGTTCCCGAGATGGACGTGAGCGTCGAAAATCTCGGCGTTCTCGGGCAGCTCGGAACGGAGCTCCACCTCGTAGCCCGCCAGCAGCTCCTGGGCTCGTTCGTACGCTTCGTCCACGGCGATTGAGTCTAGTCACGGCCGGCATGCTTGCTCTCCCATTAGCATTCGCTCCCGATGGCCCGCGACGTCTTGATCTTCGCCGACTCGGTGATCTCCCCCGAGATGCGCCACGAGGTGCCGGTCGTGGTCCCGGATCCCTTCCTCTACGCGGAGAAGGACGGCAAGCGCTACGTCCTCTCGACGTCCTTCGAGGTCGATCGCGTCAAGGAAGTCGGAATCGACGCTCGCCCCTGGGAGAGCTATGGGTACGACGAGCTGATCGAGTCGGGCCTGCCGCGCGAGGAGATCGTCTGGACGCACCTCAACCTGAACGCGTGCCGCGACCTCGGGATCACGGACGCGATCGTCCCGCGCTCCTTCCCCACTCTGACAGCAGACCACCTGCGCAAGAACGGCATCACGCTCGAGCCCGACCACAAGTATTTCGCCGACCGCCGCCGCGTCAAGAACGAGGCCGAGCTGGCCGGCATCCGCAAGTCACAGAAGGCAGCCGAGGCGGCGATGGGCGTGGCGCGCGACCTGATCTTCCGCGCCGAGCCCGCGAACGGCCAGGTGCAGGTCGACGGCGAGACGCTGACCTCCGAGCGCCTCAAGTCCGAGATCCGGCGCGTCTTCAGCGAGCACGGAGTGTCGGGTGACGACTTCATCGTCTCCCACGGCGCGCAGACGGCCATCGGGCACGAGCTCGGCCACGGAGCGATTGCGTCCAACGAGCCGATCGTGATCGACCTCTGGCCGAGAGATCCTGATTCCGCCTGCTACGCGGACATGACGCGGACGTTCGTCGTCGGCGAGCCGCCCGCTGAGCTCGTCGAGTACCACAAGCTGGTCAAGGAGGCGCTCGACCGCTCCTTCGCGGCGACCAAGTCGGGAGTTGCAGGGTCGGAGGTCTACACGATCGTCTGCAACCTGTTCGAGGAGCACGGCCAGAAAACGTCGCTGTCGAAGAAGCCGGGCGAGGTGCTCGAAGAGGGCTTCTTCCACGGGCTCGGACACGGCGTGGGCCTCGAGGTGCACGAGGCGCCGAGCATGGGGCGCGGCGCCACGGGCGATCTCGTCGCCGGCGACGTGGTCACGCTCGAGCCCGGTCTCTACCGGCCCGGCTTCGGCGGCTGCCGCCTCGAGGATCTCGTCCTCGTCACCGAGGACGGCGCCGAGAACCTCACGGACTTCCCTTACGACCTGACGCCGTGAACGAATCGCGGGGCGCCGCGATCGAGACGATGCTTGCCGAGGACCGGCGCTTTTCGCCGCCTCCGGAGTTCGCGGCTCAGGCCAACGCGCAGCCCGACATCTACGACCGCGACTTCGACGAGCTCTGGGAGACCGAGGCCCGCGAGCGCGTCTCTTGGTTCGA
Source organism: Actinomycetota bacterium (assembly GCA_013696805.1). GTDB lineage: Bacteria > Actinomycetota > Thermoleophilia > Gaiellales > Gaiellaceae > VAXT01. Next base: position 14,696 of record JACCXX010000086.1, read on the forward strand.
GCCGTTCACGAAGCTCTACGAGTGGGAGCCGCCCTACGCGAAGTGGTATCTGGGCGGCAAGCTCAACGTCTGCTTCAACTGCGTCGATCGCCACGTCGAGGACGGGCTCGGCGACAAGGTCGCCTACCACTGGGAAGGCGAGCCCGAGAACGATCGCCGCGGGATCACGTTCACCGACCTGCAACGTGAGGTCGTCCGCCTCGCGAACGCTCTGAGGAAGCTCGGCGTCGGCAAGGGCACCCCGGTCGGCATCTACATGGGGATGGTTCCCGAGCTGCCGATGGC
>JACCXX010000113.1 GCA_013696805.1 Actinomycetota bacterium
TTCCGACACCGTCAGAACTCGAGCAGCTTCTCGACCGCGGCCACGACGCGCTCGACGGACGGCATGTACGCGTCCTCGATCTGCCAGTACGGGTACGGCACGTCGTAGCCGGTGACGCGGATCACAGGCCCCTGAAGGTCTAGCATCGCCTTCTCCGCCAGGATCGCCGCCAGCTCGGCCGCGTACCCGCACGTGCGCGGGGCCTCCTGAATGAGCACGACGCGGCCTGTCTTCGCCGCCGCGGCGAGCAGAGCATCCTCGTCGAGCGGTTTCAGCGTCCGGATGTCGAGGATGTGAACCGACGCCCGACTCTCGAGCGCAGCCGCCGCTCGCTCGGCGAGCGGAACCATCGCTCCGTACGCGACGAGCGTCACGTCATCACCCTCTCGGACAACCCGTGCCTGTCCGAGCGGAACCACGTAGTCGCCCTCGGGAACCTCGCCACGCATCGTCCGGTAGTGCAGCTTCGGCTCGAAGATGACGACCGGGTCGGGATCGCGGATCGCCGCCGCCAGGAGCCCCTTCGCATCCGCCGGGGTCGAGGGGATGGCCACCTTCACGCCGGGCGTGTGCACGTAGTAGGTCTCGGGAGAATCGTCATGCAACTCGGGCGCCCGCACTCCGCCGCCGTAGGGCATGCGCACCGTGAGCGGGAATTCCATTTTCCCCCCGGTTCGCCAGCGGTAGCGCCCGACGTGCGTGATCAACTGGTCGAGGCCCGGATAGCTGAACGCGTCGTACTGCATCTCGCAGACTGGCCGGAATCCCGCCATGCAGAGGCCGACCGCGGTGCCCATGATCCCCGCCTCCGCGAGTGGCGTGTCCACGCAGCGATCCGCTCCGAACTTGTCCCGGAGACCGGCCGTGGCGCGAAAGACCCCGCCGGCGCGACCGACATCCTCGCCCATCACCATCACGTTCTCGTCTCGGCCGAGCTCGACGTGGAAGCAGTCGTTGATCGCCTCCAGCAGCGTGAGCTCGCTCATTCGCCCAACACCCGCTTCAGCTCGGCGAGGTCCTCGGCGAAAGATGCAGGTGGATCGACGAACGCGTTCTCGAAGACGAGGGCTACGTCGGCCGGCGGCTCGGCCTCGGCGGCCGCGATCCCGTCGCGCATGGCCTGCTCGGCCTCCGCACGAGTGGACGCGGCCATCTCGTCCGTCAGGATCCCGGCACGGCGCAGGTAACCCTCGAACCGCCCGACGCACTCCTTCCGTTTCTCTTGCTCGACGCGCGCGAGATCGATGTAGGCCTTTGGATCGTCCGCCGTCGCGTGCGGGGCGGCGCGGTACGAGACAGCCTCGATGAAGGTCGGCCCCTCACCGGCACGCGCACGCTCGACTGCCTCGCGCGTAGCCTCGAAGACCGCGAGCACGTCCGTCCCGTCCACGCGCAAGCCGGGCATCCCGTAGCCGACGGCCTTGTCGGCGAGCGTCTCGGCGCGCGTTTGATCCTCCACCGGCGTCGAGATCGCCCAACCATTGTTGTTGCAGAAGAGCACGAGCGGCGCGCGCATCACTGCCGCGAAGTTCGCCCCTTCGTGGAACGCGCCCTCCGAAGTAGCGCCGTCTCCGAAGTACGCGATCGCGCAGGCCTTCTCACCGCGCAGGCGCTTGCCCCAGGCAAGGCCCGCCGCGTGCGGCACATGGGTGGCGATCGGAACGCAGATCGAGGCCAGGTTGTAGTCGGCCGGGTTCCACCACCCCGACGGGTGCCCGCGCCACCAGGACAGGATCGTGGCAGGCGCCATCCCGCGCAGCAGCCCGATCGCCGACTCGCGGTAACTCGGGAAGATCCAGTCGTCTTCGTCGAGCGCGTACACCGAGCCGGCCTGCATCGCCTCGTGGTTCCAGTAGATCGCGTACGTCCCGATGCGGCCCTGCGAGTGATAGACGACCGACCGTTCGTCGTATGTGCGGAGGAGGATCAGGCTCCGGTACAGCTCGACGAGATCGTGGTCTGTGAGCCCCTCGACCTTGCGGTCGGGGATCGCGTCGCCGTCGCCGATCACGCGCCGGAGATCGCGCTCGGCAGGGAGCACCTGGGCCATCAAGCGGATTATCTAGGAAGGCAGGTCCCCGCCCACAGGGCGGGGACTCGCCGAGAGTGCCAAGCACTCTCGGCGACTTTCCGCGAGTGCCCGCAGGGCACCTTAGAGGTGGTCTCGAATCCAGCCGTCCACGAGCGCGCGCGTGGCAGGATCGCGCAGGACGGGAGCGCCGTGGACGGTTCCAGGCACGATCGCAACCTGCTTGTCGGGCGACGAGCACGCGTCGTACATGGCGCGTGCGTCGTCCGGGAACGGCTCGTCCTCCGCTGCGGAGATGAACAGGACGGGGACGCGCAGCGCCCTCGCCGCCGTCAGCGCGTCGACCCGCCCGTAGGTCTGTGGAGCGGAAAAGCTGATGACTCCGTTGACCCCAGTCTTGGCGAGAGCAGCAGCGGAGACGACGGCCGTGCCCCCGAGCGACGCACCCGCGAGGACGATCTGCCTCGCCCCTCTCGCGCGCATGACGTCGATCGCGGCAAGGACGTCGAAGTCGACTCGCGAGATGCGCGACACGTGGTTCGTCCGCCCCGACGAGCCGAAGCCGCGGTGGTCAAACGCGAGCACCCGGTAGCCCTGGAGCGCGAGAAGTCGGGCGTAGCGCATCCATGCGCACAGCCAGGGGCCTTCGCCTCCCCCGCCTTGATGCGCAAGGATGACGGCCCTCGGACCGGAGCCGAGCTCGACACCGATGAGGCGGACGCGATCGAAGGTCGTGAAACGGACGACACGCCGTCGCTCGGCCCGGGAAACACAGTTTTCGCGCAGGACGAGAGGCTTGAGCCGCGTCGGCCTCGGCGGAGCCGCCGAGAGCTCGGCCGTCGCCGCCGAGGCGACGAGCGCGGCGATAGCCGGCCCGGCAAGCGCGACCCGCAAGATCACGTTTCGCCTCGTTCGGCGACACGGCGCTCGAACTCCTTGGCCCAGTTGATGACAGCGTCGGCCCAGTGATGCCCGTAGCTCCGCGTGAGGGAGGGGTAGAAGTCGCCGTCCCGCCCGGTGGAGCTCTCGTCGATCCGGGACAGCTCGGCCTTCAGCTCCTCTGCTGCCACACAGCGGGCTCGAACCTGCTCGAGCACGGCCTGCGGATCGGCGAAGTCGCCGAAGAACACCTTCAGAAGCAGCGGGTTGCGAGCGGGGTCAGGCGGAGGCGGCGTCAGCTCGATCCAGTCCTTGAGTGCCTCGCGCCCGCGGCGTGTGATGCGATAGACCTGCTTGTCGGGACGCAGCTCCTGAGCGACCTTCCGGCTGGTCGCGTACCCGGCCTCGACGAGCCTGGGAAGCACCGCGTAGATCTGGCTCTTGGCCGGATCCCAGAAGTAGCCGACGCTCATCTCAGCTTGCTTCTTCACGTCGTAACCCGACATCGGGCCACGCGTGAGCAACCCGAGCACGGCCACCTCGGTAGTGGTCATCTTCACCGCGATAGTCCTGACAGGCATAGTCCGGCTAGGACTATATCACTGTACTCAGCGCAAGCGCCGAACGAGGGCGCCGAGAAGAGCCAGGGCCGCCGCCGCCGAGCCGATCCCGGCCGCCTCGGCCACGAGACTGTCGCCGAGAGAAGCGCCGGACACGATGATCACGATCGCCGCGATCGCCGCCGCGCCGAGACAGGCCCCGAGAACCGTCCCGAGGCGTCGCAGTACGACCTCCAGATCGCTCCAGGCCGCCACCCGCGGCTCCGTCGACCAGAACGACAGCTCAGCGCTCAGCAGGAAGCCGGCCGCGTAGAAGGGCGTCCGGTCGTCCACGGCCCCGGGCCCGGCCGAGAACAGAAGGGCGTACTGCGCACCGAGCAGGGTCAGACCAGTTGCGACCGCGCCCGACCAGCGCCCGGCCAGCCCGGCAGCAAGGAATGCGAGCGCAAAACCCGCGAGCGCGAGCGAGTACGGCCGAAGCGTTCCCTCGAGCGGCGGGTAGCCGCCGAGTGCAGCCGCCGTCACCAGCGCTGCAGCTCCGGTCACTACGCGCGCACGGTTCGGGCGTGGCGCCTGTATCTCCTCACCTCCTCGATCGCGGCCTCGAGCGGAACGTGGTCGCGCCATTCGACGACTGGCACGCCCAGCGACCGGTAGCGCGAGCGAATCGCCTCGCGGCGCAACTGCCACACCCGAAAGGCGAGCCGCTCGCTCTCGGTCTCACCCGGCTCGACGTATGGCAAGGGCGAGACCTCGAGGATCGCGAGGTCGAAACCGCGGCTCCGCAGATCGGCCAGCGCTCCGATCGCCCGGTCGTCGAGGAGCGGAGACAAAGCAAGCACGAGTGCCCTTGGCGGGAGCGTGCGCGTGGGAATGACTTCGAGGTCCTTCCACACGTAGCTGAGCCAGATCTCAGCGTCGAGAAGGGAGTCGACGATGCGGTACAGCTGCACCGGGCCGCTCGAGACCGTCAGCCAGTTGAGCACGCCTCCGAACGAGACGATGCCGACGCGGTCTTTCTCCCGCAGGTAGAGCTCAGCGAGTGCCGCGGCCGCCCGCACGGAGGCGTCGAGTGTTCCGGCGGCGCCTCGCCGAGCCTCCGCGAAGGTGTCTAAAAAAATGACGACATCCGAGTTTCGCTCCGGATGCGACTCGTTGACCCACGGGACACCGCGCCGGGCCGTCGCGCGCCAGTTCACCCTCCGCACGCGATCGCCGGCGACGAAGGGGCGCAGATCGGCGAACTCGATGCCGTCGGCTCGGACGCGTGCCACCTGGTTGCCGGAGAAGACCTGGGTCTCGAGCGGACGGAGCAGTGAGCTGAGGCTCTCGCCGCCCGGGTAGACCTTGAGCGGCTGCCGCAGGTCGAATGACGCTTCCAAAACGAGGAACCCGAGCGCGTCCTGCGCACGGAGCAGCACCCGCCCCACTCCGTACGCACCCCAGCGCTCGCACTCGAGCGGTAGCTCCAGCGACCGGCGACCACCGGAGGCGAGCCGTACGAGGAAGGGATTTGGGCCTTCGGTCCGCAAACCCGCCGGCAGCACCAAGAGCCCGGTCAGACGCTCGACCGGCCGGGAAGCCGAGACCTCGACCTCAGCGAGCACCTCTTCGCCCTCCACCTGCCGCTCGGCATCGAGCACGAGCCGAGCCGTGAGCTCCGGCTCCTGTGCGAGCGAGACCCCGATTGCAACCAGGACAGCGAACGGCGCCGCCAGGGCAACGAGCTCCGGTCGCCCGAGCGCGAGCCCCGCCAGCATCCCGATGGCGGCCAGAGCCGGATAGACGCGAAGCTTCGGAGCCGCAGAACGCTTCACGAACGAGGCGGCTCGATCGCGGGCGTCGGCACCTGCTCGAGCAGCTCGCGCACGATGTCTTCCGCTCGCAGGTTCTGCACCCAGAGCTCCGGACGGAGCGTGAGGCGGTGCGCCAGCGCAGCGACGGCGACGGCCTTCACGTCCTCCGGCACGACGTAGTCCCGCCCCGAGAGCGCGGCCTTTCCGCGAGCGAGCTTGAGCAACGCCAGCGACCCGCGAGGGCTTGATCCGACCTGCACGCCAGCCGCCTGGCGCGTGGCCGCGACGAGATCGACGATGTAGAGGCCGAGGGTCTCGTCCACGTGCACCTGCTCGAGCGCGCGCTGCATCTCGAGCAGGGTCTCGTGGTCGACGACGGCATTGAGCTCGACCTCGTCCACCTCGCGCTCGATCCGGCGCTCGAGAACCTCCCATTCATGCTCGCGCGAGAGGTAGCCGACGCCGGTGCGCAGGAGGAAACGATCGAGCTGCGCCTCGGGCAGCGGATACGTGCCCTCGTACTCGATCGGGTTCTGGGTGGCGAGGACGAAGAACGGGCGCTCCAGGAGGTTCGTCGTCCCCTCGACGGTCACCTGGCGCTCCTGCATGGCCTCGAGCAGCGCGGCCTGCGTCTTCGGAGGCGCGCGATTGATCTCGTCGGCGAGCAGGAGGTTCGTGAAGATCGGGCCCGGACGGAACTCGAAGTCTCCTTCGCGCTGGTCGTAGATCGACGAGCCGGTGACGTCGGCGGGCATCAGGTCGGGCGTGAACTGGATCCGCGCAAAACCGAGTGTCGTCACCTGGGAGAAGGCGCGCGCCATCATCGTCTTCGCCAGCCCTGGGAAGTCCTCGATCAGAACATGGCCGTCTGCGAGGAGGCCGAGCAGGACGAGCTCGAGGGTTTCGCGCTTGCCGACGATTGCGCGCTCGACCTCGTCGAGGATGAGTGCGGCGTGCTTCCGGAGCTCGTCGACCGTCATCGCGACAGGCCTTCGAGTCGAGCGACGACTCTCTCGATGCCTCCGAAGCCGATCCCGCCGCCGTGGCGGTCCAGGGGTGGTTCGCGGTCCGGGCGCACGAGCTCCCAGAGTTCGTCGCCGAGCGACTCGCGGACGGCGTCGCCTCCGCTGTCCAGCCGCAGGCCACCCTCGGCGAGCCGTGCCAGCGCAATCTCCCGCAGCAGCGGGCGGACGCGATAGTGGAGGTCGAACGACTGCGCGGCGCCGATGTACAGCTCGCGCTCGAGGCGCGCGAGCTCGGGCAGCTGACCGCGAGCGGGGCGGGGCCTTTCCAGCGCCCGCTGCAACGCAGAGTCTCCGGCCGGGGGCAAAGCGCGGCGCAGCCAGGTAACTGCGCACAAGACCGCGAGACCCCCGAGCGTAAGCGCATAGATGTCCAGCTCGAGCTCCCGGCGCCCCGGCGCGAGCGCACGAGCGATGAAGAGAGCGACGGTCGCGAGGCCCGCGACCGCCATCGAGTCGATCAGAACCTTTCTCACGTAGCAGCCTCTAGCTCACCCCGCAGCGCGACGAGCGCGCCGATCGCCTCGTCCTTCATTTGCACGTCAATGGTGTGCTCGCTGAAGCGCGCCCGCTCGAAGAGGTTCGTCAGCCTGCCGACCGAGTGCGCGCTCGCCTGTGCGCCGGTGAGGATTCGTTCCAGGTACTCGAAAGGGGCCTCGTACGCGTGGCGCGGGAGCCCCCGGGCGCCGAGAGTCCGCTCCATCCCCGAGTAGGCGCGGATGACCGCGCGGCGCGGGTCCCGCTCGGCGCGGAGCTCGGCGATCATGTCCCCGAGCGCGCCGGCGACCATCGCGACGGCTGCCGCCTGCGGAACCAAGCCACCCCGCCGGCGGCGCGTCCGCACCACGGTGCCGGCAATTGCAACCCCGAAGGCGAGCAGCACCGAGCCCACCACGAAGAACGGCAGCCAGCCCGGATCCTTTTGGGACCTTCGCGGCCGGGTCTGCTGCGAGCCACCGATTTCGGTGCCTGGCGCCGGCTGGGTCGTGTCAGGGCTCGACCTTGGTCGCCAGCCCCGCTCGTTCAGCTGTCCCACGAT
>JACCXX010000148.1 GCA_013696805.1 Actinomycetota bacterium
CGCGAAGGCGGTATCGGACACAGACCGGCAACTCGCCGAAGGGCGAGAGCACGTCGAGCTTCGTGAGCGCCAGCGACGTGAGCCCGTTCAGGCGGACCGCGTAACGCAGGCCGACGAGGTCGAGCCACCCGCAGCGCCGCTCGCGGCCGGTCACCGTCCCGTACTCGCCGCCGAGCTCGCGAAGCCGCTCCTGATCCGCTCCCTGGATCTCGGTGGGGAAGGGCCCCTCGCCGACGCGCGTGACGTAAGCCTTCGCGACGCCGATTACGCGGTCGATCCGGGTCGGGCCGATGCCGATCCCGGTCGCGGCGGCGCCTGCGATCGGGTTCGACGAGGTCACGAACGGATAGGTGCCGTGATCGAGGTCGAGGAGGGTGGCCTGCGCTCCTTCGCAGAGCACGCCCTTGCCGTCGCGAAGCGCACGGTCTACGAGCAGGGACGTGTCCGCGATGTACGGACGGAGCCGCTTGGCATAGCTCTCGGTGCCAGTGACGATCTCCTCCAGGTCGAGCGGAGCCGCGCCGTAGACGCGCTCGAGCCAGACGTTCTTCTCGGCGAGGGCGACCTCGATCTTCTGGCGCAGAATCTTGGGGTCGAAGAGGTCCTGGACCCGGATTCCGAGCCGCGCCGACTTGTCTGCGTACGCCGGGCCGATGCCGCGCCTGGTCGTGCCGATCTGGAGCTTCCCGAGCCGACGCTCGCTGGCGCCGTCGAGCGCGACGTGCCACGGCATGACGAGGTGCGCGTTCACGGAGGCCCGCACGGTGTCCGTGGAGATGCCCCGCGCCTCGAGGTCGTCGAGCTCATCGACGAAGACCCCCGGATCGATCACGCAGCCCGCTCCGAGGATGCACTGCTTACCCCAGAGGATCCCCGACGGCATGTGCTTGAACTTGTAGGTCTCGCCGTTCGCGATGATCGTGTGCCCGGCGTTCGGCCCACCCTGGTAGCGGCAGACTAGATCCGAATGCTGCGCCAGCAGGTCGACGATCTTCCCCTTACCTTCGTCCCCCCACTGGGCGCCCACGATGACGGTGGCCGGCACAGGGCCTGAGTCTGCCAGAAGGGGCAGCGGGCACTGTTCCGCGGTCCCCTTGTAGGGTCGCGGCGTGCGCTTTCTCCTCGCCGTTCTCGTGACTTTGCTTGCTCTTACGGCTTCGGGTTGCGGAGGCGATAGCGGCGGTGGGAACGAGGCCGCGGGCGCGAGCCCGGATCAGTGGAGCGGTGAGATCTGCGAGGCGGTCGGCGATTGGGCGAGCGATCTTCAGTCGCGAGCCGCGAAGCCGCCCAAGAGCCCGCGTACGGTCGCGGCCGTCCGGGCGCAGCTTGTCGACTTCATCGCCGACGTGGTCGCGCGGACCGACGAACTGCTGACCGACGTCAAGGCGGCCGGCCGGCCGTCGGTCGAGGACGGCGACAAGATCGCGCGCGACCTGCAGACCCGCCTCCAGAGCCTGAGGGCGACACTCGATCGGGCGCGGCGAACGGTGAAGCGTCTGCCCGACGATCCCTCCAGGTTCGGGCCCGCGGCGCAGAACCTGGGCGCGTCGATCCAGAAGGCCGGCGGCGACATCGGCGACCAGATCGACCAGCTCGACGAGCGCTACGACGCGGAGGAGCTCTCGAAATCGTTCAACGACAACCCGCGCTGTTCTCAGCTCGCTGGCGCTCGCTGATCACGGGGGAACCCCTGGTTCCCCCGTAGGCCCCCTCCTTGCGGGCGGGGGCTTGCTGCGAGTTGTTCCAGGAGCCGGCGGCTGGCGGCGCGAGCCGAGCCCTCTCCTCTCCTTTGTGAGCCTCCCGCCGGGCTGAGCCCGGCTCCGGCGGCCTTTGGCGGTGGCTCTCAGAGGGCTCCGAGTAGTTCACTGCCGGCCAGGGGAGTTTCGGCAAACCGGAAGCCCCTCGGCTACCCGATCGGGGCGAACGCACCCCAAGCGTAGAGCTCGTACTCATCGGCGCCGAGCATCTGCTCGGGTTCCGTGTACGCAGGCGATCGAAGACCGCTTCCCTCTGCGACTCGGGCCACGTGTCGTCACCGGCTGGAGCTCGCGGAGGCGGGCGAGCAGCTCGTTCTGGAGGCGATCGGTTTCGGGAAGGTCGAGGAAGTCCTCCTCTTCGGGCTCGAATCCGAACGCTCGCTCGATCCGGGCTGTGAACTCGGGCCGCAGTTTCCGGCCCCGGTTCGCTCGCAGCCGTCGGCCTAGCTCAGTTTCGGGGGACTCGTCCACGACTGGGAAGTTTTGGGCTTTGACGGCTCGTAACTACGCCGCCAGGTCTGCGAACTTCGCGTAGCGCTTCAGGAAGGAGAGCTTCTCGGAGCCGGTCGGGCCGTTGCGGTGCTTGGCGAGGATGACCTCGGCCAGGCCCTGCTGATCCGACTCCTCGTTGTAGTACTCGTC
>JACCXX010000154.1 GCA_013696805.1 Actinomycetota bacterium
CCGGAGTCGATCCCTCCACCGACGAGGCGCTCGAGAGTCTCCTTGGACGTGAACTTGCGCCCGTTCACGTGCAGGTTCTCGCGGAGCCACGAGGACAGCTCGCCGAACTCTCCGCGCTCGAACTGCTGATCGAGGTCCGGGATCGCAGCGCGCACCTGCTCCCAGAGCTGCACGGAGATGACGTTGCCGAGCGAATAAGTCGGGAAGTAGCCGATCGCGCCGCCCGACCAGTGCACGTCCTGCAGCACGCCGTGGGCGTCGTCCGGCACGTCCACGCCCAGGTACTCAGTCATGCGGGCGTTCCAGGCGACGGGCAGGTCGGCCACGTCGAGCGAGCCGTCGAGGATCTCCTGCTCCAGCTCGAAGCGCAGGATGATGTGCAGGTTGTAGGTCGCCTCATCCGCCTCGATGCGGATCAACGACGGCTCGACCTTGTTGATCGCCCGGTAGAAGTCGTCGAGCTCGACGCCGCCGAACTGCTCGGGGTACGTGGCCTGCAACCGCGGGTAGAAGTGCTTCCAGAAGGGGAGGCTGCGACCGACGAGGTTCTCCCACATCCGGCTCTGCGACTCGTGCAGGCTCATCGACGTCACCTGCGAGAGAGGGGTGCGCTCGAGCGCAGGGTCGATGCCGGCCTCGTAGAAGCCGTGACCGAACTCGTGGATCGCGGCCATCAGGCTGTTCAGGTCGCCCTCGTCGTAGCGGGTCGTGAGACGGATGTCGGTCGTCGCCGCGCTCATCGCAAACGGGTGCACGGTCGGATCGAGGCGCCACGACTCGTCGTCGTACCCGAGCTGCTCCAGCACCTCCAGTGCGAACAGGCGCTGCTTGTCGACCGGGAAGTGACCCGAGAGGCACGAGTTGTCGACCGCGTCGGCGCGCTCGGTGATCTCGGCGATCAGCGGGATCAGCTCGGTCTTCAGCTCGTCGAAGACCGAGCGCACCTCGGTCGTTTTCATGCCCTCGTCGAAGTCGTCGAGCAGCACGTCGTAGTCGTTCTCCTCCTTGGGGAAGCAGGCCACGTACTCGCGCTGAAGCTCGACGTTTCGCCGGAGATAAGGCAGGAAGATCGTGAAGTCGGACTTCTGTCGCGCTTCGACCCACGCGGCCAGCGCGATCGCCCCGGCGCGCGTCAGCTCGGCGCGCAGGTCCGGTGAAACCCGCTTCGCCTTCGCGTACTCACGGCGGGTGACGCGCAGCAGGCTCGCCTCGTCCGACTCGAATTCATGACTCTCCTCGTACGGGCGCAGCTCTTCGAGGAGCGCTCCCATGTCGTCGTCGATGAACAGCTCGTGAGCGATCCGGTCGAGCGTTCCGAGTTGCTCGGCGCGGACGTCCCCTGCTTTCGGGGGCATCTTGGTGTGCTGATCCCAAGAGAGGATCGAGCGCGCCATGTGCACGTCGTGAATCGCGGCGAGCTTCTTCGTGAGCTCTTCGTAGCGGTCTTTCACGTCACCTCCTGGTCGGCTGCTCAGCGAGGAGACTACGGCCTGCTAAGCACTTCTTGCGTGTAGACCCCGAGCGGGTTCCAGAGCAAGAAGCCGCGGGCCTTGTAGCTGCGAGCCGCTTCGATCTGGGCGCGCACCTCCTCGGGAGTGCGCGTTCGGCCGAGCGAGAAGTCTTCGAGCCACGGAATCAGCTGCGCTTTCGTGCCGCGCATCTGCTTTCGGAAGTCCTGCAGAGATGCGGCGACCGTCATCCCGGGCGACCCGCTCGGATCGGGCAGGTTGTACTCGCCCGGGTTGTAGTGCGAGGGGTAAACCATGGGGTAGATCGCGTCGACGAACTTCGCAACCCGCCTCGGAATCTGTCCGATGCCAAGGTCATGTGTGGCAGCGAGGCCGAACATGTCGACCGACACGCGCACGCCCAGCGGCTTCAGCTCCTTCGAGGCGTACTGGACGAAGCGGGCGATCGTCCACCCGAGGCCCTCGTTCACCTTCCCTCGATACACCGCGTTCTCCACGTCGCCGTCGCTCGGGAAGCGGACATAGTCGAACTGGATCTCGTCGAAGCCCCGCTGCGCCGCCGCCTTCGCGATCTCGACGTTGTACTCCCAGACGCGCTTGTCGTAGGGGTTCGTCCAGCCGAGCCCGATGTCGTTCGTCCAGACCGAGCCGTCGGGATTGTGGATTGCCAGGTCCGGCCGCTTCTGGGACAGGATTGGGTCCTCGAAGGTCACGATCCGTCCGACGAGGTAGACGCCGGCCGCGCGCGTCTTGCCAGCGAGCTGGCCCGCCTTGTAGTAGCCCTTCGCCGCTCCGATCTTTCGAGCGAGCGTCCCGTTTGGCATCAGAAAGCCGACCTCGCCGTTCTCGTCCTTGATGTCGACCTGGAGCGTGTTCAGCCCCGGGATCGCCAGGTACTCGTCGATCTTCGTCGAGTCGGAGGCCAGCGCCGGCGTCACATGGATGCCGCGGACCTCCTTCGGCATTGCCATCCGCTGCACCGCATTCTTCTTCTTCTCGGGCTGCTGGGCGCCCTTGGTCGAGGACTTGCCCGAGTCGACGGTGTGAATCACCGTGGCGCCGATCGCCATCGCGGCGACGGCGAGCAGAAGGAGTGCGAGCGCACCGATCGCGGCCCGCCGTCTGTAGTTGCGGCGGCGGCGAGCCTGCGCGCGGCGCTCGCGAAAGCGATTGTTGGGGTCGAGAGATTCGAAAAGCTCGGGTGACACTGTGGAAAACCTAGGTGCGTTCGGTTATCGCCGCAACCGCCATTCGGCCCGAAGGTCGGAATCAAGCGCGCCAGGAGAGCCGAACATGACCTCGTCGGGAGCCGCCAAAAGTCACGCACCGTCTCGGCGCAACACACGGCCCACCGTGTCCGCCGCGATGTAGCCTGCGATCTTCGGGTTCTCCTGCAGCCGGCGCAGCGAGTAGCCGTACCAGTGTTCGCCGAACGGCACGTAGATGCGGAGCCTGTGGCCATCGCGCACGAGTCGATCGCCCAGCTGGGGCCGCACGCCGAGCAGCATCTGAAACTCGTACTGCTCCTTCGAAAGGCCGTGCTTCTCGACGAGCTCCAGCGCACGCTCGATGAGCCACTCGTCGTGCGTCGCGATGCCGACGTAGGCCCCGTTTCGAAGCAGCTCGTCCAGGGATTCGACGAACGAGTCGCGCACGGCCTGGTGCTCCGTGTATGCGATCGTCGGCGATTCGACGTAGATCCCTTTGCAGAGGCGGACATTCGTCCCGAGCGGCAGAAGATCGCGCACGTCGAGGATCGTGCGACGCAGGTAGGCCTGCAGCACGACGCCGATGTTGTCGAGCCCCTCCGCGCGCAGCTCACGGTAGAGCCGCAGCGTGTCGTTCGTGCAGCTCGAGTCCTCCATGTCGATCCGCACGAAGTTCCCGCTCTCCGCGGCGTGCCGGACGACGGTCTGGAGATTGGCCTTGCAGAGCTCGTAGCCGAGCTTCAATCCCAATCCGGTTAGCTTGACGCTGACGTTCGACTCGAGCCCTTCGCGCTCGATCGCCTCGAAGACGTCGTGGTAGGCGCGCACGATCTCGAGGGTCTCCTCGCGACTGGCAATCTCCTCGCCGAGGACGTCGATCGTCGCCATCTGACCCTCGTCGTTCAATGCCTTGACCGTGCGGCAGGCCTCCGCGACGGTCTCCCCCGCGATGTAGCGGGCCGAGATCCGCTGGACCAGCGGTCTCGGAACCGCCGGCAAGAGCCGGGCGATCGCACGGTCGAGGAGGGCCACGGGCCTGGCGATTCTAGTGGAGGGCGCCCTGCCGAAACTTGACTAAATCGGTCGTTTGGTAGCAAGATCGATATCGACCGAAAAGGGGTCTCGAGGGCGGACGATGACGGCTGCAGTCACATATCTCGTGCTTCGCCTGAGCCTGGGGGCGATCTGCCCTGTGGGCAGGCCTCGAGAAAGCGCGCGGCCTAAAGACGTTCGCGCACGGCGTCTCAGTGCCGGCGCCGATGCTCGGAGTGCTCGTGCCCGTCGCCGCAGGGATGTTGCCGCTGCTTCACTGACATCGCCATTCCGTGCCGGCCAACTACGCATTCCGGCGACCAGCCGTGCCAGTGCCCGCCGCCGATTCCAGGTGAGGCCCTGGCTAGCCTTCCCGCATAAAGCCCTGACGGGCTGCGCTCACTAGCGCGACGGCTTCGGGGAAGAGGACGCGCATGGCGTCGCGAAGCGCGACCGCCTGCTCGTCGGGCCCGCCGGTCGGCTCGACCCGCTGGAGCGCGGCGGCAGTCAACTCGACCGCCGTGTTCAACGTCAGCGTGGCGAACTGCTCACGCTGCGCATCTGCTACCGACTCGGCCTGTCGCTCTGCGAACTCGCGAAGACCTTTCATGAGATCGTCGGGGTCGCCGCCGATGGGAAAGCCCTCCATCTGTGTGAACCATAGCCGTCAGCCTTCGTAGCCCGACAGCAAGAAGATCGTGCGGATGCGGAGTCTGGCGCGCGGGTCTTCAGGCGAGGGGACGCTTGTAGTGAGACTCGACATCCGCGAACAATTCCTCCACCGAGCTCATCCCCGCCTTCATGGCTTCCGCAAACGGCGAGATTCCCGGGTCGCCGAGCGCGAGCTCCAGCCGGCGGGTCGCGGCGCCGACGCGATCGAGGTACCCCGGCTCGGCGAGCCGGGGCGGCGCGCCGATCACCTGCTGCAGCGCGAGCGCGGCCTCCTCGGCCTCCTCGATGCCCTCAGGGCGCTCCGTCAATCGGATCGTGACGAGCCGGTCGCGCAGCTCGTCCAGCTCGCCGCCGCCTGCACTCTCCTCGGCGAGCTCGCACATCGCCGCCATGGAAGCCGCACGCCGCACGGTCTCGCGGTCGGTGACCGGCGCTCCTGCGCCATCGAGCAGGAGCCACGTCCGCTTCCCTCCACTCGCGAACGCGCAGAGGTAGGTGCGCTCGCCCTCGCGGGGCTCTGCCGGCACGATGCCTGCGAGCTCTTCTCCGCGCTCGGCCAGCGCGTGAGCAGCCTGCGCAACTCGGTCGAGATCGTCGCGGAGAGCCATCGAGCCGAGCATAGACTCGGCCACGTGGCCCACACGCTCTCCGAGCGAACCCGCCAGGCCCGGGCGCTCTTTGCGCCGCTTCCTGCGAGCTACGACCGCTGGAGCCGGCTGCTCTCGTTGGGCCAGGATCCGCGCTGGAGGCGGTTTCTCGTCTCGCGGGTGGACGCGGGCCCGGGGCGCTCGGTGCTCGACGTCGCCACCGGAACGGGCGCCGTGGCGATTGAGCTCGCACAACAACAGGGGTGCGACGTCGTCGGGGTCGATCAGAGCCCGGAGATGCTCGCCGAGGCGGAACGGCGGGTTGCCGCAGCCGGTCTAGGAGCCCGCATCCGGCTCCTCCAGTCTCGGGCCGAAGAACTACCTTTTGGCGACGGCTCATTCGACGGGCTCACGTTCACGTACCTCTTGAGATACGTGAACGACCCGGCCGCGACTCTGCGAGAGCTCGCGCGCGTGGTGCGACCGGGAAGAACGATCGCGATGCTGGAGTTTGGCGTTCCGCGCCGCATCTGGCGCGGACCCTGGGAGCTCTACGTCCGCCTCATCCTGCCACTCGCCGGGCGGACGATCTCGCCGGGCTGGCACGAGGTCGGCGGCTTCCTCGGCGAAAGCATCCGCGACTTTTACACCCGCTATCCGCTCCCGCGACTCCTCGAGCTCTGGCGCGACGCGGGGATCGAAGACGTCCGCTGGAATCGGCTGAGCCTCGGCGGTGGGATCGTCGTCTGGGGGCGCCGTGGCGGCTGAGCCCCGCCCCGCGTTCTACGCCCTCGCGTCCGGCGGCTGGCGCGATTACGTGACGCTTCTGCACCCGCCATACACCCTCTGGCACCTCTCCTACGTCGCAATCGGCGCAGCGCTGGCGCCCAGCTTCGAGGCAGAACGGCTGCTTGCGGCTCTCGTCGCCTTCTTCCTCGGCATGGGAGTGGGCGCACACGCACTCGACGAGCTGCAGGGCCGACCGCTGCAGACGCGGATCGGGACCGGCACACTCGTCGCGCTGGCCGCACTCTCGATCGCCGGCGCGGTAGGAATCGGCGTCTTCGCTGCACTCGCCTGGACGCCGTGGCTCCTTCCCTTCGTCGCCTTCGGGGCGTTCATCGTCTACGCGTACAACCTCGAACTCGTCGGCGGACGCTTTCATTCACATTTCTGGTTCGCGCTGTCCTGGGGCGCATTTCCTCTTCTCGCGGGGTATCTGGTGACCGCCGAACGGCTCACCCTCGAGGCGGGGCTGGCCGCCTGCTTCGCAGCCTTCTTCAGCTTCGCCCAGCGGCAGCTCTCGACGCCGGTTCGCATGGTGCGGCGGCGGGTGCAAAGCGTGTCCGGAACGGTGAGGTTCAAGGACGGCACGGAAGAGGCGATCGACGCCGAGACGCTCAGACGCGTCCCCGAGCGGGCCCTGCAGGCGATGAGCGTCGCGGTCGTCGCAATGGCGGCTTCCCTGGTCGTCCTGCGGCTCGACTGAGCGCGGCGTTCTACGATCTGGGTCGATGGCGTTCGAAACTGTGTTCGAGCTCGCGTTCGCGGGCGGGATCGTGCTCGCCGCGGCGACCCTCGCCCTCGCGGCGGCCGAGCGGCTGGACACACGCACGATTCTCTGGATCGCGGGCTTCATCGGGTCAGTCGCCACGGCGAGCTGGGTCGCCTTCGCGCTCGATCCCAGCCGCTCTGCCGGAATCGCCGCCGCCGGGCTCACCGCCTGTACGCTCGCTGCGATCGGGGCTCTCGCGTTGCGTCGCGGGCTGATGAGTGAACGCGCGATCGACGAGCAGCTGGAACGGGTGAGGCAAGAACTCGACGCGATCGTGGAGAGGGAGCTTCGCCAGCGCTCTGCGGAGCTCGAACACACGCTCGCTCGAGCACGGGCCGACTTCGTGTCGACATTCGCGGACGACCAGCGGCGCCTGTTGGACGAGCGCCGCCGTTTAGCCGGCGAGAGCGAAGAGCGTGCGCGTGCGGAGCTGGTCGAGGCGCTCGCGGGAATCCAGGGCCAGGTCGAGCAGCGTCTCACCGCCTGGAGCTCCGATCTGGATCGTGCCGAGCACGCCCTCACGACCCAGCTGAAAGAGCTGGCACGGCGGCAGCGGGAGCAGATCGCGTCGGCTGAGACCCGCATGGCAGCGGAGTCCGAGCGGCTGAGCTCGGCCGACGAGGAACAGCGCGCCGCGGTCGCGCGCTTGCGCGAGGAGCTGACACGGTCGGCCCAGGAGGCCGCGGAGACCGCCGACGCCGAGCTCGAGTCACACGCGCTCGAGCGGAGGCGCGCCCTGCACGAGATCGGGGAGCGCCTACGGGTGCGCGAGCACGACCTCAGCCAGCGCATCGAGCGCGAGCAGGCAGAGGCTGCGCGCCGGATCCAGTCCACGTTCGCCGACGTCGAGCGCCGCCAGGTCGAGCAGCTGGAGCGGGTTCTGGAGCGCGCGGCTGGCCGGTTCTCCGACGCTGCCGCACTGCAGTTCGACAAGTCGATCAAAACCGCGCGTGAGGATGCCGCCCAACGGCTTTCGCGGGAGCTCGACCGGTCGATCCAGATGTTCGCGCGCGAGGGCGAGTCGCTGCTGGCCGAGCGGCTGGCACAGGTCGGGGACGCCGGCGGGCTACGACTGGAGAAGAAGCTCACCGAAGTCGCGAAGGCCCTCGAGCGACAGAAGGACGAGTTCGTCGCCGTGACAGAGCGTCGACTCTCGGAGATGGACGCCGATTTTCGGGGGCGACTGTCCGCCCTCGCGGCCGACGAGAATGCGGAGCGCTCGGCCCTCGAAACGCGGCTCCAGGAGCTGGCGCGACGGATTGACGCCACGCTTGCGCGGGCCGAAGAGCGGCTTACTTCTCTGCGTTAGCGGCAGGAATTCGCTGCCCAGAGGGCGAAAGACCGCGAGATGAGCGACGCGACGCAGATTGCCGAGCACGACCAGAACGACCGCGAGCGCGTCGAAAGCTGGCGGCTGCACGTCCTGATCGAGGCCGGGTACCCACTCCTGCTGGCCGAACGCCTCGCCCAGAGCGAAGCGGACCTCCATCGAGCCGTCGGGCTGATCACGCAGGGCTGCGAGCCGAAGACGGCCGCCGAGATCCTGCTCTAACCAGCGCGGAGAACACACCGCGACACCCGACACCGACGTTCGACACCCCACCCAGGGTGGGGATGAAAGGTCCCCCCGCCACCCGTGGTGAGCGTACCGAGCAAGTACTCGCCGAACGCGCGCCGAAGCGCGCCAACTCCGTAAAGATCCGGTCTCGGGCGTCTCCGTGCGCGTGAAATGAGCGCGTACCATCCGGGCCGTGAAGGTCGCGCCGATCGATTACGGCGACCGCAAGGTCTATACCGTCTCCGGGTTCAACCGCGGGATCGCCGACTGGCTCACCCGCCTGCCGACGATCTGGGTCGAAGGTGAGCTCACCGAGCTGCGCCGGCAGGATCGCTGGCAGTCCGTCTTCTTCACGCTGAAGGACCCGGCCGACGGCTCCTGCCTCGGCGTCCAGATGCCACGCGGACAGTTCGACGCGCTGCGCCTCGACCTCGCCAACGGCGAGCGGGTCCACGTCTACGGTCGCCCTGAGCTCTTCGAGGCCCGCGGTGAGTTTCGCTTCCGCGCCCTCTCGATCGAGCGCTTCGGCCTCGGCGACCACCTCGCGGCACTCGAGCGGCTCAAGAGGAAGCTCGCCGCCGAAGGGCTCTTCGCCGCCGAACGCAAGCGACCGCTCCCCCGATTCCCCCGACGGATCGGCCTCGTCACCGGGAACGATGCGGCCGCAAAACGCGACGTCATCACCTCGATCTGCGCCCGCTTTCCGCCGGCCCGCCTGCTCGTCGCCGAGACCTACGTCCAGGGCCCGCGGGCAGCGCCCGCGATCATCGAGGCCCTGGGGGAGCTTTGCAACGCGCCCGAGGTCGACGTCATCGTCCTCGCGCGGGGGGGCGGCAGCTTCGAAGACCTGCTTCCGTTCAGCGACGAGCGGCTGGTGCGCGCCGTCGCAACATGCCCACTCCCGATCGTCTCCGCGGTCGGACACGAACCAGACTCGCCCATGACCGATCTGGCTGCAGACGTTCGAGCCTCGACACCGACTGCCGCCGCCCGCCTCGTGGTGCCTGACCTCGCTGAGTTGCTGGAGCGCCTTACACGTTCGCGCGCAGCCCTGGGCGGCAGCACCCGTCGCACACTCGAGCGGGAGCAGCGCGCGCTCACCCAGACACACGAGCGGCTGCGCCGAGCGCCGCTTCTCCTCGTCGAGCGTCGCCGCGCTGCCCTCGAGCAGACGGCCGGGCGGCTCCGGGCCCTCTCCCCGCGCGCGACCCTCGACCGCGGTTACGCGATCGTCCGCTCGGAGGGCCTAATCCTGCGCGAGACGCAAGGCCTGACCGCCGGCGACCACGTCGACGTCGAGCTCGGCCAAGGCGGTTTCGGCGCGCGAGTGGAGAAAACACGATGAGCGCCGAGCCCGGCTTCGAGGACGCCCAGCGGGAGCTGGAGAGGATCGTGCAGCGGCTCGAGGGCGGCCAGGCCTCGCTCGATGAGGCCATCGCGCTCTGGGAGCGTGGTGAGGAGCTCTACCGCCTCTGCGCCGCGAAGCTCGACTCGGCCCAGGGGCGAATCGACGAGCTCACGCGTCGCGTCGACGCGGTCAAACCCTAGTGGCTAGGCACTGCCGCCGAAGCCTGCGTAGAATCAGCGCCGTGACCGCCCCACCCGAGCTCGTTCAGCAGGTTCCGCTCTTCGCTGATCTCGACAAGCGCGAGCTTCAGGGTCTTGCCAGCTCGATGAAGGAACGCACGTTCAACGAGGGCGACACGATCGCGAGCGAGGGCCAGACAGGTGTCGGCTTCTTCCTCATCGAGGAGGGGGAGGCGACGGTCTCGATCGGCGGCGAGGAACGCGGAACACTCAAGGCCGGAGACCACTTCGGCGAGATCGCCCTGATCGACGACGGCGCGCGCACGGCGACGGTCACCGCCAAGACGCCACTCAAGGTCTACGGCATCACCGCCTGGGAGTTCCGGCCGATGGTCGAAGACAACGCCGGGCTCGCCTGGAAGCTGCTCAAGGAAATGGCGAAGCGACTACGCGACGCCGAGCTCCGCGCCGGCTAGCTTCCTCCCGAGAGCGACGAGATCCTCTGCGGCCCGTTCGGGCCCGCTCGGCAACTCGTACGTCTCCACACCATGCGGGCGCTCGCGCAGCCGGCCCCCGAACAGGACGCACCGCACTCCTTCCTCCGCGCAAACGCGCACGACCTCACCCGATGCCTTGCCCTCGAACGTCGAG
The DNA here is from genome assembly GCA_013696805.1 of Actinomycetota bacterium. Classification (GTDB taxonomy): domain Bacteria; phylum Actinomycetota; class Thermoleophilia; order Gaiellales; family Gaiellaceae; genus VAXT01. The sequence continues at coordinate 10,260 of JACCXX010000154.1, forward strand.
CGGTCGACCTCTCCTTCGCCGGTGACGACGATATCCGCAGCACGAGCCGCATCCCTGAACCCGATCTGCTCGAGCACGAGCTCTGCCCCGGACACGAGCTCCGCACCCAAAGCCGCCAGCGCAGCCCCGATGCCACCGGCCGCACCTGCGCCGAGCAGGTTCGCGTAGGGCCGGAGCTTCTCCATCGCCGCCAGCCGGATCTCGAGCTCATCCACCGCCTCGGGCGTCGCTCCCTTCTGCGGGCCGAAGGCTCGAGCGGCACCGCGCGCCCCGAGCAGCGGGTTTCGTACGTCGCAGGCCGCGCGCAAGGCTCGTCCGCGCAGTGCGTCGCCGACGATCTCCAGTAGCCCCGCCCCACCATCGACCGTCGCAGAGTCGCCGAGGCAGACGAGGATCGGACCGGTCGTCTCCGCTGCGGCCACGAGCATCAGCTCGCCGAGGCCCCGGCTCGATGCAGCACGCGGATCAAGCCGGGACGCATGCCGCAAGCCGATCGCCTCCGCAGCCTCGACCACCGCTACGCCGTCCTCGAGCACGACGTAGCGAGCCCGCACCGACTCACCCAGCGGTCCCGTGACCCCCGCCTCCCCCCAGCGACCTCCGCGGGCAGAGGCGATCACCTCAGCCGTTCCCTCCCCGCCGTCGGCGACCGGCAGCTCCAGGGCCTCGGCTCCGCCCTCGCGCAGCCCGGCAGCCAGCGCGAGTGCCGCCTCGACCGGCCTCAGAACCGATTTGAGGCTAGCCGGAGAGGCCAGCGCGAGCACGAACGTGCTCCTCGGCCTGTGCCGGTTCGCCCGTGATCTCGTCGTCGACCTCGGCACGCGGCATCCGCCGGAGCGTCGCGAACGAGAGGCCCTCGCGCGCTAAAAACAGTAGGCCCACACCGACCCCGACCGAGATCTCGATCACCTGCAGGCCGATGCCGAACGCGAAGCCGCGCGAGTACGCGACGCCGTACGAAACGAGAGGAAGCGCGACCGCTGCCTGGACGATGCCGATGTTGCCGGGCCAAAGCGGCAGCAGCGTTGCGATGTTCATCAGCAAGAGCACGAGCCCGGCGGCGTGCAGCGGCTCATGGATCCCGAACGCTCGCATGACGGCCCAAACAGCGAAGAGCTGAAACGCCCAGCCGACGGTCTGGAAAAAGATCGCCACCGCCGCAGGAAGCGGGGCCCGCATCACACCGAGCCCGTACCGCGCCATCGTGATCAAGCGCCGAGCCTGTCCGACCTCTTCGAGTACCGAGCGGTTCCCACGCCGCGCGCTACCGACCGCAAACGCGAAGAGCCCGACGGAGACGGCCACGAACACCACGAGGCTGGTCAGCGCCCAGTTCGGGAGCTTCGCCGAGGCGAGCACGTAACCGATGAGCAGGAGCGAGGGGAACAGGTCGAAAACCCGATGCGCGAAGACGGTGCCGACGAGGGTCGCTCCTGCCTCGCGCTTCTGCTGCATACGGCGCGTCAGCACCGCGACCCGGGCCAGCTCGCCGATCCGGCCGGGTAACACTGCGTTCGCGAACAGGCCGACACCGAAGGCCGAGAAAACCCGGTGGAACGACGGCTGCGGCGGCGGCAACGCCTGTTCGATCACTGTCCGCCAGGCCATCGCGCGTGCGACGACCGAGAGCAGATTCAACGCAATCGCCGCGATCACCCAGCGCCACGAGACGAGCGTGAACGCGTCGGCAACGAGTCCCCAGTCCGGAGCCCGCCAGACGAGGAGCGCAACGGCCCCGATCAGAAAGGGCAGAGTGAACAGGAAGCGGCCCCACCGCGAGCGTGGCAGTCTCGGCCTCACGCCGCCACCCTCACCCGTCCGGCCAATCCCTCGTAGATCTGGGTCAACCGACCCGCAATGTCATCCCACGAGTACTTCGAGATGGCCAGCTCCCGCGCAGCATGCCCAAGCTGCTCACGGCGCGACTCGTCGGCAAGCAGCTTCTCGACCGCCTCGGCCAGGGCGCGCGGCTCCCCGGGCGACACGAGGACTCCGGCGCTCGGCTCCATGACCCCCCGATACCCGGGAATGTCCGAAGCAACGACCGGCGTCGCACAGGCGAACGCGCGCGTGAGCACCATGCCGAAGCTTTCCCCGCCGAGCGAGGGGGCAACCAGAGCCTTCGCGCCCAGGAGCTCGGCGGTCAACTCCTCCTGCGAAAGAAAGCCGAGGATGTCCATCCCTTCCTCGGAGACGCGCAGCCGCGTGAGCAACAGCCGGACGGCCATCGGCTCGGGGCCCGCCACCCGCAGCCGGGCCCCGGTTCGCCGGTGGATCTCCGGCCACGCGCGGAGCAGAACTTGCAAGCCCTTGCGGGGCTCGTGCCTACCGGCGAAGACGATGCGGTGCTCACGCCCACCCGGCTCGGCCCGCTTGGGAATGAGAACTCCGTTGGGGATCAACTCGTACTTGCCGCCGTGGTGTCGAGTGGCAGTCTGTTGCGACTGCTCGGAGACGGCGATCCGACAGTCGATCCGATTCAGTAGGAACCCCCACACGGGTTTGGCGAGCGCGAGCCAGCGCAGTTGTCCCGAGGCGTGGAACGTGGCCACGATCGGGCAGCGCGCGAGCGCGAGCGCCGCAACGCAGATCGAGGGCGTCATCGGCTCGTGCAGATGCAGCACGTCGAAGCGCTCCTGCACGAGCGCGCGCCTGACGCGCCCGACTGTGCGCGGGCTCAGGACGATGTTTGGCAGCGCGCCGTTCGCAGGCACGATCACGGATCGCCCAACCGGGATCACCTCGGGCGGGGGCTCTCCGTGGCGGCCGAGTCGAGGGTGGAGGATTCGAGTGAAGCTCCCGGGCGGGTCATTCCCCATCAGCAGGCGCACGTCGTGCCCGCGCCGCCTGAGCGCCTCGGCTTGGAGCTCGGCGTGCTCGACCACGGCGCCCCAGAACGACCAGGAGTACGGAACGACGATTCCGACCTTCATCGGGCAATCATGCCGCCTCGCTAGCGTTCTGCGCCATGGCCGAGCCGACGACTTCCCCACCCGCACGCAGAGAGGGCCCGTGGCTCTGGCCGCCTGTCTCCTGCCGACCATCCTCATCGTGTTCGCCGTCCGCGCTGCGACGAATCGGGCTACGGCGTCACCCTGAAGCTGCGCTAGGCGTTCCGCCTACCCTGTGGGGGTGAAGCGCTTCGCGATCCTCGCCGGTGCCCTCCTAGTCTTGCTCGCGCTCAGCGTCGGCGGACTCGTTCTCGAAGAAGATGATCGGCCCTCAGAGCCGGAGCTTGCTCCTGAGACCAACCCTCCGCCTCCTCCTCGCCCGAACCCGGACGCAATCAGCCTTCGCGTCGAAACAGGTCAGCACGTCTTGCTGCTGGATCGCCCCGGTGGAAAGGTCATCAAGCGAATCGGCGACACCACGGAATTCGGATCTCCGCAGGTGCTGTCCCCCACGGGCGGTTCCAGCGGCGACTGGCTAGCCGTCTCACACACGTCCCTCGGGAACAAGGGCGTTGGCTGGTTGAACCCCGACCGAGCGCCCGTCTCCGTGCGGGCGCGAACAATGCGTTTGGAGATCGATCTCTCACGTCGCGAGGTCGTCGTTCGGCGCCAGGACGGCCTAGTGCGTCGTTTCTCCGTTGCCGTGGGCGCCCCGGAGACGCCGACGCCGCCCGGCGAGTACTTCGTCACGGACAAGCTGCCCGGGCCCGACTTCGGCCCGTTCTACGGCTGCTGCATCCTCGCACTCTCCGGCCGCCAGCCGAATCTCCCGCAAGGTTGGTCGGGGGGCGACCGACTCGCCATTCACGGGTCGCCAACCCCCACCTGGGGCACAGACGTCTCGAACGGCTGCTTGCACGCGCGAGAGGCCGACCTGCGTTATCTGCTGAAGACCGTCCCGCTAGGCGCGGTCGTCACGATCCGCGCCTAGCGCGGAAGGCACACCGTCCGCTCGCGAACGGCGGGCATCAGGTCTGGCGACAAGTCGAGCACCGTCGCAAAGTCGAGCACGGAATCGAAACCGCCGACCTCCTCGCGCACCTTGACGATCTCGTCGGCAAGCGCCTCGTCGAAGCCCGGCAACCGTGCGAGCTCGTCGGCCGGAGCGTGGTTGATGTCGATCAGCCCGCCGAAGGTGTCCGCGTCCTGCCCGACGCCTGCTTCGAGTGCCACCTGCGGGCTGCGTCGAGCAAGCTCCTCTGCCACGTCGCGCTGCAGGGCTCTGCTGCGCGCACTCATCAGCCGCGGGTGCTCCTGGAAGCCGAGCCGCTCGAGGACCTCGCGCCGAATGAGCAGCCCGTGGAGTGAGCTTCCTGCCCACAGCAGGAAGAAGATCCCGCCGGCGAGCACCTGGGCAGCGTTGACCGCGAGCAACGCGAAGAAGACAGCAGTTACGACGAAATAGAAACCTGCCCAATAGAGCCACGTCCGGTGCCTGGCACGGGCCCCGACCCAAGCGAACGCGGCCCAGGCGAACCAGCCGAAAGAGAACACGATCAAAAGCAGCCACCATGAGTTGGCGAGCCGCCACACGAAGGTGCGCCTGGGATCTTCCGACACGCGAGGAGGAGACTAGACTCGTTCGATGGACGGAGGCCTCGCCGAGCTCCACACTCACCTGGGCGGCTCAGTCGCCTCGGACATCCTCTGGACGCTGGCGCACGAACAGGGTATCGCGCTGCCGGTCAAGGACTACTGGGA
>JACCXX010000006.1 GCA_013696805.1 Actinomycetota bacterium
ACAGGTCGCACGGAGGAAGCGGCGCCGCTGCTCGAAGAGGCGCGGACGATCTTCGAGCGGATGAAGGCAACACGCTGGCTCGAACGAGCGGAGCAAGTCCTTGCCAGACGCGAATCCGAGACCGCGATCTCCTGACAGCCATCGAGCCAGGGAACTCGGCAGGTCATTTGTTAGGCGGTCCCAAGGAAGTAGCGAGCTGCCCTCGCCGACGTCCGCCAGCTCGGCTTCGGCGAGCCCGTGATGTGCAATTCCGAGCCGTTGTCGGAGACGAGTACGCCGTAGCGCGCTTGAGCGCGGAGGGGACGACTCGGGCTTGCCGCGCGGCGCATCACGACTCCGTTATCGACCGCCTGAGCTTCTCCACCAAGGGATCGGCATCCCCCCATAAGGGCGGGCATTCGTCGAGGCGCACCCAGCGGCAGCGGTAGACGAAGCCCGCGTCGGCTCCCGTGCCGCCGACGCGGTGCTCCCACTCGTCGGTGCCTTCGACGGCGACCTCGGCATGAAACGCATGGCTGCGGTGTGCTCCTGGCCCGTAGAGCCGCTCGAACTCGTCCGGGTCGGCCAGACGCCGCACGACGCTGACGCCGGTGATTCCCGTCTCTTCCTCGACCTCCCGGGCGAGTCCCTGCTCGGGGCTCTCGCCGGGATCGAGGCGGCCCGCCGGGACCTGGACTCCCGCGTCGATGTCGCCCTGCTCGATGGTGAGGAGCTCCAGCCCCATCGGGCCCTCACGCGTCACGTACGCGACGACGCGCTCGCGGACGAGCGCATGGATGAAGGCTCCGCGCAGGCCCCAGACCTCGGTATCCGCGCTGACCGGTACCCAACGGCAGGCGGCGACGCCGGTTTCGCACTCGGTGCCGGTGACTTCGTGCTCCCAGGTGTCCGGCAGTCGCTCTGTCGGCACGGCCTGGACGAAATGGCTGACGTACCCGCCACCCTGCTCGACGGCTCCGAGCACGCGGAGAGCCTTCACGCTGGCGCCGGTCTCCTCGAGCACCTCCCGCACGGCCGTCTCTTCGACGCTCTCGCCCTCCTCGATCCCGCCGCCAGGAACGATCGCCGTGAAGCCCGGCTCCGGAAGAACATCGAACACGAGCAGCTCGTCGGCGCCCGTCGCCGGATTCTCGCGCGTCACGTAGACAGTTACCGGAGGGCTGCGTCTCAGCTCGACTGAGCCCTGAGCTTGGCCTTGTAGGCCCGCTTCTGCTCCTGAAAGGTGTCGAGCGCCTCGCGGGAGTCGACGTCGCCCAATGTCGGGTGCGAAGGAACCAGCCCCTCGGCGGCCGCCACTCCGAACCGCTTGGCAAGAACCGAGGCGAGCGCCTTGACCTTCATCTCTCCGAACCCAGGCAGCGCCTTGATCCGTTTTCGGAGCTCGTCGGCATCGCTCGCATCGCGCCACAAGCGCGAAGCGTCGCCGGCGTATTCGTCCTCTATGTGGGCGCAGAGATCCGCCACTTTCTTCGCCATCGACCCCGGAAACCGATGGACGGCCGGGCGCTCGCGGAAAGTCGCCTCGAGCTCCGCCGGGTCGAGCTTGGCGAGGACGCCTGCGTCGAGCGTGCCGAGCCGCTCCTTGATCTTGAGCGGGCCGGCGAAGGCCGTCTGCACCGACACCTGCTGGTCGAGCGCGAAGCCGATCAGGAGCGCCATCGGCTCAGTGGCCAGGAGCAGGTTCGCCTCGTCGCTGTCCGTGTAGTGCAAGCGGTCGGGAGCGGCGATCGTCACGGGCCCATTTTACGGGCTGCGGGCCGGCCCGCCATCGCTAGATTGGACGGCGTGGATGCGCTATCCATCTTCTCGCCTGCGACTCGCGGATGGTTCCAGAAGACCTTCGACGCGCCGACGCCGGCGCAGGAGCAGGGCTGGCCTGCGATCGCGAGCGGCAAGCACACGCTGATCCAGGCGCCCACCGGCTCGGGGAAGACCCTCGCCGCGTTCCTCTACGGGATCGACCGGCTCACCGCCGTGCCGGGCGAAGGGCTGCGGCTGCTCTACGTGTCACCGCTGAAGGCGCTGAACTACGACATCGAGCGGAACCTGCGCGGCCCCCTGGCGGGGCTCCAGAGTGAGCTGCGGGTGGCCATCCGAACCGGAGACACGCCCCAGAAAGAGCGGGCGGCGATGCTCCGGCAGCCGCCCGACATCCTGATCACGACTCCCGAGTCGCTGTACCTGATGCTCACGTCGAAGGCCCGTGAGATGCTCGCGACAGTCCAGACCCTGATCCTCGACGAGGTGCACGCGGTGGCGGGCACCAAGCGGGGAGCCCATATGGCGCTCTCCGTCGAGCGGCTCGACCGCGTGACCGGCGAGCCGGTGCAGCGCGTTGGCCTTTCGGCCACGCAGCGGCCCATGGAGGAGATCGGGCGGTTCGTCTCCGGCGGGCGGCCGATCGAGCTCGTCGACGCGGGCAGGGCGAAGGAGCTCGACCTGGAGGTCGTCGTCCCGCTCGAGGACATGCGCGAGCCGGGCGAACAGGGATCGATCTGGCCTTCGATCTACCCGGAGATCCTGAGGCTGGTCTCCGAACACCGTTCGACGATCGTCTTCGTCAACAATCGCCGCTTGGCCGAGCGCCTCGCGTTGCGGCTCAACGAGCTGGCCAACGAAGGCGTCGAGGACGAGACGAACCGCAGGGAGATCGCACGCGCCCACCACGGGTCGCTGGCCCGCGAGCAGCGGCTCCAAGTGGAGGAGCTGCTCAAGCTGGGCGAGATTCCGTGTCTCGTCGCCACCTCGTCGCTCGAGCTCGGCATCGACATGGGCGCGGTTGATCTCGTGATCCAGGTCGAGTCGCCGAAGTCGGTGGCGCGAGGCCTGCAGCGGGTGGGCCGGGCCGGCCATGAGCTGGGCGCTGTCTCGCGAGGCCGCATCTTCCCGAAGTACCGCGCCGACCTGCT
>JACCXX010000011.1 GCA_013696805.1 Actinomycetota bacterium
CCGTGTCCGAAGCGCGGCCTAGACTGCCACGGCGATGCCGATCTACGAGTACGTGTGCATGGAGTGCGAGTCGCACTTCGAGGAGCTCGTCCGGAACGGGGAGGCGGTCAGTTGCCCGGACTGCGAGGCCTCGAACGTGCGCAAGCAGCTCTCCATGTTCGCGGCGGTCGGCGCCGCCGAGCAGCCGAGCTTCGGCGGTAGGTCAGCCGGGGGCGGATGCTGCGGCGGAAGCTGTGGCTGCTGAGCTAGAGGCCTACGCAGCAGAGGTCGCGACCTGTACGCGTTGCAGGCTGGCGGAGGGGCGCACGCAGGTCGTATTCGGGGTCGGCGACCCGAACGCGGACCTGATGTTCGTCGGTGAAGCACCCGGCTTCCACGAGGATCAGCAGGGAATCCCATTCGTCGGCCAGGCTGGGAAGCTCCTGGACAAGCTGTTGGCTGGAATTGGCCTGGCCCGTGCAGACGTGTACATCACCAACGTCCTGAAAAGCCGCCCGCCGGGGAACCGCGACCCGAAGCCCGACGAGATCGAGGCCTGCGAGGGCCACCTGTTCCGGCAGGTCGCGTTGATCCAGCCGAAGGTGGTCGCGACGCTCGGGAATTTTGCGACCAAGCTCCTGTCGGGCAAGCAACTCGGGATCACGCGCGTCCACGGTCAGGAGCAGGAAGTGATCCTCGGCGGCCGCCCCGTGCTCCTCTATCCAATCTACCACCCGGCTGCCGCGCTCTATACGCCCGCGATGCTCAAGGTTCTCGAAGAGGACTTCCGCCGACTCCCGGAGCTCATCGGCCGCGTCAACGCTCCACCGCCGGAGCCCGCACCTGTCCTCATGGCGGAGCCCGCGGTTCAGCTCGGCCTCTTCTAGAGTCAAGCCGTGGAGCACGTTTCCTCCTCGCCCGAGGAGACCGAGCGCATCGCCTCCGGCGTGGCAGCTGAGTTGCGACCGGGTGACGTCGTCACGGTGTCCGGCGAGCTCGGCTCCGGGAAGACGACCTTCGTCCGCGGCGCCTGCAGGGCGCTCGGTGTCGAAGGGCCGGTGACGAGCCCGACTTTCACCGTCGGCCATCGCTACCGTGGCCACGTGGACGTATCTCACCTCGACCTGTATCGATTCGAGGCTGTCTCGCCGGCCGAATGGGGCGACCTCGAGCCGTATTTCGACGGTGCGGTCTGCTTCGTCGAGTGGCCGGAAGCCGCCGGGGCTGGGCTGCCTGATCCCCGGTTTCGCGTGCACATGGGGCATGCGGGCAAGGACCGGAGGACGATCTCGCTGGAGCCGTGCTGATCCTCGCGTTCGACACCGCGACCGGCGTGGCGACGAGCGCACTCGTCGATGACGGAGAGACCCTTGCGGAGCGGAGCACGGTTCCGGCGCGGGTGCTCGAGGACGTCGATGCCGTGCTCCGCCAGGGCGGCGCTCAGGCGAGCTCGCTGGAAGGGATCGTCGTTGGTACCGGTCCGGGCAGCTTCACGAGCCTGCGGATGGGCCTTTCCGCGGGACGCGCCCTCGCCTTCGCGCTCGAGATCCCCCTCGCGGGAGTGTCCACGCTCGATGCCCTCGCAGCCGGGGCTCCGGGAGCTCTTCCGGTGATCGACGCCCGGCGCCAGGAGGTTTTCGCGCTGGTCGACGGCGTACCCGTGGCCCTCGCGCCGGCCAGCCTGAGACTCTCGCCTGGCCAGCTCTGCGTCGGAGACGGCGCAGTTCGCTACCGCGAGGTCCTGGAAGCAGCCGGCGCGGAAGTGCCCGCCGACGACAGCGAGCTGCACGTTCCACGGGCCAGCCTCCACGCAGGCCTCGCCGGCGACTTCGGCCCTGCGGAGCAAGTGGAGCCTCTCTACGTGCGCGTTCCCGACGCCGACCGGAGGCCGGCGTGACCCTCGAGCTCCGCAAGCTGAAGCTCCGCGATCTCACTGCGATCGAGGACATCGAGCGCAGCTCGTACCCGACTCCGTGGTCGCGTTCGATGTTCGCGGGCGAGCTCGCGAAACCGTCGTCGATCTGCCTCGGCGCCATCGACGCCGACGAAAACGGTCTCGTTGCTTACCTGATCATTTCCCGCTACGTCGACGCCTGGCACGTGATGAACCTCGCCGTCGCCGACAGCCATCGGCGCCAGGGGATCGCCACCCGGCTGATGGAACGGCTCTTCGAGCTCACCGCCGGTGACGGCCGCCGAGGCTACACGCTCGAGGTGCGGGTCTCGAACGAGCCGGCCATCAAGCTCTACGCGAGCCTCGGCTTCAAGGCTCGGGGAGTCCGTCGCGGCTACTACACCGACAATCGCGAGGATGCGCTGATCATGTGGAAAGACCCGGTACGAGAACCGGCCAGCGCGTGATCTTGGGGCTCGAGACGTCGTGCGACGAAACCGCGGCGGCGCTCGTCACGGACGACGCGCGCATCGTCTCGAACGTCGTCTCCTCGCAGGCCGAGCTGCACGCGCGCTACGGGGGAGTCGTCCCGGAGATCGCATCTCGCCGCCATCTCGAGCTCGTCGTCCCGGTCGTCCGCGAGGCCTTGACCGAAGCGGACGCGTCACTTGACGACGTGACCCGGGTCGCGGTCACGCGCGGTCCCGGTCTGATCGGAGCCCTCCTCGTCGGCCTCTCGGCGGCGAAGGCGATCGCCTGGGCTCGGCGGCTGCCGCTGATCGCGGTCGACCATCTGCACGGGCACGTTGCTTCGCTCTTCCTCGAGCCGGATGCCGCCGAGCCGCCCTTCCTGTGCCTGCTCGCCAGCGGCGGCCACACGCTGCTGCTCGACGTCCGCGACCACTCAGGGTTCCGAGTGCTCGGCACGACCCTCGACGACGCCGCCGGCGAGGCCTTCGACAAGGGGGCACGGCTCCTCGGCCTCGGTTACCCAGGCGGAGCCGAGATCGACCGGCTGGCGCGCGAGGGCGACGCCGAGGCCTACGACTTTCCGGTGGCACGCGTCCCGGGGCTCGACTTCTCCTTTTCCGGGCTCAAGACCGCGCTGCTCTACAAGGTGCGGGAGCTGCCGCCAGAGGAGCTCGCGACGCGGCGCGCTGACCTTGCCGCAAGCTACCAACGTGCAATTGTCACGGCGCTCCTCGGCCGCACCAGCGAGGCGGCCAAGCAGATCGGGGCGGAGAGGATCGCCGTCGTCGGCGGCGTCGCGGCGAACTCGGAGCTGCGAGTCGGCCTTCCGGGCGCCTTTCTGGCACCCCTGCCGCTCTGCACGGACAACGCCGCGATGATCGCTTCGGCGGGCCGGTTCCTGGAGGGGATCCCCTATCCCCGTTATCTTGCTTTGGATGCGTATGCGTCGTTGGCGGCGTGAAGCCCCTCAGCTTGGCGTGCTCGCTCTCGTCGCTCTCGCGGCGACGCTGCTCTCTGTAGCGACAGGCGTGGGCTCGACGGGCGACGATGCCGCGCGCGTCGCCGCCTCTGCGTGGCGGGGCCTCGTCGGCGCTCCGCGGCAGGAGGTCGCCGTCGGGCAGCGCGTGATCGTCGTGCTGAACACGCCTGCGCTGTCCGACGAGGTCGCCCATGCGGGAGGCCGAGCCGCGGAAGGTCAGCAGCGGCGCTGGACGTCCGCCTCACTGGCCGCTTCTCACCAACTGATCGCCAAGCTTGCCCAGCAGGGAGTGCGTGTTCGGCCCGAGTACGTCTACTCCCGCGTGATCGCCGGGTTCTCGGCGCCGATCGACCCCCAGGCGCTCGGGCTGCTCGAGCGCATGCCCGAGGTCGCTGGCGTGTATCCGGTTCGCGTCACGTACCCGGCCGCGCAGTCATCGCAGATGATCGAGCGACAGCGCATGGCGGCCGGAGCCGGCGACCGCCTGCGGGTGTCGCTGCCGGGCTTCGACGGGAACGGTGTCACCGTTGCGCTCCTCGATACGGGAGTCGAGGGCAATCACCCCTTCCTTCTCGGCCAGGTGGTTGAGAGCCGTGACGTGATCGACCGAGACAGCGATGCCGCTCCCAACGCGAATCCTGACGACGCCTCTCGTCTCGAGCGGCATGGCACCCAGTTGGCCGGGATCGTGGCCGGCTCCGAAGGGCCTGCCGAGCTCGCAGGAGTCGCGCCCCGTGCCAGCCTCTTGCCGATTCGCGTCGCTGGGTGGCAGCAAAACGCGGGCGGCTCGTGGGGGCTCTACGGCCGCACCGATCAGTTGGTCGCCGGGCTCGAACGCGCGGTCGACCCCAACGGGGACGGCAGCGCCCATGACGCGGCTCGGATCGCGCTCGTCGGCGTCAGCGAGCCGTTCTCCGCCTTCGTCGACAGTCCGGCCGCGCGCGCTGCGGCTGGTGCTCTGCGCCTGGACACGCTCGTCGTCGCCCCTGCGGGGAACGACGGCTACGCCGGCCCCGGGTACGGCAGCATCGGAGGCCCGGGTGGATCTCCGAGCGTGCTCACCGTCGGCGCCGTCGACATGCGGCCCAGCACGGAGGACGTGCGAGTCGTCCTCAGGAACGGCCTCGAGCTGACGTTCGACCGGCGTGTCCCGCTCGCGGGAGCGGTCGCGCCACGGCGGCGCCTCTCGCTTCGGGCCGCGGCGCCTCGTTTCAGTCCCGACGGCGAAGCTCGCGGCGACGCGCTCGAGCTGGAGGACTTCTTCGACGGGGCCGGACTCAGCCTGGTCGCCGGGCGGGCCGCCATCGTTCCCGCGGGTGCGGATCCCGGAGTGGCCGCTGCCCAGGCGGTGACGGCGGGGGCAGCCGCGGTCGTCCTCTATGGGCCGACGCTGCCCGCCGGGGGAATCGGGCTGGACGAGGCGGTCAGCGTTCCGGTCGTCAGCGTGCCCGCCTGGGCGGCGGTGAAGACGCTGGCAGCACTGCGCAAAGGCAGGCGGCCGTTCGTCGCGATCGGGCCTCCGCGCACCGAGTCGAACCGCGTCCAGGGTCATGTCGCCGCCTTCTCGTCTCGGGGGCTCGCCTTCGATGGGCGCGTCAAGCCGGACCTCGTCGCGCCGGGTGTCGCCTTGCTGACCGCCGAACCAGGGCGTGGGGATGAAGGAGCCGATCGCTACGCGAGCGTCAGCGGCTCGAGTGCCTCGGCGGCCGCCGTTGCGGGAGCGGCGGCGCTTCTTGCCCAGGCTCGCCCCGAGCTCGACGCGTCTGCGCTCAAGGCTCTGCTCGTCGGCACGGCCCGTCCGCTCGAGCGCGATTCGGTGGCCGCTCAGGGCGCGGGCGTGCTGGACGTTGGCGCAGCGGCTGTCGCCGAAGCGGCCGTGCTTCCGGCAACGCTCAGCTTCGACCAGTCCGCCGCGAAGTCCTGGCAGGCGACCCGCAAGCTGATCGTTCGTAATCTTTCGAGCCGTTCGCTCCGGTTGCGGATCGCGACCGACGACCAGCAGACCGCCGCGGCGCGCGGCCTCGTGTTCGGGGCAGCCCCTGCGCGCGTGACCGTCGGGCCGGGACGGTGGGCCCGAGTGTTCGTCACCGCGCGGATCGCATTCGAGGGCGCTCCCGGAAGCCCGATCGAGGGGCTGCTCCACGTTCGTCCTGAGGGCGGCGCCGCGCTGCGTGTGCCGTGGTTGATCTCCTTCCGACCGGCTCGGCGCTCCCTCCTCGGCGAGCTCGAGCTGACCACGGCCTCCTTCAAAGCCTCCGACTCGGCTCCGACCGTCCTGTCATTCCGCGCGGGCCAGGTCGAGCGTGCGAGGCGCGGGTGGCAACTCGCACCTGTCGCGAAGCTCGACCTCGAGCTCTTCAGCGCGAAAGGTGAACGGCTAGGCCTGCTCGGCCGCCTCCGCGACCTCCTCCCGGGGCACCACTCTTTCGCGGTCACCGGCCGCGACGCCGAGGGAAACGAGCTCGATCCGGGGCGGTACCGATTGCGGCTGACCGCCTGGCCGACCGGAGACGGGAAGCCGAGTCGCGCCTCGGTTGCCTTTGGTATCAAGTAGCGAAGCGCGTATACTCGCGCCGATTTTCCCTGCTAATCGCCTAAAGGAGCTTTGGTGACGATCGTCGACGCGCCCGTCTCCCACCTTCAAGAGGACCCGTTCGGGCTAGCCCAAGAGCAGCTCCGAAAGGTCGCGGACATCTTCAAGATCGACTCGAACCTGATCGAGGTTCTCCAGCAGTGCAAGAAGGCGGTTGTCGTTTCGGTGCCGGTTACGATGGACAGCGGCCAGGTGCAGGCGTTCGAGGGCTACCGCGTCACGCACAACATCGCGCGCGGCCCGTCGAAGGGTGGCATTCGGTACCACCCCGGCGTCTCGCTCTCGGAGGTCAAGGCGCTTTCGATGTGGATGACCTGGAAGTGCGCGCTGATGAACATCCCCTTCGGCGGAGCGAAGGGCGGCGTCATCTGCGACCCGAAGAGGCTTTCGCGCGGCGAGCTGCAGAACCTGACCCGCCGCTATACGACGGAGATCATCAACGATATCGGGCCGGAGAAGGACATCCCCGCCCCGGACGTGGGCACGGATGCCTCGGTGATGGCCTGGATCTTCGACACATACTCGATGAACAAAGGGCACTCGGTGCTCGGCGTCGTCACCGGCAAGCCGCTGAACGTCGGTGGTTCGCTCGGCCGGCTAGAGGCGACCGCGCGCGGCGCGATGTACTCGATCCGCGAAGCAATTCGCAAGCGCGACCTCAAGTGGGACGGCTTGCGGGTCGCCGTCCAGGGTTTTGGCAACGTCGGCCTCTACCTCGCGAAGTTTGCGCATGGGGAGGGCTCGAAGGTGACCGCGATCTCGGACTCCCAGAGCGGCGTCTACAACCCGAACGGAATCGACATCGAGGCGGCGATCGCGCACAAGCAGGAGACCGGCGCGCTTGCGGGGCTCCGCGGCACCGAGTCGATCTCGAACGAAGATCTTCTGCTGCTCAAGTGCGACGTGCTCGCACCTTGCGCGCTCGAGCAGGTGATCACGGCGGACAACGCGGACAAGGTCAACGCCTCGATCATCTGCGAGGGCGCCAACGGGCCGATCACGCCGGCCGCCGACGAGATCCTCTACGACAAGGGGGTGCTGGTCCTCCCGGACATCCTCGCGAACGCGGGGGGTGTTGTCGTTTCGTATTTCGAGTGGGTGCAAGGCCTCCAGGAGTACTTCTGGAAGGAGGACGAGGTGAACGCGCGGCTGAACGACATCTGCACGCGCGCGTTCAACGAGACCTGGGCCGTGCACGAGAGCCGCACCGTGAACATGAGGAACGCGGCCTACGGGCTGGCCGTCCAGCGGGTCGCCGAGGCGACCACTACGCGCGGGCTTTATCCCTAAGGTCACCCTCTACCACGCGGCCGATTGCCATCTGTGCGGGCGCGCGCGGGCGCAGCTGGCAGAGCTGCGGGGTGAAGAAGAGTTCGAGCTAGAGGAGGTCGACATCACCGGCGATTCGGAGCTCGAGGCGCGTCACCGAGAGTGGCTGCCCGTGGTCGAGATCGATGGCGAACGCGTGTTCACGTACCACGTGCACCCCGAAGCGTTCCGTCGAAAGCTCGCACAAGCTCGGGGACGAGCAGGGACTTTGTAACTGCGCGACGCATGAGATGATCCGCACTGGCAGTATCCTTGTGCGGTGTTACAAACTCCTACTCAGGAAGTGACCGGAGGGAACGAGCGCCTCACGGTCGGAGTAGCCGCACGCCTCTCCCGCTACCTCCAGGTTTTGACCCAGGCAAAGAAGATGGGCAAGGACCGGATCTCGTCGCAGGAGATCTCGGACTACACGAACATCAACGCGACGCAGATCCGCCGCGACCTGTCGGCGTTCGGGAAGTTCGGCAAGCGAGGGGTCGGCTACAACATCGATTCGCTGCTCGGCGAGATCCGCAAGATCCTGCGCACGCAGGGGCAGCACAACATCGTCCTCGTGGGTGCTGGCAGGTTGGGTGAGGCGATCGCCTCATCGCCGATCTTTGCCGAGCACGGGATCAACGTGGCCGCAGTGGTCGACACCGATCCAGAGAAGGTGGGCCGGAGGGTCGGGAACGTCGATGTGAGTGCCCATCGCGAGCTGAGGGAGATCATTCGCGACAAGAACATCATCGTCGGGGTGCTCGCTGTACCCGCCGAGAACGCCCAGCAGGCCGCAGACGATCTCGTCGCCGGAGGCCTGAGGATCATCTTCAACTACTCCGAAGCGCTCCTCGACGTCCCGCAAGACGTCCAGGTGCACACGTCAAACCCCGCTGTAGATCTGCTCTACGCGCTCTACTTTCATCTGACCTGACTCTTAGCGAACGCGGTGAGACGGTCGCGTCGGCAAAGCCGGCACGACCCCTGGGTCGGCGTCGACAAGCGACGCCTCAGCTACGGGCTCTACTTCCACCTCACGGAGCGGCGGAGCCTCGCCACGCTGTGTGATGCGGCGCACGCCGGGGGCGAGGGCGACGGCGACGCTCGAGAAGAAGAGCAGCCCGGCCGCCAGCCACAGGGTCGCATCGATCCCGATGGCCTCGGCCAGGGGGCCTGCGACGACGAATCCGACGGGCATCAGGACGAGCGATCCCAGCCAGTCGTAGGACACGACGCGCGAGAGCGCTTCGCGCGGGATCCGCTCCTGGAGCGCGGTCTGCCAGAGCGTGAGCGTGAACGCGAGCGTCACCCAAGCAAGAAAGCCGGCCGCCGCGATCACCAGGACCGGGAACGGGCGAACCAGGAGAATCGGCTGGAGCGCGGCTCCGCTGATCAGCAGATACCCGATGAACAGGGGCCGCCGCGGACGGAGGCGAAGAGCGAGGAGGCTGCCGACGACCGAGCCGATCGCGCCGCCGCTCAGGATCAGTCCCCAATCCCGTGCGCCACCGAGCTCGCGATCGCTGACGACGGGCCCCAGCACGAGGAATGCTGCCGTCGCGAAGTTCCAGACGGCGAAGTAGAGGATGCTCGCCCAGACCCAGCTCCGCGCCGTCACCTGGCGCCACCCTTCGACGAGGTCGGCCACGAAATTCTTGTGCGCCGTGCGTGGCCTGCCGGCCGGAAGGCGGACGAGGAAGGACGCGCTGAGCGCGAATGTGGCGGCGTCGATGCCGTAGACCCAGCCCGGTCCGAACGCATGAACGAGGATGCCTGCCAGAGCAGGCCCGACGACGGCGAACACGTTGCGAGAGATGCCGATGAGGGCGTTGGCCTGTTGGAGGCGCGGCTGACTCACGGTCTCGGGGATGAAGCCACTCGCGGCCGGCGTGAAGAAGGCGGCTCCAGACCCGTGGATAGCGGCGATGAAGGCGAGCTGCCAGAGCTCGGCGACGCCCGTCAGGAGAACGAACGCGCCGGCCGCCTGGCCCAGGCCCCGGATGAGGTCGGCGGCGATCATCACGTGCTGGCGCGGCAAACGGTCGGCCCAGACGCCGCCGACGAGCATGAGGGCAATCCGCGGAACGAGGTTGGCGGCGAAGACGAGCCCGACCGCAGTCGGCGAGCCGCCGATCTGAAGGGCTGCGAACGGCACCGCGACGAGCACCATCGAATCCCCGAGGGAGGAGAAGCTCTGAGCCGTCCAGAGCAGGCGGAAGCGTTGCTCCTGGAGAGCGCCGAGGCGGTGGCGGATGGACATCAACGGCGGCCACAAACCCTAGAGCCTGGGCGGGAAAAACACGAGCCGCCCGGCGAACTCGTCTTCACACTCCGCGTTCGGAGCGCGAGCAGAGCGCCGACCTTGAAAAGCTTGGCGAAATCCAGCACCGCAGGGTTCTTCAGTAGCCGCATGAGAAACGGACGCGACTCCCCAGATCGACCTACGAGCGCCAGACCTGTTGCCTTCTCCTCGCCCGAGCGACCCCGTTCGAGCATGAAGATCCTGCTCTGGCACGGGTACCTGCTGGGAGGAACGGGCTCGAACGTCTACACACGCGCGCTCGCGCGCGAGTGGGGACGCGCGGGCCACGAGGTGATCGTGTTCGCCCAGGAGCCACATCCCGACCAGTTCGACCTTGGCGGGGCGAGCGTCGTCAAGCCGGACATCCCCGGGCCGCTGCCAGTCTTCGTCATCGATCGGTACGAGGGACACGAGCCCAAGCTGCTCCAGGACTTCACAGCCGAGGAGCATGACCAGTACGTCCAGGCGAACGCGGGCGCCCTTCGCGAGCACCTACCCACAGACCTCGTCTTCGCTAATCACGTCCTGATGGGCGGGCCGGTAGCGGCCGCGACCGGAGCGCGGTATGCCGTGAAGGCGCACGGCTCGGAGCTCGAGTACTCGATGCGGGGGAACCCCGAGCTCGGGGCGCTGGGGCGAGAGGGGCTTGCTGGCGCAGAGGCCGTCTTCGTCGGCTCGGCACACATCCGCGAAGTGCTGGAGGACGTCGTCGGCCACGTCGACCGAGTTCACGAGGTACCCCCCGGCGTTGACGTCGACGAGTTCGCGCCGAGGCCCCGCGACGAAGCTCTCCGTGGCCTGCTCTTGGAGACCCGTGCCGACCCGCCGAATCCGGGCAACGCGGACGAGCGACTTCCCGACGAAGGCAACACCGAGCGCCTCGCCCGCTTCTTCGAGAGCGAGGAGCCGACGGTCCTCTATTTCGGGAAGCTCCTCTACAACAAGGGCATCCACGTCCTCTTCGAGGCGCTGCGCACGGTTGGCGCACGCGCGGTCGTCGTCGGCTTCGGGGACTACCGGGAAGAGCTGGAGCGAATGGCCCCGCCGGGAACGCTCTTCACAGGGGCCCTCGAGCATCGTCACCTCGTCAACCTGGTTCCCCTTGCCGACGTGACGGTCGTGCCCTCGATCTTTCCGGAGGCCTTCGGCATGGTCGCTGCCGAAGCAGCGGCCGGCGGCTCGCTGCCCCTCGTCGCACGCCACTCTGGGCTGGCCGAGATTGCTACCGGGGTCGAAGAGTCTTATCCCGCGCGCCACCGCGATCTGGCGAGCTTCACCACCGGCGACGCCGCCGATCTGGCCGCCAAGCTGCGACGCCTGCTGGAGCTTCCAGCGCGCGATCGGGCCACGCTGAGCGCCGCCGCACGGCGAGCCGTAGTCGAGCGGTGGAGTTGGGCAGGCGTCGCAGACCGGCTGCTGGCGCCCGTTAACTAGGCTTCCGGGGTGCGAGACGAACAGCGGCTGACCCCGGACGAGCTGCTCCACGAGGCCCGGGAACAATTCGAGCAGGCACAGGACTTCTCACTCGCCGTCGAGGAGGAATTCGCGATCCTCGATTCAGAGACGCTTGCGCTGTCGAACCGCTTCGAGGAGCTCAAAGCCGCCGCCGAAGGGACGGACCTCGAGCAGCACCTCGTAGGAGAGCTGATCGCGTCGGAAGTCGAGATCCGGACGGGCCGCTGCGACAGCTTTGCCGAGGTAGCCGCGCGCGTACCCGAGCGACGAAGGCAGCTTCGTTCTCTGGCCGACCGGCTCGGGGTCGGGCTCGGTGCGACTGGCACGCACCCCTGGAGCCCATGGCAGGACCAGCGGATCATCGACACGCCGCACTACCGCCGGAATGACGAGATCCTCCAGTACGTCGTCTGGCGGAACAACTCGTTCGGCCTGCATGTCCACGTGGCGATCAACGGGGCCGACCGCGCCGTGCAGGTGACCGACGGGCTTCGCGCCTATCTACCCGAGTTGCTCGCGCTCTCAGCGAGCTCGCCGTTCGTCGAGAACGTGAACACCGGCCTGCACACTGCGCGCACGCAGATCTTCACGCGCTTCTTCCCACGCTGCGGGGTTCCCGACGCATACGGTGACTGGGCCACGTTCGAGGAGTACGTGCGGTTCCTCTTCGAGACGGGCTCGATCGACGAGCACACGCAGATGTGGTGGAGCGTGCGGCCGCACCTGGCCTTTCCCACCGTGGAGATCCGGGTGTGCGACTCGCAGCCGCGGCAGGAGGAAGCGATTACGCTCGCGGCCCTGACCTACTCGCTCACAGTTCGGATCGCACGCGCCGTCGACGAGGGCGAGCCGCTCCTACTGCCGCCTCACCGGTTGATCGAGGAGAACTTCTGGCGCGCGATCCGCCACGGGCTCTCGGGTGAGCTCATCGACCTGGAAAGTGGTCGTGTCAGGCCGACTCGAGTGGCGATCGAGGAGCTGATCGACTGGGTGCAGCCGGTCGTCGGGGAGCTCGGCACCGCCGAATACCTTGCCGTTCCGGAGGCGAACGCGGCCGAGCGCCAGCGAGCCCGTCACGAGGAGGGGGCGACCCTCGAAGAGATCTACGCCGAACAAGTCGCCCCCCAGGCGCCGCTTGCGGTGCCGCCTTCAGGACGCTCGGGCTTGGCCCGTGCGTCCGTCGGAACTGACCGGTCGACCCGATTGACCTCAAAGAGCAACCCCCTCTAGGACGTCAATGGCTGACGACGAGCGTCAGGAGATCGCGCCCGAGGAACTCCTGGAGGCGATCCGGAAGATGAAGGTCTCGGATCTCCTGCTCTCGACGATCTCGACGACGTCCCAGCTCGGCTACGCGAAGCTCGAGACCGACTCGCGCGACCTCGAGCAAGCCCGGCTTGCGATCGACTCGATAAAGGCTCTCCTGCCCGTCCTCGAAGGGTCGGTGACGAAAGAGCTGCTGGACGAGCTCACCCAGCTCGTCGCCAACCTCCAGCTGGCGTACGCCAAGGCGGCAGAAGAAAAGCCACCCACGAGTCCGTAGCAGCACATCACAAATAGGCTGTTCGGCCCATTTTGTGGACTTCAAAGGAAAGTGCCACAATCGCCGCGGGATGGGAGGGTCTTCGAGCAGGGTTCGATTGCTGACCGTGTTCGGTCTGGCGCTGTCCGTGGTCGGAGTCGTGCTCAGCCCGGCGACGGCCGGCTCGAGCCCCGCCTCGCCGAAGACTCTCGTTTCAACCGGGGAGATGCGGATGACGCCGCCGCTGCGGACGCTGCGCTCCGCACCGTCGGTCGCCCCGGAAACCGATACCTCGGGCGCCCTGTTCTCGCCCGAGGTGTTCCCCCGGCAGGGGCTGGACAGCTTTTCGTTCGATCCTGTCGTCCAGACCGAGAGGAGTGGCGAGATGCCCGGCCCGATCGCCAACTTCGAGGGCATCAGCAACCTCTGCGGCTGCTACCCGCCCGACACCAACGGCGACATCGGCCCGGCGCAATACATGGAGTGGGTCAACCAGCACTACGCGATCTACTCGCGCACCGGAGCCGTCCTCGTGCCTCCGACAACCGGGAACACGCTCTTCACCGGCCACGACATCTGCGGCAACCCCCAGTACAACGACGGCGACCCGATCGTCCTCTACGACCAGTACTCGGGCCGCTTCTTCGCCTCGCAGTTCGCCGTCTTCGGCGGACCGTACTACCAGTGCATCGCCGTCTCGCAAACACCGGACCCGACTGGAACCTGGTGCACGTACCAGTTCGCGGTGCACCCGACGAAGTTCAACGACTACCCGAAGTTCGGCGTCTGGCCGGCCCAGAACGCGTACTTCCTGACCGCGCCGCAGTTCAACCCAAACTTCGCCGGTATCGGGATCTGGGCTTTCGAGCGCGACAGGATGCTCGCCTGCGACCCAAACGCGCGCATGGTCTACCAGGATCTCGCAAACGCCCTCACGAGGATGCTTCCGGCCGACGCCGATGGGCCGACCCCGCCGCCGAACGGCGCGCCGAACCCGATCGCGACGATGAAGGACGGCGCGGTCTACGGGGGGGTTGACGAGATCGAGATCTGGAACGCGACCGTCGACTGGGCGGCTCCTTCGCTGAGCGTCGTGCAGGAGTCGGACCTTCCGGCAGCGGCCTTCGACTCGATTCTGAACTGCTTCCCAACAGCTCGCGGGTGCGTCCCCCAGCCCGGGACGAGCCAGCGGATCGACACCCTCTCGAACCGCATCATGCACCGGCTCCAGTACCGGAATTTCGGGACGCACCAGTCGATGGTCGTCACGCAGACCGTTGACGCGGACGGTGCAGGGAGGGCCGGAATCCGCTGGTACGAGTTCCGCAAGACCACCGGCAGCTGGGCAATTCACGACCAGGGCACGTATGCGCCGGACGACGGCGTGTACCGCTTCATGGGGAGCGCCGCGATGGACGCCAACGGCAACATCGCCGCCGGCTACTCCGTATCGAACGGCGTCGACGTCTACCCCGGCATCCGCTACGCCGGGCGCCTGGCCGGCGACCCCCCGGGCCAGTTCGCCCAGGGTGAGGCGACGCTGATCAACGGCGCGGGCTCGCAGACGGGCACGGCGGCCCGCTGGGGCGACTACTCGATGATGTCGATCGATCCGCTCGACGACTGCACCTTCTGGTACACGACCGAGTTCTACGCAACGACGAGCCCCGTGGGGTGGCAGACCCGGATCGGTTCCTTCAAGTTCCCGTCCTGTGGAGTTCCCCCGCCTCCGCCGCCACCGCCCCCGCCGCCACCTCCGCCACTGCCGCCGCCACCTCCGCCACCTCCGCCAC
>JACCXX010000012.1 GCA_013696805.1 Actinomycetota bacterium
GAAGACGCGCTGTAGGGCCCGCTGAGATTGCCGCGGCCGGGAGTCGGGTCGAAGGGCAGCCAGCCGTAGCCCTGGAACCAGACCTCGACCCAGGTGTGGGCATTCCGGTCGCTGACGTTCCAGACGCGGCGCTCGCGGTCGTATGTCCCGCTCGTGAACCCGGCGGCGACGCGCGACGGAATCCCGAGATAGCGGAGCATGAGGGCCATCGCGCCCGCGTAGTGCTGGCAATAGCCCGTCTTGGAAGTCTGGACGAAGAAGACGAGCGGCGGCGAGCCACGCGGAGATCTGGGCGGGCTCTCGTCATAGGTGAACCCACCGCCGGTCCGGAACCAGGCCTCGAGGGCGACAGTCGCCGCATAGGGGTTGCGCGCCTGGCCGGCGACTCGGACTGCCTGCCGGTAGAGCGGTTTGTACGGCCTGAGTCTGAGATCGAAGGCGAAGGTGTCCTGCGCCCACTGCTCTCGGCCCGGCTCGCCGAAGAGCGGAGCGAACGTCCCCCGGTCCACCGTCCGGTAGAAGCCCGCATCGGCGATGACCGGCGGATAGGCGGCAGGAGACTTGGCGAGCGCGCTCGGCTTCGGGCGGGGCGCATAGCCCCAGGCCGTGTACTCGTCGCCTCGCGCAAGGCCTTGCGGCAGGAGCCCGACGGCGCCGGACGCGTACTGGACGATACCGAGGTCGCCCGTGTCGTACGCGATGGGCACGCTCGGACCGACCAGATGCTGGTCGCGGAGCGCCTCCACGGTCACGTCGGCGCGCGTCCACTGCTCACGGTCGCTCGCCTCGGAGGGCATGAGGGCGAGCTCCTCCCTCGAAAAATCGGCGCGCGTCCCCTCCTGCGGCGGGAAGGCGGGCGTCAGGTCCTCGTTCCAATGATCCTCGGTGAAGGCGTCGAGCGTCGTGGCGCGCCAGTAGCTCGCTGTCGAGGAGCCGCGGACCTGGAGCACACGCGTGCGCTTGTTCGGGAACTTGACGCCGTCGTAGTTGGCGCGCCAGACGTACGAGACGCCGACCGGTGTATCGGGCTTGTTGTAGAAGTCCCAGCTCTGCCAGTCGACGAACTGGCTCTTCGCAACCGCACCGGAGGCCGAGAGCGTGAGCGCCAGTGCGGCAACGGCGCCCCCGGCGAGGAGCTGAGAGCGCAGTTTCAGCGGTCCCGGGCGAACCGCAGCGAGCAGCACCAGCCCGGCCGCGAGGATCAGGAGGCCCCGCCCGAGCTCATTGCCGCCGGGAAGCATCGTGGCCGGCCAGCCAGCGCCCAGCAGCAGGGCCGCCAGGGCCAGGGGCGGCCTGCGAGCCGCGACGGCCAGGGCTCCCGCCAGCGAGAAGACGAAGACGGCCATCAGGAGCGCGCCGTGCATCAACGGCTGCGCGATGCCCTCGAACGGCACGGTCACGTCGTAGAAGTTGAGAAAGCCCTCCCACGTGCGAGACGCAAGTGAGGCGACGATGTCGCGATCGTCGAACGGAGAGGCGGAGCGCAGAGACACGTCGAGTGCGACGGAGCCCGCGATCAGTGTTGCGACCGCGGCCGCCACGATTCGGACGCGGCCATGGACGAGCGCGGGCAATACGCCCAGTGCCACAACGAGCAGGAGCTCGCCCAGCCCGGGCCCCGGCTGCTCGAGCCTGGCCCAGCTCGACGCGACGATCGCGGCCAGCGCTGCGGCCAGCAATGCGGTTCTAGCCATGCGCGGCCACCCTCTCCGGCAGGGCCGAGAGCTTCGCCTGCAGGTCGTCTCCCGGCTGGAGCACGGTCAGCGGGACCCCGGTCGCGCTCAAGCGAAGAAGGAGTGGGTCGCGCACCGGCTCGCGACCGGCGTGCACCAGCACGAGGGAGGCGGGGCGGTAGGCAAGCGTTCGCTCGATGAGCGCGTCGGCGAGCCGGAGCGACAGAGCGGCAGTCACCACGACCAGCTCGACCGCCTGCCCGGCAGGCGACGATTCGCGCGCGAGAAACGACTCAACGCGCTCCGTGCCCGTCGGCTCGATCGACGCCAAGAGCTCGAGGGCAAGCTGCCACTCGCCGTCGAACGATGTAACCCGCCTGTACTCGGGCGGGCTCGTCGTCACGGCAAGCAACGCGCGCCTGCCTCGCAGCGCGTGGACGCGCAAGATCGAGCCCGCGGCCCGCACCTGGACGTCGAAGTTGTCCGCGACGGCGCTCCGGGCATCGGCGTCCAGCAGCACGGCCACTTCGTCGTGCGGGGTGTCCTCGAGCTCCTTGACCATCAGACGGCCCCGCCGAGCCGTCGTGGGCCAGTGAACCTTTCGAAGCGACTCGCCCTCCTGGTAGTCGCGCACGCTGTGCAGGTCGAAGCCGCTCGTCCGGCGCATGAGACGCCGGCCGCCCTCCTGCGCGGCGCCGCCCGCCTCCGAGAAGAGCCGGTCGACTTCCACGAGGCGCGGGTAGACGAGCAGAGTCGCCTCGCCGCTGGCCTCGGACTCGGCGAGGAAGAGGCCGAATGGATCCTCGAAGACCGTGCGCGCACCCTGAAAGCGGTAGCGGCCCCGCGCGACCTTCGGGAGCACGTAGCGCCCGAGCAGCGCTCCTCCGTGTCGGCCCAGGCGAACGCGCCGCTCGCCGAGCCGGTCGACCACGTCTACTGCGTCGAGCGATCTGGGAGCCGGCTGGCGAACGGTGGCCTCCAACAGGACCGGCACGTCGTCTCCCTCGAGGTGCTCTGCGGCGCCGAGGCCGCGGCGCAAGGTGATGGGACGCCGCAGGACTCGAACCCAGGCCCAGCCCAGGCCGACTGCGAGCGCGAGCCCGACGGCCGCCGGATACAGCGCACGCGTGCCGAACGCCCAGGCCGCCAGGTACGTTGCCACGGCGAGCACGGCGACCGCCTGGCCCCGGTCGGTCATGTCACGTGGGGACCGGTGCGCGTTCGACGGCCTCTCGGACGAGCGCTTCTGAGGGCGTGCCGCCCGCCCGCGCTTCCGGGCCGAGGATCAACCGGTGCGCGAGGACGGGAACCGCCAGAGCCTTGACGTCGTCCGGCAGCACGTAGTCGCGTCCTTCTGCGAGCGCGGCGGCCTTGGCGACGCGGAGCAGCGCGATCCCCGCGCGCGGGCTAGCGCCCAGATAGAGGCGCGCATCCGCGCGGGTCTGGCCGACCAGGTCGACGACGTAGCGATGAATGCTGTCTTCGACGTAGATGGCCGTCGCCTCGTCGATCACGCGCGTGATCCCCGTCGCGTCGGTGATCGGCTCGAGATCGTCGAGCGGCGGCGCGGTCGTCTGCTCGGACAGCATGCGGGCCTCGTCCGCCGGAGCGGGGTACCCGATCGAGACGCGTAGCGTGAAACGATCGAGTTGCGCCTCGGGCAGCGGGTACGTGCCCTCGTACTCGATCGGATTCTGGGTGGCGATCACCATGAACGGTCGGCCGAGTGCGTAGCTGACGCCGTCGATCGTTACCTGGTTTTCCTGCATGCACTCGAGGAGCGCGGCCTGTGTTTTCGGCGGCGCCCGGTTGATCTCGTCGCCCAGCACGAGGTTGGCGAAGACCGGACCCGGGCGGAACTCGAACTCGTTCGAGCGCTGGTTGAAGACGTTGACGCCGGTGACGTCGGAGGGGAGCAGGTCGGGGGTGAACTGGA
This sequence comes from Actinomycetota bacterium, assembly GCA_013696805.1. Taxonomy (GTDB): domain Bacteria; phylum Actinomycetota; class Thermoleophilia; order Gaiellales; family Gaiellaceae; genus VAXT01. Next base: position 3,610 of record JACCXX010000012.1, read on the forward strand.
CACGGGAGAACGAGCAATCCACGGAGCGCGCGATCGCCTTGGCGAGCATCGTCTTCCCAACTCCCGGGAAGTCCTCGATGATCAAGTGCCCCTCGCTGATCAAGCAGAGGACGCAGAGGCGGAGGGTCTCGGCCGGAGCATGGACGACGCGGCCGAGGTTTTCCGCCACGCGGCGGATCACCTCCCCCGAGGCCTGGCTGACTTCCGTGCGCGGGCGGTCAGCCACCGACGAGCGTCTCCACCTCGTCGAGGATCTCGGCAGCGACACGTGCCTTCGGAGCCTTGCCGACCCGTCGCTCGCCGGCTCGCCCCACGATCACGACCTCGTTGTCGGGCGCGTCGAAGCCGATGTCGTCGCGGGACACATCGTTGTAGACGACGAGGTCGACGTCTTTGTCGGTGAGCATGCGACGCTTACGCTCGAGCCCGGCCTCGCCCTCACCGGCGCCGAAGGCAACGAGGATCTGTCCGTTCGAGCGTCGTCTCGACAGGCTCGCGATGACGTCTACGGTGGGCACGAGGTCGAGGGGCCAGGGGCGCTCGTCCTTGGGGCGTTTGCTGCCGAGCTCCTCTGCGGGCCGGTAGTCCGCGACCGCGGCCGCCATCAGGACGACGTCGGCCCTGGAGGCGCGGGCTCCGACCTCGCGCTCGACGTCGGCGGCGGTGTGAGCCTCGACGATCTCTACCCCGCGAGGTGCTGCGACAGCGAGATTCGACGCAACGAGGGTGACCTCGGCTCCACGCCGGCGAGCCTCCTCGGCGAGCGCCACGCCCATCCGGCCGGACGAGCGGTTGCCGACGAAGCGGGCGCTGTCGAGCGGCTCACGCGTACCGCCTGCCGTGACGAGGACCCGCCGGCCTTCGAGCGGCCCGTTGCGGCCCCCGAGAAGTTCCTGGCACCGCGCGAAGATCTCCTCCGGCTCGGCCATGCGGCCCACGCCCGTCTCGCCCTCGGCCAGCTCGCCTGCGGCGGGGCCGATGAGCTCGACGCCCCGCGAGCGAAGCGTCTCGGCGTTCGCCTGCGTGGCGGGGTGCTCCCACATGCCGGCGTTCATCGCGGGCGCGACGAGGATCAGCCCACGGTGAGCGAGCGCCGCCTCGGTGAGCACGTCGTCGGCCAGCCCGTGTGCCAGCTTGGCAAGCGTGTTCGCGGTCAGCGGCGCGATGACCAGCAGGTCAGCTTTCGTCAGGTGCGGATAGGGGTCGTCCCCCACCGAGCGGCGAGTCAGCGCGGCGAAGGTCTCCTTGGTCACGAAGCGCTCCGCTCCGCGCGTTAAGAGCGGGAAGACATCGTGCCCCGCGAGCACCAGGCGACGTGCCAACTCACAAGCCTTATACGCAGCGATGCCCCCGGTCACACCGAGCAGGACGCGCGCCATCAATCGTCCTTGGGCTGAAAACCACCTCGGCGATCCTGGGCGGAGCCGGGCTTTGCCCGGCGGGAGCCCGCGATCAGCTTGCTCGAAAGAGGTGTGAAGGAGGGGGCTCGCGGGAGAACCATGGGTTCACCCGCGGTTACTTGTACTTGTACTTGATCTTGCCCTCGGCGATCTCTTCCAGGGCCATCGTCAGGTAGTTCTTCGAGCGCGACTCCACCAGCGGCGGCGGGTTCTCGTCGAAAGTGCCCTCACCGAGCTGGTGGTGGTAGTTGTTGATCTGCCGTGCGCGCTTGGCAGCGACGATCACGAGCGCATAGCGCTCGTTGACGTTTTCCAGGAGCTGGTCGATGCGTGGGTGAATCACGGCTCGGACATGGTACCTGCGTCGGCGAGCCGGCCGCGGACGATGGCCGAAATCTCCTCCACGGCCCGCTCGAGATCGTCATTGACCACCTCGTGGTCGAAGTCGTCCGCCTGCTCGAGCTGCTTTCTCGCCAGGTCGAGGCGTTCGTCGATCTCACCTTCACTCTCGGTCGCCCGCGCCCGCAGCCGGCGCTCGTTCTCGGCGAATGTCGGAGCCGAGACGAAGATCGTCACGCTGTTCGGAACCCGTTTCTTGACGCGGATCGCGCCGTCGGGCTCGAGGTCGAGCAGCGGGACCCGGCCCGAGTCGGAGATGCGGTCGATTTCCGACCGGAGCGTCCCCGAGCGTTGCCCCCAGGGGAACTCGACCCACTCCAGGAACTCCTCCGCGTCGAGCCGCTCGTCGAAATCGGCGTTCGAGATGAAGTGGTACTCGCGCCCATCGACCTCGCCGGGGCGTCGATCCCTCGTCGTGGCCGAGACTGCGAGCTCGAGCTCGGGCAGATGGGCTAGCAGTGCTCGCTCCAGAGTCCCTTTCCCGGCCCCCGAAGTGCCGGTGATGACGAAGACTGGGAGCCGCGTGTCGGAAGGTGGGTTTGACGAAACGCCGGCTGTGTCGCCGGGCCGCGCTGCTCGCCCCGAGGCGGCGTCCTCAGTCACCCCAATGCTGACGAGCATTGGGGTTCCCTGCGTCTTTGCCTCGGAACGACCATCGCACCCCGGCAACGAGCGAGTTCCGCCAAACCCACCTAGCGGTTGAAGAGCCCAATGAGCTCAGAGCGCTGGCGATCTGAGAGCCCTCCGACCGTCTTCGACTGGCTGATCCGGGCCTGGTTCAGGAAACGCGCCGCCTTCACCCGCCCGAACTTGGGGACCGCCATCAGCATGTCGAAGACCTTCGCGGTCGCAACGTACTCGGGCGGATTGGTCAGAATTTTCTCGATGTTTGCGCGACCCGTTTTTAGGTCTTTCTTCAGCTGCGCCCGCTTGACGCGGATGTCGTTCGCCCTCTTCAGGGCTTCCATCCGTTGGTCTCGAGATCGTGCGGGCGCCTGCGCCTGAGTCTTCGTTGCCGCCACGGCGCGAGATACTAGTCACCCTGGGAGGGCCGTGCAATAGGTCCGTTTTGGCCGCTAATCCGTGTATTTCAGTTCAGGCAACAGTCGTGGCCGCCGCGCGGTGCGAAATCCCGCAGGCATCTTCCGGCTGGTCTAGGCCCCGAGCCGAAAGCTCGGTCATGAGCTCCGCTTGAACCCGGGCTGGGGCCTCGGGGTCGGCGAAGAGAACCGTCCCCAACGCGACCACGCTCGCCCCCGCCGCCAGAAACTCGAGAGCGTCTCGGCCGGTGGTGATCCCCCCCATCCCGACGATCGGCATGCCGGTCGCGCGGTAGCACCGAAAGACCGCAGCGAGCGCGATCGGCTTCAGGGCGGGGCCTGAGTAACCGCCCGTTTCGGTGCCAAGGGTTGGCTCGAGACTGTGTGTGTCGAGCACAAGGCCTCGCATCGTGTTCACGAGCGAGAGCCCGTCGGCTCCTGCGGCCTGCACCGCGCGAGCGACCTCGGCCACGTCCGCTGCCGCCGGAGAGAGCTTCGCGTAGAGCGGCTTCCGCGTCTCGGCACGGGCGGCTACGACGATCTCGGCTGCGCTCTCGGGGGCCTCGTCGACGTTCGGGCACGAGAGGTTGAGCTCAATCGCCGTCACCTCGTCACGCTCGTCGAGGGCGGCGCACAACTCGGCGAAGTCGGTGGCGGCGAACCCCCCGACTGAAACCCAGATGGGCACGCCCAGCTCGACGAGCCGCGGCAGCTTCTCCGCCACGAGCGCCTCGATGCCGGGGTTCTCGAGCCCGATCGAATTGAGCATTCCGTGCTCGGTCTCGGCGATGCGCACGGGGCGATTCCCCTGGCGCGGTTGCGGCGTCACCGTTTTCGTCACGAAGGCGTCGAGCGACCGTGCTACCTCCGGGGCCGCGAGGGCGTCCAGGCACCCGGAGGCGTTCAGAATCATGCTGCCTCCAGGATCGGTCCGTCGATGCAGAGGCGCTTCAGCACACCGTCGATCTCCACAGAGCATCCGTAGCAGGCGCCGTAGCCGCACGCCATGGGCGCTTCCCAGGCGAGTTGGGCGGTCGGCGCGAGAGCCCGGACAGCCTCGAGCATCGGCTCGGGACCGCACGCGAGGACGTCGTGATCCTCGACCAGTTCGGCTAGTGGCTCAGTGACATACGTCGGCTCGACGACGACGGCGGCGTTCGGTAGCAGGACAGCGGCTTCGGCGTGGCGTTCGCTGCGAAATCCGAGAAGCACGGGGGGGTCGCCCAGCGCCTGGGCCACGTACGGGAACGGCGCGATCCCGATTCCCCCGCCGACGAGGAGTGGCCGCTCGACGTCGAGCCGGAACCCGTTCCCGAGCGGCCCGAAGACATAAAGACGCTCCCCCGGCTCCACCTCGCAGAGGGCGCGCGTGCCGGGCCCCACCCCTTCCAGCAGAAAGCCGAGTTCCCCCGCGGGTGCCAGGCAGAGACTCATCGGCCGCGGGAGGAGTCGCCCAGGCGCCTCGACCATGAAGAACTGCCCCGGCACGCCCGGCTCGAGCCCACCCCGCTCGACTCGGAGCAGCGTGTACGCCCCCACGCCTTCCACGCCAATCACCCTGCGTTTTTCACGTCTACACACTCGACGCTCGCTTGTCGGCCGGCCGCACGGCGTCCCAGGACGGAGCCGGGCTTTGCCCGGCGGGAGCCCACGTCTGCGCTCGACCTCGCGATGAGTGAAGGAGGGGGCCAACAGGGGAACCCTGGGTTCCCCCGTTACGCGGGCTGCGCACTGATGCGTTCCTGAAGGGATACGGCGAGGTCGCCCTGGGCCTCTGCGATCGCCCGCACCGCAGCCCTGGCTCCGGCGATGGTCGTGATGCACGGAACACGGGCGGTGAGGGCTGCCTCGCGGATCAGATACCCGTCAGAGCGGGCGCCGGACCCGCCGAAGGGCGTGTTGACGACGAGATCGCAGTGGCCGCGGCGGACGAGATCGACGACGGTCGCGCCTTCCCCCTCCTCGGTCACCTTGCGCACGTGCTCGACGCCGATCCCTGCCGCCGCCAGCGTGTGGGCGGTCCCGGCCGTGGCGACGAGCCGGAAGCCCAGGCGCGACAGCGAGCGCGCGATCTCGATCGCCGCCGGCTTGTCGGCATCGCGGACGGAGAGGAACGCCGTCCCCTCGCTGGGCAGCGGCCTGCCCGCGGCTCGCTCGGCCTTGGCAAGAGCGGTCGGCAGGTCGGCAGCACTCGCCATGACCTCGCCTGTCGACCGCATCTCGGGGCCGAGCACGGGGTCCGCGCCGGGGAAGCGCGCGAACGGCAGCACCGCCGCCTTGACGCAGAACTGCTCCTGGGTCTGACCTCCCCGAGGGAGGTTCAGCTCGGCGAGCAGCGTGCCAGCCGCGAGACGGCAAGCCGCAGCGACGAGGTTGACGCCGATTGCCTTGCTGGCGAACGGCACCGTGCGAGACGCCCGCGGATTCGCCTCCAGGACGTAGAGCTCGCCCTCGGCCAGTGCGAGTTGGACGTTGACGAGACCGACGACCCCGAGCGCAGGCGCCAACCGGGTCACCGTCGCCTCGATCGCCTCCGTTGCAGCCCGGTCGAGGGAGGGCGCGGGCAGGACACAGGAGGAGTCACCCGAGTGCACGCCGGCCTCCTCGATGTGCTGCATGACGGCCGCGACGTAGGTCTCCTTGCCGTCGCACAGCGCATCGACGTCAATCTCGATCGCACCTTCGAGGAAACGGTCGACGAGCACGCGCTCCCCGCTCGCAGCGGCCTTCGCGACAGCCTCTGCCTCGTAACAGACCTGCATGTTGCGGCCGCCCAGCACGTAGGAAGGCCGGATCAGGACTGGGTAGCCGATCGCATCCGCTGCGTACGTGGCTTGCTCAGGCCCCTGGGCCATCGCCCACGGCGGCACGGCCACTCTGATCTCTTCGCAGAAGGCCCCGAAGCGCTCGCGGTCCTCGGCTAGGTCGACCGCCTCGAACGGCGTCCCGAGGATGCGGAAACCCGCGTCCTCGAGAGCCCGGGCCAGCTTGAGCGGGGTCTGACCCCCGAACTGGATGACGACACCGTCGGGCAGCTCCCGCTCGCAGATCGCGAGCACCTCCTCGACGCCGAGCGGCTCGAAGTAGAGTCGGTCGGACGTGTCGTAGTCGGTCGAGACGGTCTCCGGGTTGCAGTTCACCATCACGGCCTCATAGCCGAGGGCGCGAAACGATTGCGCCGCGTGGACGCAGCAATAATCGAACTCGATCCCCTGGCCGATTCGGTTCGGGCCGGAGCCGAGGATGACGACACGCGGCTTGTCCCCCCGTGGAGGCGCCTCTTCGGCCTCGCCCCAGGTCGAGTAGAAGTAGTTCGAGGCAGCCTCCACCTCGCCCGCACAGGAGTCGACCCGGCGGTAGACCGGCCGTACGCCCCACCCGCGCCGCTGCCCGCGAACGACTTCCGGGTTCACGCCACAGCGCTCGGCGACCTGCGCGTCCGAGATCCCGAGCCGCTTGAGACCCAGCCAGTCGGCGGCAACCAGGTCGTGGACGTTCTCGATCCGGCCCAGCGCGTCGGTGACCCGGCCGATTTCGGCCCTGAACCAGGGATGCACCCCGTCCGGCAGGGACCCCAGCGTGGGCCACGGTGTCGGGGCGCCCTCGTCGAGCTCGCGGGAGCGCATGGCTTTCATGAAAGCCTCGGCGAAAGTGCGGCCGATCCCCATCGCCTCGCCGACCGACTTCATCTGCGTGCCGAGTGTCGGGTCCGCGCCGGGAAACTTCTCGAAGGCGAAGCGCGGGAACTTGACGACGACGTAGTCGAGGGTCGGCTCGAAGCTGGCAGGGGTGCTCCCGGTGAGGTCGTTCGGGATCTCGTCCAGCGTGTAGCCGACCGCGAGCTTCGCCGCGACCTTGGCGATCGGATAGCCGGTCGCCTTCGAGGCGAGCGCCGAGGATCGCGAGACGCGCGGGTTCATCTCGATTACGCGCAGCTCGCCGGTCCCGCGCTCGCGCGCGAACTGGATGTTCGCCCCGCCTGTCTCGACCCCGACCGCCCGCACGACGACCAGGGCGGCGTCGCGTAGCTCCTGGTAGCCCTCGTCCGAAAGTGTCATCTGTGGTGCGACGGTGACCGAGTCGCCCGTGTGCACGCCCATCGGGTCGAGGTTCTCGATCGAGCAGACGATGACCGCGTTGTCGTTGCGGTCGCGCATGACCTCGAGCTCGAACTCGTCCCAGCCGAGCAGCGACTCCTCGACGAGCACCTGGCTGACCGGGCTCTCTCGGAGCGCGCGGTCGAGCAGCCGCTGCAGCTCCTCGGGCGAGCGGGCGGTGCCGCCGCCGTGACCACCGAGCGTGAAGGCCGGCCGGAGGATGACCGGGAACGTCAGCGAGTCCGGAAGCTCGGAGGGCGAGGTGACGATCGTCGACTCAGGCACCCGCAGGCCGGCGAGCTGCACGGTCTCGCGGAAGCGCTCGCGGTCTTCGGCGCGGCGGATGACGTCGATCGGCGCGCCGATCAGCTCGACGCCGAGGTCGGCCAATGTGCCCGACTCGGCCAGTTCGACCGCGAGATTGAGCGCCGTCTGGCCGCCCATCGTCGGGAGCAGCGCGTCGGGGCGCTCGCGGCGCAGGACGTCGGCGACGCCCTCGAAGTCGAGCGGCTCGATGTACGTACGGTCGGCGAACCCGGGGTCGGTCATGATCGTCGCCGGGTTCGAGTTGACGACGATCGTCCGGAACCCGTCCTCGCGCAGCACCTTCAGGGCCTGGCAGCCCGAGTAGTCGAACTCGCACGCCTGGCCGATGACGATCGGCCCGGAGCCGATCAGGCAGATGGATTCGAGGTCACGCCGCCTTGGCAAGGCCCACCTCCTGCACGAAGTCGTCGAGAATCCGCCAGGCGTCGTGCGGCCCCGGGCCGGCTTCCGGATGGAACTGGACGGAGCGCGCACCGAGGCTCGGGAAGTCGAGCCCCTCGACGGTTCCGTCGTACAACGAAACGTAGGTCGCCTCGCGCACATCGCTCGGCGCGACCGCGAAGCCGTGGTTCTGGCTCGTGACCAGGACGCGGCCGGTCGCGCGCTCGACCACGGGGTGGTTCGCTCCTCGGTGTCCAAAGGGCAGCTTGAACGTCCTGTGTCCCGTGGCGAGGGCCAGGAGCTGGTGCCCGAGGCAGATGCCGAGCACCGACGTGCGGCCCAAGAGCGCCTCGATCCTCTTTACCTGATCCCCAAGCGGCTCCGGGTCACCGGGGCCGTTTGAGAGGAGCACCCCGTCGTAGCCGGCAAGCTCGTCGGCGTCGGCGTCGTGCGGGTAGACGGTGACCGCTGCCCCCTTCCAGGCGAGTCGGTTCAAGATCGAGAGCTTGCAGCCGTAGTCGACGACGGCGATGTGCGCCGCACCGGCGTCCGAGAACACGTACGGCTCGCGTGTGGAGACCTCGGCGGCGAGGGAGCGGCCGGCCATCGAGGGTTGCGCCCGTACCTGGTCGAGCACGGCGTCAAGCGAAGCTTCGCCCGAGACTGCCGCCGCGCGCATCGCGCCCGCCTGGCGCAGGTGCAGGACGAGCGATCGTGTATCGATTCCGGACAGGGCTACAAGGCCGCTGTCGCGCAGCCAATCGGTCCAGTCAGGGCCACGCGCCTCGCGCATGACGACCGCGCGTGCATGCGTGCAGACGGACTCGGAGCGCCAACGCGCGACTCCGTAGTTCCCGACCATTGGTGCGGTGAAGCAGACGATCTGCTCCGCGAAGCTCGGATCGGTCACGACCTCCTGGTAGCCGGTCATCGCGGTCGTGAAGACGGCCTCGCCGAGAGCCACCCCCGCGGCTCCGACGGACTGACCGCAGAAGACCGTGCCGTCCTCGAGCGCCAGGAAGCCGCTCATCCTTCGTGCACCAGTCGGCCGGCGGCAATCGTGGCACACACGCGCCCCTGCAGCGTCTCGCCGATCAGCCACGAGTTCATGGAGCGAGAGCGGAACGCGTCCTCGGTCACGCGCCAGCTGGCTCCTGGGTCGAGAAGCACGAGATTCGCCTGCGCGCCGACTGCGACGCGGGGAGCCTCGAGCCCGTACGCCCGAGCGGGCCCCGCCGACATCCGCTCGAGCAGAGTCGGGAGCTCCAGTACGCCAGGCTCGACTAGGTGGGTGTAGAGCGCCGAGAAGGCCGTCTCGAGCCCGGTCACGCCGAACGGAGCCGCCTCGAACGGCACGTCCTTCTCGTGCCGCGCGTGCGGCGCGTGGTCCGTAGCGACACAGGAGATCGTCCCGACGCGGAGTGCCTCGATCAGCGCCTGGCGATCGTGATCGGAGCCGAGCGGGGGGTTCATCTTCACGTTCGGGTCGAGAGAGCGCACGGCCTCGTCGGTGAGGACGAGGTGGTGGGGCGTGACCTCGGCCGTCGCCGAAATGCCCTCCGCCTGAGCGCGCCGCAGAGCATCGACCGATTCGTGTGCCGAGAGGTGCATGAGGTGCAGCGGGCGGCCCTCGTACTCGGCAAGCGCGAGGTCGCGTTCCACCATCACGCTCTCCGCGATCGACGGCCACCCGCCGATCCCGAGCTCGGCTGAGACCGCTCCCTCATGCATGTGCCCGCCGCGGGAGAGCGTGGGGTCCTCGCAGTGGACGGCAAGCGGCCGGTCGGTGATCGACGAGTACTGCAGTGCGCGCCACATGAGCGCCGTCGCCACCACGGGGCGCCCGTCGTCCGTGAAACCCACGGCACCTTCGTCTGCAAGCTCACCCATCTCGGTAAGCTCCGCTCCGGCCTGCCCCTTGGAGATGGCGGCGAGGAAACCGACCGAGACCTCCGCGTCGGCCCTCGCCTGCTCGGCGAGCGCGCCGAGAACGGCGGCCGAGTCCACGACGGGCTCCGTGTTCGGCATCGCCAGGATCGCGCAATAACCGCCTGCCGCAGCCGCCTGCGTGCCGCTGGCGATCGTCTCCTCGTCCTCGCGCCCGGGAGTCCGGAGGTGTACGTGTGGGTCGACGAACGCCGGGGCCAACACGAGCCCGGCACCGTCGACCACGCGGTGCCCATTGGCGGGCAGGCTCGAGCCGAGCTCGGCGATCGTCCCGCTGTCGATCTTCACGTCGAGCTGAGTGTCGATGCCCTCGACCGGATCGACCACGCGGGCGCCTCGGACGACCAGACTCTCCTTCGGTGCGTCCTTCACGAAGAGCTTTGGCATCACGCCACCTTCACCGGGAGCTCAGCCTTGACCGCCGCCGGACCGGTAGTGAGCAGGTCGTAGAGGACCGCCATCCGCACGACGAGCCCGGCGCGAACCTGCGTCTCGATGAGAGCGTCACCGGCGTCGGCGACGCGAGGGTCGATCTCGACGCCGCGGTTCATCGGGCCTGGGTGCATGACCTTCTGTCCCGGACGCAGCCGCTCGGGCGTCACTCCCCAGCGGGCCGTGTACTCGCGGAGACTGGGGACGTAGTTGGCGCCCTCCTGCATCCGCTCCTGCTGCATGCGGAGGATGTAGACCACGTCTGCAGCGCCGATCGCTTCGATGTCGGTCGTCGTCTCGCAACCCATGGCCTCGATCCCTCGCGGGAGGAGCGGCGGCGGCCCGACCAGTGTGACCCGCGCGCCGAGCAGCGCCAACGCCTGGATGTTCGAGCGTGCGACGCGCGAGTGCAGGATGTCGCCGACGATGGCGACGTGCAGGCCCTCGATGCGGCCAAAGGATTCCTGGATCGTGTACAGGTCGAGGAGCGCCTGCGTCGGGTGCTGGTGCTTGCCGTCGCCCGCGTTGACGATGCGAGCCTCGGTGACACGAGCAACGAGCTGTGGCGCGCCGATGTGCGGATGGCGCAGGACGATCACGTCCGGGTCGTAGGCGCCGAGTGTGATCGCCGTGTCCTTCAGCGACTCGCCCTTGTCGACCGCGGAGCCGCTCGCCTTGATCGACATCGTGTCGGCGGACAGCCGCTTGGCGGCGAGCTCGAAGCTCGACGAGGTGCGCGTCGACGACTCGTAGAAGACGTTGACGACAAGCCGGCCTCGCAGCGTCGGGAGCTTCTTCATCTCCCGCTCGAGCGAGCGCTCGAAGCTCCGCGCGGTGCCGAGTAGCCGTTCGACGTCCTCGCGCGTCAGATCGGTGATCGAGATCAGGTGCCGCCGGGCAGGCGGATCGGGCGGGCGCAGGTCGTCCCGCATCACGTGCAGGTCACCCATGGGTCTCCTCTTCGGCCGGGATGAGCAGTACCTGGTCGACCTCGTCGACCTCGACGAGCTGCACCTGGATGCGCTCGTCCCGTGCGGTCGGCAGGTTCTTGCCGACGTAGTCGGGACGGATCGGAAGCTCGCGGTGCCCGCGGTCGGCCAGGCAGGCGAGCTGAACGCGCGCGGGTCGGCCGTAGTCGAAGAGCGCCTCGATCGCGGCACGGATCGTGCGGCCGGTGTAGAGCACGTCGTCGACGAGAACGCAGGTGAGCCCTTCCAGCGGAAAGTCGAGCTTCGTGTCGCGGACGACAGGCTGTGCGTGCAGGGGAGCCTCTCCCCCGCGCACCTGCACGTCATCGCGGTAAAAGGTGATGTCGACGGTGCCGAGTGAGATTTCCTGCCCGCTGAACTCCGCGATCAGCCGGCGCAGGCGCTGGGCGAGCGGGACACCGCGGGTCTGGATGCCGACGAGCGCAACGCGATCGAGATCAGGGTTCCCCTCGACGATCTCGTGCGCGATCCGCGCGAGCGAGCGCTGGATAGCCTCGCCGTCCAGAAGGACCTTTTCGGCGGAGACGCCGGCCGGGCTCACGTGCGCAGCTTCGGGCTCGCCGGGACAGGCAGGTGCATCGAACTCCTTTCCGGCCTCTCTGGACCGAGTTAAAGGGGTGCGGCTCGAGCGG
>JACCXX010000071.1 GCA_013696805.1 Actinomycetota bacterium
CCTGGGCGATGCCGAACAGAAGCTGACCTTCGGCGCGCGGCGCAGCGTGCTGGCGCGCGGCCCAGTGGGTGGTCAGGCGGACGGCCTCCTCGAGCTCCTCGCGCGGCGAGTCCGGCGTCGGGCAGACATCGAGGCACATGGCGATGTCCGAGCCGAGCTTTGCCTGGATCTCGGCGGCAAGCTCCGGCGTGAACCGCTCGGGCGACCCGTCGTAGATCGAGCGGAACGTGACGCCCTCGTCATCCGTCGCAAGGATCGTGTGCTTCAGCGAGAAGACCTGGAAGCCGCCCGAGTCGGTGAGGATCGGCCCGTCCCAGCCCATGAAGCGGTGCAGGCCTCCGAGCTCGGCGATCACGTCCTCGCCGGGGCGGAAGTGCAGATGGTAGGTGTTGCCGAGGAGGATCGACGTGCCGAGTGAGCGCAACTCGTCGGGATCGACGGCCTTGACGGTCGCCTTGGTGCCGACCGGCATGAAGGCGGGCGTCGGTACGTCACCGTGCGCCGTGCGCAGGAACCCCGCCCGCGCTTCACCGTCCGTCGCGTTGACGGAAAAACTCAAGCGAGCTTGTGCTTGTCCGGGTTCGTGTCAGCGTCCCACCACGGAGCGCTCCAAAACGTCGGAGGTTGAAATTCAGCCGGCGGAGACTCATCGCCGTGATGGACGAGCTCGAGCTCCCAGAGCCATCCAGCCTCATCAACGTGGAGCAGGAGCTCGAATCGATCATCCTGATTTCGCGGGAACGCCTCTACTGGGCCCCGGCGGCCCATTGACACCGCAACGGCATCGTTTCTGTCGACCGCAAACTCAATCGTCGGGCAGCATGGAGCCCATTCGGCGCTGACGAGTACGGATCGTGCTTGCTGGCGGAGCTCGGCTGAGCCGGGAAAATGGGCCGCCAACATGAAATCGGGCACTTCACGCTCACGGGGCGTCAGGGGCCTGGGCAATCTTGGCGATTCCCCCACCCGATCAGCGTATGGCACGAACACCGTCGCTGAAAGTGCGCAGCACTTTCAGCGAATAAGCATGGCGTCGCCGAAGGAGTAGAAGCGGTAGCGCTCCTCGATCGCCAGCTCGTAGAGCCGTCGGGTCTGCTCGACTCCGGCGAAGGCCATCACGAGCGCGAGTAGCGTCGACGCGGGCAGGTGGAAGTTGGTGAGGAGCGTGTCGGTCCGCCGAAACTCGAAACCGGGCGTGATGAAGAGATCGGTGCGGCCCGCGAGCGGGGCGCCGCGCGCCAGGGACTCGAGGACGCGGACGGTCGTGGTTCCCACCGCCAGCACGCGATCGGCGTCCCGGATTCGACCCCACGCCTCCGGCGCCGCCTCGTAGCGCTCCGAGTGCAGCTCGTGCTCCGCGAGATCGTCCACCGAGACCGGACGGAACGTATCCAGTCCGACGTGAAGGGTCACCCGCTCGACGTCCAGGCCGGCGAGGAGCTCGGCCGTGAAGTGGAGGCCGGCGGTCGGGGCGGCAGCTGAGCCTTCGTGCTCCGCGTAGACCGTCTGGTAGCGCTCGGGATCTACGAGTGGCTCCGTGATGTAGGGCGGCAGTGGCACCTCTCCGGTGGGCTCGCCCACGAGTCGCAGTCGCCAACGACCGTCGCCGAGCGATTCCAGGAGCTCGACCGGCCCCAGCCGCTGGCCTGCACGCAACTTTCGCGAAGGCCGGGCCAGGCCTTCCCATTCGCCGTGCCCGTTCAGGCGCTCGAGGAGCAGCACCTCCGCCTCCCCCCCGGTCTCGCGTCGCAGACGCAGGCGCGCGGGCACGACCCGGGTGTCGTTGACGACCACGAGCTCCCGTTCCAGCTCCTCGGGAAGCTCGGTGAACCGGCGGTGCCTCGTCTGGCCGCTCGCCCGGTCGTAGACCAGCAGGCGCGACTCGTCGCGGCGCTCGGCAGGCCGCTGCGCCACCAGTTCCCGCGGCAGCGTGTACTCCAGCTCGGAGCGCTTCATCCGCCCCGAACGCTAGCGTTCCGGCGCATGGATGAAAGCGCGATCGGGCGTGCGAGGCAACGCCTCGAGCAGGCGACGCAGGGTCGCGTCGAGCCCAGCAACGTCGACGCCGCGCTCGAGCGGGCACGCACGCAGATCGAGGCGCTCGCCGAGCTCGCCGCAAACCTGGAGACCACGCTTCCCGGGCGCGTCGAGGATGCTGTCCGCGAGGGCGTCCGCGCCGAGACGCACCCCGTCGCGCGCCACCTGGCCGAGGTGCGGGGCCTGGCCGGCCAGACGATCCGCAGGCTCGAGCACCTGGAGGGCGACCTGCTCGCCGAGCGGCACTCGCGTGTCGACGACCTCGCTCTCCTCGTGGATTTGATCACATCGGGCTGGAAGGGCGTCGACCAGCGACTGGCCCGCCTCGAGCGAAAGCTGGAACAGCCGGGCGGAGACGGCGGTGGAGCCGTCGTCTACCGCATGGAAGAGCGCAACCTTTCCTAGCTCGTAGCGACCAGGATCGTCGCCGCAGTCACCGCCCACAGCGCGATCGCGGCGAGCAGCGGGCGATCGCTCAGCAGCACGTTCTCCGGCTCTTCGCCGAGGTCGTCCCGGTGCACGAGGAGCAGGTAGCGGAACAGCCCGAAGACGACAAACGGCAACGTGGCGATCATCGTCGCGGAATGGGCCGTGATCGTGTAGACGGCGTAAGCCGCAATCGTGCAGGCGACGGTGACGGTGATCAGCTGGTCGACCAGCGGCAGTGAGTAGCCCTCGAGCACCGGGCGCCCAACTCCGGCCTGGACGATCTCTCCACGCCGCTTGGCCAGCGCGAGGAAGAGAGCGAGCAGCGCAGTGCAGAGCAGAAGCCAGGGCGAGATGCGCACGTCGATCGCCTCGGCTCCGGCCGCGGAGCGGATGACGAAGAGGGTCGCAATCGCGAGCACGTCGACGAGGACGACGTGCTTCAGCTGGAGACTGTAGGCGGCTTGCAGCGCGAGGAATCCGCCAAGGAAGCCGAGCGACATGAGGCCCAGAGGCGCCAGCAGCACGACGGCCAGCAGCGCCAGGGCCCCGGCCAGCAGGAGCGCCGCCCGGAATGAGAGCTCGCCGCGGGCGATCGGCCGCGACCGCTTGAGCGGATGAACTCGATCGTGCGGCGCATCGCGCAGGTCGTTGACGAGATACGCGGCGCTGGACGCGGCGCAGTACGCAGCGAACGCTGCGGCGGCTTCCCCCCAACGCAGGGCATCTCCAACCTTCGCCGCGAAGAGGATCCCCGCGAAGAGGAGCAGGTTCTTCGACCACTGGCGCGGACGGAGCGTGACCAGGGCTGCCCGCACCGGCGAGCGGCGCTCCGGCAGCGGGACAACGTCGGCTCGCGCGGGAAGGCTCACCGCGGGATCGTATGACTAGCCCAACTCGGTGGCGAAAGGCCTCGCTCGGTAAGGCACTTTGACTGCACCAACGCGAAGCCTTTGGAGAGCGACTGCGAAAGGCCGCCGGAGCCGGGCTCTGCACGGCGGGAGGCTCACAAAGGAGAGGGGAACGCTGGGCCCACGCCCCAACCGCCGGCTCCTGAAACACCTCGCACCAAGCCTCCGCACGCAAGGAGGGGGCTCACGGGGAACCAGGGGTTCCCCCGTGACTTGCTAGCCCAACGGGAGGATCAGCTCGAAGCGGCTACCGCGACCAATCTTGCTGTCGAGCTCGATCTCGCCGCCGAGGGCGACCGCGAGCTCTCGTGCGATGGCGAGCCCGAGGCCGGTTCCCTTGCCGTCGTGCGTCCAGAACGGACGGAAGATTCGCTCCAGCTCCTCCGCACCGATTCCGGGGCCCGTGTCCTCGACCGCGACGGAGATCCGGCCGTTTTCGGCGCTCAACGCTAGATCGACCCGGCCGCCGTCGGGTGTCCAGCGAAAAGCGTTCGCAAGCAGGTTCGTGATGATCTGGAGCACTCGATCCCCGTCGGACAGGATCACCGGCTTGGCCTCGACCTCCTGGCGGTAATCAATGCCTCGTTCCTTGGCGTGCTCGCCGAAAACGGCATACGCCTGGTCGACGAGCCGCGCCATGTCGACCTCCTCGTGCAGAACGGTGAAGCGGCGCGCGTCGAGCTTGGCGAGGTCGAGCACCTCCCCGACCAGCCGCTCGAGCCGCGCGCCCTCCGATGCGATCACGTCGAGCGAGGCCGCCCGGATGGCGGGATCCTCGACGAACCCCTCGCGGAGAGCCTCGACGTGCCCACGAATAGCTGTCAGCGGCGTACGGAGCTCGTGCGAGACCGTCATCAGGAAGTTGCGCTCGAGCTCCTCGGACTCGGCGAGCCGCCGAGCCATCTCGCGAAACGATTCGGCGAGGTCGGCGATCTCGTCGCGGCCTGATACGTCCGGAAGAGCGACGTCGTAACGTCCCTCCGCGACCTCGTCGGCGGCCTTCGCCAGCCGGCGCACAGGGCGCGTGATGCGGCCCGAGAGGTACCAGGCGAGCCCCGCCGCGATCAAGACGCCGACAGCGAACGCGGCCGCCAGGCGCTCCAGCAGGGGCACGAGCTGACCTCGAAGCTCCGTTTTCGAGGTGGCAACCACGATCGCACCAAGGGGCGGGCCTTCGTTCGTCTTGTCGCTGACCGCGTACAGCGGGTGTCCGATCGCCAGCATCTCGGCGGTGCTATTTGGAGGAGTGAACTCGAACTGGACGATTCGCCTGCGGGCCAGAACGCGCCATCGCTCTTCACCGATCTGGTTGATCGTCAGCTTCCGAAGGCCCGTGTCGCCCCCGAGAAAGACTGGCACGCCGACGAAGAAAAGCCGGTTTCCGCTCGCCCGCTCGAGCTCGCGGGCCTGGAAGGGCGGCGGCGCGGGGCGGTCCTCGTCGAGTGCCCGCTCCGCCTGCTTCGAGTAGAGCGCCGCGATGCCCGCAGCCTCGCGCCGCAGCTCCTTGACCGCGCGATCTCCCGTGTAATCCTGGAAAAGCCCGAACGCGATCACCGTGGCGACGAGGCCGGTGAGAGCGATGCCGGCGAGGAAGAGGGCCGGCAGTCGGAAGCGGAGCGACCGGAACATCCGGTGTCAGGCGCCGCTTGCGGCGCCACCTCTGAACTGACCTCTCGAGACGACCGGGGACACGGAAGACGCTCCAGCGTCCAGGCGCCGCTAGGCGACTAGACGGAGACCGGCTCCTTGGCGGGGCTGACCTTGTACCCGACGCCCCAGACCGTGACGATCGGGGAGGCCTCACCGAGCTTTCGACGCAGCTGTCGAACGTGCACGTCGACCGTGCGCGTGTCGCCGGCGAACGTATAGCCCCACACGCGCTCGAGCAGCTGATCGCGTGTCAGGACGAGACCGCGGTGGTC
>JACCXX010000136.1 GCA_013696805.1 Actinomycetota bacterium
ACGCCTTGTGTCGCGAGTCGCAGCGCAGGCTCGACCAGCCGCGCCCACGGGAGGCGACCGTGGGCAACCCAGAGCGCGCCGAGGCCGGCAGGGAGCCCCGGAACTCCGCACGAGGCGATGCCGACCGCGTAGTGCACCAGCTCCTGGCCGAACGGCACCTGTAGCTCGAGCAGCTGGGCGTCGCGCCGGCCGCTGCCGAGGCCGGGGACGGCGACGAAACAGTCGAGGTTCGCGGTCGTCCCCGTGCCGGCGTCGTGGTAGATGCCGTGGCCGCCGCCCAGGAGGCCCGTCATCACGGTCTCGGCCACGCAGGAGGCGAGCGAGGCCGCGACCGCCGCATCGGCGGCGCTCCCGCCCTCGGCGAGAATCTCTGCGCCTGCGGCGGCGGTGGCCGGATGGCCTGCCGCGATAGCTTGCATCCAGAGAGTTTCGCTTCCCCGATACGGTTTCCCCTCGTGCGAGGCAGTTGGCGTGTGGCTCTTTCTCTTCTCTCGGCCGGTGTCGCAGTCGCCGTCGTGCTCTTCCTCGTTCTCGGCGTCGATGAGCGCAACCAGGAATCGCGATTCCCTCCGCCGGCGACGGAGACGCACGGGCAGCTAGAGGCGAAGGTCGGGAGGTCGCCGGTCTGACGATGCTTCCATGAACCTCCCCGCACTCGCCGTGCTCGCCAACGGGATCGGGGCAGTTCAAGACTTGCCCGTTCCGGCCTGGCTCTTCTATTACGGAGCGGCGCTCGTGCTCGTTGCGTCCTTCGTCGCGCTCGGCGTGCTGTGGAGAGAGCCTCGCATGGAGCGGGGGAAGAGCGACCTTTACCTTCCGGATTGCAACGGGTGCCTCAGACCCGTTCCACTACAGGTGGAATGTGTTCGGCACCGGAGAATTACGTCCCCGACCTGACGATCCTCGAGCCGGCGACAGTCTGGCACGTAAAGGTCGGCGCCCTCGTCGCCGGGCACGTCCTCGGGCTCGTGATCGCCCACGACCGCGCGCTGTCGCTCTTCTCGTCGGTTCGCTCCGCGCTCCGCGCCCAGTACGCCGTGCTGGGGTTGATGATCGTGTACACAGTCGGTGGAATGTGGATCCTGTCCCGACCATGATCGGGCTGCTCGCTCACGGAGGATTGGGAGGGGCGGCCGTCGAGGTGGCGGGCGCGATCGCGATCGTCGCACTAGGATTGGCGTTCTGGGTCGGAAACCGCCGGGAGCGGTCCGATGAAGACGAGTAGAGCTATCGTTTTGAGCCAGATTCGCGGTCTCTCGATCATTCTCTTCCTTGCGGTCCTCGTCGGACTCTTCGCGGGATCGGCCGTTGCGCATGAAGGTGGGAAGGCCCAGCCGCGCATCTCCGCGCAGGCCAACGGAACCGGCTTCAACCGCACGCTCATCGTCCGGCTGAACGATCTCGACACCGGCGATCCGATCTCAGGCGCCACCGTGAAGGTGCGGACGCAGATGACGCGCCCGCACGTGATGACACTGATCCCGCGGACGATTCCCGAGCGGGCTCCCCAAGGCACGTACAGCATTCCCTACACGTTCGTGATGCCCGGCGACTGGGAAGCCGAGTTCGAAGTCACGGGCGCGAAGGTGATCAGCGCCAAGGCCAGTCTGGCCGTCCCGGTCGCGCAGACGCCCTTACCGCCGGGTGAGACGACCCGGCCGCCACAGGCGCTCCCGACCCGTCTCGAGACCGAGGTCACCGGGCGCGACTGGGTGACGATGGCCGTCCTCTGGGTCCACGGACTGGCGTCGCTGGGCTGGATCGTCGGCGTGATCGTGATGGCGATCGCGCTCTCCGTCCCACCGCTGCTCCGGGAGGGCACCCGTGGTGCGATTTCCGCCTGGTACCGGGGGTGGGGCGCCTGGGCCCACTGGGCGGCCGTGCCGCTCATCGTAGCGACGGGGATCTACAACATCGTCTACGTGACGCCCTTCAAGTTGGCCGTCACGCCGGATGCGATCGACAACCTCTCGAACATCGCCTACGGCCGGACGTACGAGGCGATCCTGCTGGTCAAGCTCGCGCTGTTCGTCGTGCTGCTTCTGACGGGCACGACGGTCTTGGTCCGGACGATTCAGCCACGGCCGCTGGCGTCGGGCCTGGGGCCGGTTCGGATGCTGGTCGCCGCCCTCGGTCCGGCGGGGATCGTCTACCTGGCGACGGTCCCGCTGATCCTCGCTGCGGCGATGGCGTTGCGCTACATCCATATCCTCAGCCACGTGGCTGAGGTCATCAACACCTGATGAGCTCGAGCCTCGGTGCAGTCGAGAGGCCACGGGATGCTCGTCGTGATCGTCGCCGTCGCGGTTCGCGAGGGAGTCAAGACGTGGCGCGGCGAGGGCTGTTGCGAAGCACGCTAAAGGGCCTGCTACCCTAGGCCTCGACCGCAGCCTCAGCCGCGCGTGGTGCTTCCTACGGCGGCTTGGACTGCGGAGTCTTGTTGTTTCAAGGAGGTGCTTTGACCCTTACGAAGGAAGCAAAGCTGGAGATCATCGGCAAGCACGGCCGCAACGACGCGGACACGGGCTCGCCGGAGGTTCAGATCGCGATGCTGACGACGCGCATCAACGAGCTGACCGAGCATCTTCGCTCGCACCCGAAGGATCACTACTCGAGGCGGGGACTGCTCAAGCTCGTCGGGCGCCGGCGGCGGCTGCTGAACTACTTCCAGAAGCGCAACCTCGAGGGATACCGCGCCCTCATCAAGGAGCTTGGCCTCAGGCGCTAGCTCTTGAGTAAACGGGAGGGTGGGAGTTTGAGCGAGCGCCCGGCGACGAGACGAGGACGCTGACTCAAACCTCCACCTTCCACAATCAAGTGGAGGATCGATGACTACCACGACTGACCAACTCGTCACGGTGTCCGTCACTGTCGGCGAGCAAGAAATCACGTTCGAGACGGGGAAGCTCGCCAAGCAGGCGGACGGCTCCGTGCTCGTCCGCGCCGGGGACACGATGGTCCTGGCGACCGCCCAGGGGAAGATGGAGGCCCGTGAGGGCGCCGACTTCTTCCCGCTCACGGTCGACGTCGAAGAGCGCATGTATGCGGCCGGGAAGATCCCCGGTGGCTTCTTCAAGCGCGAAGGCCGCCCGACCGAGCGCGCAATTCTGACCGCGCGCATGATCGACCGCCCGATCAGGCCCCTCTGGCCTGCGGGCTACAAGAACGAGGTGCACGTCGTCTGCACGACCCTCTCAGCCGACCTCGTCACCCCGCACGACATCCTTTGCATCAACGGGGCCTCGGCGGCGCTGATGATGTCCCCGCTGCCCTTCCTGGGGCCGGTGGGCGCCGTCCGAGTCGGGCGCATCGACGGAGAGTTCGTCGTCAACCCGAATCTCCAGGCCATCGAGGATGAGAGCACCCTCGACCTGATCGTCGTCGGCACGAGAGAGGCGCTGACGATGATCGAGGCCGGCGCCGAGGAGATCCCTGAGGACGAGATCCTCGAGGCCTTCGAGATCGCGCACGCCGAGATCGCGAAGATCTGCGACGCGCAGGAAGACCTCAGGCGCCAGGCCGGCAAGCCCAAGTACCTCGACCCGGAGCTCACCGCCGAGCTGGAGTCACAGCACGCCGACCGGATTCGCGAGCGGATCATGGCCGATGGTTTTCGTGAGGCCGCCGGCGCGGTGCAGGAGATCACCACCGAGCTTGCGCCGGAGCTGAACATGGACTCCTCGGAAGAGGACATCCTTCGCCAGATCCAGGTTCGAGCATCGTTCGACGCGATTCTCGAGAGCGTCCGCCTCCAGGTCGCGGAGCAGCACGTCCGTGAGCAGTTCGAGGACGACCTGCGCGCGCTGACCGAGGCCGAGCAGGATTCGAAGGCGCTGAAGTCGGCGAAACGCCAGCTCCTCTTCGATCGCATCATCGAGTCTGTCGAGCTGCCCTTCCCGGTCGGCCCCGCAACGGCGGAGGGCGAAGGCTCGGTCGTCAAGGACTCACTGACGAAGCAGTACGTGAAGAAGGCGTCCGAGGCGATCTACAAGAAGCTCGTCCGGCAGAAGATCGCCGTGGACAAGCGGCGCCCGGACGGCCGTGGTGCGGAGGACATCCGCGACGTGGCGTGCGAGGTGTCCGTGGCCGCGCGCACGCACGGCTCGGCGCTCTTCCAGCGTGGGCAGACGCAGATCATGAGCCTGCTGACGCTCGGAACGGCGAAGGAGGGGCAGCGCATCGACGACCTCTCACTCGAGTCCGACAGGCGCTTCATGCACCACTACAACTTCCCGCCCTTCTCGGTCGGCGAGACCGGGTTCATGCGGGGGCCGAAGCGCCGAGACATCGGTCACGGCGCGCTCGCCCAGCGGGCGCTCGAGCCGATGATCCCGTCCCTCGAGGACTTCCCGTACACGATCCGCATCGTCTCGGAGACGCTCGAGTCCAACGGCTCCTCGTCCATGGGCTCGGTCTGCGGCTCGACCCTCGCGCTCATGGACGCGGGCGTGCCGATCAAGTCGCCCGTCAGCGGCATCGCCATGGGCCTCGTCAAGGAAGGCGACGAGCACGTGATCCTGACTGACATCCAGGGCGCGGAGGACCACCTCGGCGACATGGACTTCAAGGTCGCCGGCACTCGGAACGGCATCACCGCTCTCCAGATGGACATCAAGATCACCGGGGTCACGCAGGAAATCATGAGAAACGCGCTCGAGCAGGCAAAGCGGGCGCGCGAGTCCATCCTCGACAAGATGGCGGAGGCGCTACCGGAGACCCGCACCCAGCTGGCCGAGCACGCACCACGCATCTCGACGGTCAAGATCGACCCGGAGAAGATTGGGATGATCATCGGCAAGGGCGGCGAGACGATCCGCGCGCTCGAGGGCGACTACGAGGTGCAGATCGACATTGAGGAAGACGGCACGATCCTCATCTACGCCACGGAAGGCACGAAGGCCAATGCGGCCATCGAGGCCATCGAGGCGCTGACGAAGGAGCCCGAGGTGGGAGACACCTACACGGGCAAGGTCGTCAAGACAACGGAGTTCGGTGCCTTCGTCGAGCTGAAGAAGGGCACGGACGGGCTCCTGCACGTCTCGAACGTTGGCCCAGGCCGCGTTGGTCACATCGAGGACGTGGTGGAACGCGGGGACGTGCTCGACGTGATCGTGCAGGAGGTCGACAAGCAGCGCGGCCGCATCGGCCTGAAGCGCGTCGCGAAGCACTAGAACGGATCGCGCGTCCAGCCCGAGGAGCTGATCGAGCGGGCGAAGGACGCCCCGCCGCGCGAGCGGACGGAGCGCCCACCACGCCGCGACGGCGGCCGCGGGCGCCGATAGGTCCCGGGCCACGGGCCCGGGACTCGACGAAAGCGCAAGCGCTCTCGTCGACTAAGGGCTCGCCCCGGCCGATGCCGACCGCATTGACCCTCGATTAGGAGTAGCGCCCCGCAGGAATTGCGG
>JACCXX010000155.1 GCA_013696805.1 Actinomycetota bacterium
GTTGAGCAGGAACGCGGAATCCTCCCCGGGTCCGAGGGCGACCATGGTGCCGCCGAACACGCCGCCGAGCCCGGCAAGCGCGGCCCCGAGGAAGAAGGCCCCGGCGAACACGAGCTGGATGTTGACGCCCAGCGCCGAGACCATCGCACGGTCATCGACTCCGGCGCGGACGATCATGCCGAAGCGTGTCTTCTTGATCATCAGCACGAGCAGGACGCCGACGACGATCGCAACGAGCAGCACGAGCAACCGAAAACGCCCGTACGTGAGTCCGTAGATGTGGAGGGGTAGCGACGTGTCGAGCGAGGCCGGCAGATTGACGTCTTCCGCAACGCCGCCGAAGTGAGCCAGCATCTGATCGGCTCCAATGATCGAGATCGCGATCGTGATCAGCGCCTGGCGCAGGTCCTGGCCCTGATTCCAGCGGAGAAAGAGCTGGTGCATCGCGAGGCCGACGACGCCCACCGTGAGGCACGAGATGACGAGGGGCAACAGCCAGTCGCCGTAGCTCACGTTACCGCCGCCGAACCCGAACGTCGACGCACCTTCGGCTCCGGAGAACTCGCCCTGCAGCTCGAATGCGATGTAGCCGCCGAGCAGGTAGAGAGAGCCATGCGCCATGTTGACGATGCGCATCAGACCGAAGATGAGCGTGAAGCCGCTTGCGATGATGAAGTACAGCCCGGCAAGGGTCAGCCCGTTGAGCGTCACGATGATGAACTGGGGGAAGTCGCCGGCTGCGGAGACGCCGTTGCCCAAGGCCTTGTAGGCAACCCAGCCGACGCCGATTCCGAGGGCGATAGTCCCGGTCAGCGCGGCGACGTGATTCCTGAGACCCCTGAGGCTCACCGCGGGGCGAACCTACCAATCCGGCCGGGTGAACTCAACCGGGAATGAACGATTATCGATTCATTTGGTGACGATTCAAGGGAGCACACTGGAGTCGGCGGGCGTATGCTCGGGCGCCCTCGACGGCCGAAAGGACGCCCTCGAATGACCGCGTACCCGCATCTCTTCTCGGAGTGGCAGATCCGGTCGACGACGATAAAGAACCGCATCGTCTTCCCGCCGACGTGCCCTACATGGGTCTCCGACCCCTGGAACGGCCTCTTCACGGAACAGGCCACCCGCTACTACGCGGAGCGCGCGAACGGCGGTGTTGGGCTCATCATCATCGGCGCGACCCACGTCCACGAGAGCTCGCTGATGGCGCCGCTGCTGATGCCGCAGCTGTGGGACGACCGCAACATCGAGCCGCTCTCGAGGATCGCGGACGAGGTACACGAGGCTGGCTGCAAGCTCGCGATCCAACTCTGGCACTCCGGGGTGCGAGGCTCCCCAGGGTACAAGCAGGAGACGCAGTTCAACCCGGACGCGACCTGGTACACGATGTCGCCGAGCCAGGTGCCGCTGGGCGAGTTCCCCGGCGCCTCCACGCCGAAGGAGATGTCCGATGACGAAATCGAGGAAATCCTCGACGCGTACGCGACCGCGGCCGCCCGCGCGATCGCTGCTGGCCTCGACGGCGTCGAGTTTCATCTGAGCCACGGCTATCTGCCGTGGCAGTTTCTCTCCCCGCTCTACAACAAGCGCACCGACAAGTGGGGCGGCTCGTACGAGAATCGGCTTCGCTTCCCGCTCGAAGCGCTGACCCGAATGCGGAAGGCGATGAGCGACGACGCGTTCCTCGGCTACCGGATCAACTCGACCTCGTTCTGGCCGGGCGACCTCGAGCTCGACGACATCCGGACGATCGTCCCGGATATCGAGGCGGCCGCCGAGATCGACTACGTGAACGTCTCCGCGGGCGTCCACCACGCGTTCATCCACACGCCGATGGAGTTCGAGCCCGGCTGGGAGAAGGGCTACGCGCGCGCGATCCGCGATGTCTCCTCGAAGCCGGTGCTGCTCGTCGGCCGGATCACGACACCGGACGTCGCCGAGTCGCTGCTCGCCGCCGGCGACGGCGACGCGATCTGCCTCGCTCGCCAACTGTTCACGGATCCTGACTGGGCGCTGAAGGCGGCCGAGGGCCGGCCGGAGGACATCCGTCGCTGCGTCGCGGCGAA
>JACCXX010000158.1 GCA_013696805.1 Actinomycetota bacterium
CCGAGGGTCAGCGCGTGTCGTTCGAGGTCGTGCAGGGCGACAAGGGCCTGCAGGCGTCGAACGTACAGCCTGTCTAGGAACTTCCGGGATACGAGAACAACGCGGGCCCCGGAAGGGGCCCGCTTCATGGTCCGCGGCCAGGGGCCGCGGCCTCGGCGAAAGTCTCACGACTTTGAGTCCCGCGTTGAAGCCGACATAGAGAGCGGCTCTAGGATTGGCACAGTGGCGATCACACGCGATGAGGTCCTGCACGTCGCCCGTCTGGCGCGCCTGGCGCTGACGGACGAGGAGGTCGAGCGCCTCGGCTCTCAGTTGAGCGCCATCCTCGAGGCCGTCGGCAAGGTGGCCGAGCTCGACCTGGCGGACGTCGAGCCGACTTCCCACCCGCTCGATCTTGCGAACGTCTCGGCCGACGACGAGTCGCGGCCCTCGCTCTCCGCCGACGAGGTCTTCGCCAACGCGCCGGATCGTGAGGACGACTTCTTCCGGGTGCCGCCGGCATGACCGACACCCTGCGCCTGACCGCCGAGGAGGCGATGGGGCTGATCGAGCGCAGCGAGGCTTCGGGCGCCGAGCTCCACCGCGCGTACCTCGACGCGATCGGCGAGCGCGACGGGGAGCTGCACGCGTACCTGACGACCGTCGAGGCAGCCGAAGGAGCGGGAGTGCCGATCGCGCTCAAGGACGTGATCTCGACGAAGGGTGTCGAGACGACTGCCGGCTCCAAGATCCTCGCCGGATACAAGCCTGTTTTCGACTCGACCGTCGCCGCTTGCTGCAAGGAGGCGGGGCTGCCGCTCATCGGCAAGACGAACCTCGACGAGTTCGCGATGGGCTCGTCGACCGAGAACTCCGCTTACGGCCCCACCCGGAACCCATGGGACCCGGAACGCGTACCGGGAGGCTCCTCCGGCGGTTCGGCAGCTGCCGTGGCAGGGGGTCTGGCCCCGTGGGCGCTCGGCTCCGACACGGGTGGGTCTATCAAGCAGCCGGCCGCGTTGTGCGGCCTGGTCGGCCTCCGGCCCACGTACGGGACGGTTTCGCGCTACGGCATCGTCGCCTTCGCGTCCAGCCTCGACCAGGTCGGCCCGCTCACCAAGACGGTCCGCGACGCGGCGTTTCTCTACCGGATCATCGCGGGCCGCGATCCGCTGGACTCGACGACCGTCGACCTGCCAGAGCCGGTCGAGCTCCCCGAAACCGAGGACTTGAAGGGCCTGCGCATCGGCGTGCCCAGGGAGCTGAACGAGGCCGAGGGCATCGAGCCAGGTGTCTCCGAGGCCGTTCAGCGCGCGATCGAGCTGTGCCGCGAACTCGGCGCCGAGGTGGGGGAGACCACGCTTCCGCGGTCGGTCGAGTTCGGGATGCCCTGCTACTACCTGATCGCCCCCTCGGAGGCCTCGTCGAACCTGGCCCGCTACGACGGGGTCCGCTACGGCCCGCGTTCGGGCAAGGGCGACATTCGCGAGATGTACATGCAGACTCGGGACGAGGGCTTTGGCGACGAGCCCAAGCGTCGCATCATGCTCGGCACCTACGCGCTCTCGGCCGGTTACTACGACGCCTTCTACGGCCAGGCGCAGAAGGTACGGACCGTGATCCGCGACGAGTTCGCGGCCGCGCTCGAGCAATTCGACGTGCTGATCTCGCCGACCTCGCCGACTGTCGCCTTCCCGCTCGGCGCGAAGACCGAGAACCCGCTGGCCATGTACCTCTCGGACGTCCTCGCGATCCCGCCGAACATGGCGGGCCTGCCCGGCCTCTCGATCCCGTGCGGTCTGAGCGAGGGCCTCCCGGTCGGTCTCCAGCTGATCGGCCCGCAGTTCTCGGAGAACCTGCTCTTCCGCACCGGTCACGCGCTGGAGCGCGCGATCGGGTTCGACTTCGTCCCGGAGCGCCTGAGATGAAGTGGGCACCGGTCATTGGCCTCGAGATCCACATCCACCTCAAGACGAAGACCAAGATGTTCTGCCGCTGTGAGCTCGAGTACGGGGCGGAGGAGAACTCGCGCACCTGCCCCGTTTGCCTCGCGCACCCCGGGACGCTGCCGGTGCCGAACGCTCGCGCGATCGAGATGACCATCCTGCTCGGCCATGCCCTTCAGTGCGAGGTCGTGGAGCGTTCGGTCTTCCACCGCAAGCACTACTTCTATCCCGACCTGCCCAAGGGGTACCAGATCTCCCAGTACGACCAGCCACTGTGCGTCAACGGGCGCTTCGCGCTGGCGGACGGCTCAGAGGTCGGGATCACCCGCGCGCACCTCGAGGAGGACGCGGCGAAGAACGTGCACATGGGTGGCTCCGGCGGGCGGATCGCGGGCGCCGACCGGACGCTGGTCGACTACAACCGCGCTGGAACGCCGCTCGTCGAGATCGTCACTGAGCCCGACCTGCGCTCGTCGGAGCAGGCCAAGCGCTTTCTCCAGCTCCTGCGTCAGACCGTCGTCGAGCTCGGCATCTCCGACGCGGAGATGGAGAAGGGCTCGCTCCGCTTCGACGTGAACGTCTCCATCCGGCCCGAGGGCTCGGACGAGCTGCGCACGCGCACCGAGCTCAAGAACATGAACTCGTTCAACTTCGCGGCCAAGGGCATCGAGCGCGAGATCAAGCGGCAGATCGGGATCTACGAGTCCGGAGGCGAGGTCGAGCAGGAAACGCTCCATTTCGACCCGGGCAACGAGTCGGCGCCGCCCCTTCGCTCGAAGGAAGAGGCGCAGGACTACCGGTACCTGCCGGAGCCCGACCTCGTCCCGCTCGTCCCGGGGCGCGAGCTGGTCGAACGGCTGCGCGGCGAGTTACCGGAGCTTCCGGGGGCGCGAATCGCCCGCCTCGCGGACGAGCTCGACACCGACCTGGCGGAGGGTCTCGTCACGAGCGGGCGCGACCGGCTCTTCGAGCAGGTGCCCGGGGAGCGCCGCGCGGTGGCGAACGTGCTCATGAACCAGTGGGCCGCCACGGGTGTCGATCCTGCTGCCGTCGACGCTGACGAGCTCGGCAAGCTGATCGAGGCGCGCGACCGGATTCCCCGCGCCGCCTTCACGGAAGCGCTCGAAGCGACCGGCGAGCCGGGCTTCGAGGCCGAGCGCTACCTCGCCGACGGCCAGATCGAAGCCACCGCCGACCTGGAGCCGCTCGTGGAGCACGTGCTCGCGGCGAACCCGTCGCAGGTCGACGACTACCGCGGCGGCAAGGAGGGCCTCCTCGGCTTCTTCGTCGGCCAGGTGATGAAGGAGACGGGCGGGCGCGCCAACCCGAAGCTCGTGAACGAGCTCCTGCGCGAGAAGCTAAAGGCGTGAGAGGTCGCCGCCCACGGCGCGGCGACTCGGCAAAAGTGCTACGCACTTTCGCCGACGAAAAGCACACTCGGCAGCAGGCGATACTCAGTCGCCCTCGAGGGAGCTACGTTCTTGCGGCTAATGGCTCGCGCTAGGAGGTCTTCTTACGCGACCTGGGAGCAGGCTCGGCCGCGGCTTCGGCCTTGCGCCTGTCGCGCTCCTTCTTCTTGCGCTGGCGATCCATCGCCCAGCGTTTGATCGGCCTCGATCCGCGTCCCATGGCGGCGACTCTACCTAGATGAGGTTGCAGTATCGCGCGGTGTTCGGCCAGGGGTAGAAGCCGCGTCCCGACCGATAGGCGCGCTCCGCAACCCACATCTGCTCGAGCGGTGTCCAATTGTCGGCGGTTCCCTTGCGACGGAGCAGCTCGCGCCCGTACGTGTGCTGGAACGAGATGTCCATCTGCAGTCCGCCGTAGTACGGCGCGTTCGGGTCAGTCCAGGCGCCTTCGTGGCTATGGATGCACAGCCAGGCCGACCTACGCGGAGGTCGCTGCCAGCGGATCCAGGCGTGCGCCGCTCGCTTGTGCCATAGGTTTCGTACCCAGAGCCCGTACTCGCGGTTCCTTACCTTGGTGCCCGAGGTGGGGCTCCGGCGCACTCCCATGAGCCGCTGGAGGCGCCAGGTCTGCCGCTGGTAGCGGCGAATTTGCTTGAGAAGCAACGGGTCAGGCGGATCGACGATCCTTGGCGCGGCCGGCTCGGCGGCAGCCGGTCGAGGCCCCGCGAGGGCGATCACGGCGCATCCGATCAGGACCAATGCAGCCAGAAGCCGCAGTACGTTTTGGAGCAAGGAAGTAACCCCCTGTGAGTGCGAGTCACGATGCTCACCGGACGACCTGTTGCCGCAGTCGCCCGGCGCGAGCTTCCCTCGACGTGCCCCGCTTAGGTGCTTTTCAATCGCTTGAGACCGAGACGGTAGCGATTGGTTAGTGAGTTGCAACCGATCTAGCTGTAAAGCCTCCGTAAAGAAGAAGTGCTGCAATTGCCACAAAAACGGCGGTTCGAGCGGCACCGAGGCCCGCAAACGCGCTGCCAGCAGCGGCAACAGCTATACCTGTGATGATCAACACATTGCCCAGCGGGCGATGTCGGATCGTGGCAATCGCCACACCAATTGCGGCGAGCGTGCCGATCGAGTTGCCCAGGATCGCCACGAACCGCGCCGGAAAGAATGCGAGCTGCTCCTGGGCATCGGGGATGTTCGTCCCGGCGATGTCATCGTGGATCGGAGCGGCGATCGCGACCCCGATCGCCAGCCCCACGTAGAGGAGCCCCGGGAACAGTGTCCGGCGCCAGCCGTAGAACAGCAACGAGCCGAGCCCGAGGAGAGCGGCGGTGAGCAACCCGCCGAAGAGGTAATAGACGCGGAATGTGAGCTCGCTCCAGCCGGCTGCGGCGCCCCAGGCCATGGCCCCGGCGGCGATCGCGTAGGAGACGAGAGCGGCGGCCCAGGCTGCGAGCTCGGGCCTGCGCCTGGCCCGCCACCGGGCAACCAGCGCGCCGCCGAGTCGCAGCGCGAGCAGCGCCGCGCCAAACGCCAGAAGGGCCTCCACGGGTTCAGCCTACGGCTGAGCTAGTCTCCGAGGGGCTTGGCCGAGAAGCGTTACTTGTTCACTCCGGGTCCGACTCCCGTCCCGCCCGAGGTGCTCGCGGCCACGTCGCAGCCGATCGTCCACCACCGCGGCCGCGACTTCAAGCCGATCTACAAGCGCTGCCTGGAGCGGTTGGCGCAGGTCTTCCGCACCGAGACCGAAGTGCTCCTCTACACCTCGTCCGGCACGGGGACACTGGAGGCTGCGACGGCGAACCTCTGCTCGCCGGGCGAGCGCATCGTCGTCGTCTCGGCCGGCTACTTCGGGGAGCGTTGGGCCGCAATCGGAGAGACTTATGGCTGCGACGTCGACCACCTGCGCTACGAGTGGGGTGAGAACCCAGCGCCGAACGATCTCGCGGCCCGTCTGAAGGAGCTCGGCGGTGCCACCACCGTTTTCGTAACCCAATCGGAGACCTCGACGGGCGTGGTTGCCGATGTGCGTTCCCTCGCAGCTGTGGCGAAGGCAGCCGGCGCTCTCGTGTGCGTCGACGCCATCTCCAGTCTTGGGGCGGTGCCGTGCGAGACCGACCAGTGGCACCTCGACGTCGTCGTCTCGGGCTCGCAGAAGGCGCTCATGACGCCGCCCGGTCTGGCCATGACCACGGTCTCCGATGCGGCCTGGAAGGCACGCGAGCGCGCGACCCTGCCGCGTTACTACTTCGACTGGGAGCGCACGCGCGACGCGCAGCGCAAGCTCGACGCCGCTTTTACCCCGGCGGTCTCGATCGTGATCGGCCTCGACGTGGCACTCGGGCTGCTCCTCGAGCGCGGCCTGGACGCAGCCTTCGACCACCACATCCGGCTCGGCCGCGCCTGCCGCGAGGGCGTGAAGGCAATGGGGCTCGAGCTCTTTTCGCCCGACGAGGACTCGTCAGCCGTCGTCACGGCCGTCCGCATGCCGGAGGGGATCGACGCCGACGAGCTGCTCCTCGATCTGAGGGACCGATTCGGCATCACCTTTGCACCGGGCCAGGGGCCGCTGAAGGGTCGCATCCTGCGCATCGGCCACATCGGGTTCTTCGACGTGTTTGACATCACCACCGCGCTCGCAGGGCTCGAGCTGGGGCTCACGGAGGCAGGCGCGGATGTCGAGCGTGGGGTTGCCGTCACCCGGGCGCTCGAGACTTACGAGCGCGCGCCGGCTTGACCAGGCCACGCGTCCTGATTCGAGAGCCGATTGCCGAGGCGGGCATCGACCTCCTCCGCGAGCACTTCGACGTAGACGTGGACATCAACGGCGACCTAGCCGGGAAGATCGGCGACTACGAGGCGATTGTCATCCGTTCGGCAACGAAGCTGGACGGCAACCTGATCGCGCTGGCCGACCGGCTGAAGGTGATCGGGCGCGCCGGAGTGGGGGTGGACAACGTGGACGTCGAGGCGGCCACGCGCCGCGGAATCGTCGTCGTCAACGCGCCCGAGTCGACCGTCGTCTCGGCGGCGGAACACACGGTCGGGCTGCTCCTCGCGCTCTCCCGCAACATCCCGCAGGCACATGCGGCACTCAAGGAGAGGCGCTGGGAACGATCGAGTCATGGCGGCACCGAGCTGGCCGGGAAGACGCTCGGCGTGCTCGGCTTCGGTCGAATCGGTCAGCAGGTCGCCCGCCGCGCGCTCGGTCTGGAGATGCGTGTTGTCGCCCACGATCCGTTCGTCGCGCGTGAGCGGTTCCGTGAACTAGGAGTCGACCGCGTCGAGTCTCCCGACGATGTCCTGGCGGCTGCGGACTTCCTCACGCTTCACCTGCCGCTGACGGAGGAGACGACCGGGTTCCTCAACGGCGAGACGCTGGCGACGATGCGTGACGGCGCGCGCGTCATCAACGCCGCGCGCGGAGAGCTGGTCGACGAGGACGCGCTGCTGGAAGCGCTCCAGTCGGGAAAGATTGCGGCCGCCGCGCTCGACGTGTTCTCGGCCGAGCCGTACTCGGGCCCGCTGCTCGACCTGCCGAACGTCGTCGTCACTCCGCACCTCGCCGCCTCCACCGAGGAAGCCCAGGACCGGGCCGGCGTGATCGTTGCTGAGCAGGTCGCAGCCGCGCTGGAGGGTGGCCTCGTCACGAACGCGGTCAACATCCCCTCGATCGGCGCGGAAGACCTGGAGGTGCTCGGCCCGTTCATTCCCCTGGCCGCGACCCTGGGCCGGCTGGCGATGGAGCTCGGCGCCGGGCGCGCGGACCGGCTCGAGCTCGCGTACTACGGAGCGCTCTCGGGGTACGACACGCGCCTGCTGACGGTGGCTGCGCTGAATGGCGCCTTCCAGGGCCGCTCCGATCAGCCCGTCAACTACGTGAACGCCCCTGTGATCGCAGCGGAGCGGGGGGTGGAGGTGGTCGAGGAGCGTCGTCGCGCTTCCCGCGACTTCACGAACCTGATCCGAGTCTCGCTCCGCGCGAACGGAGACCAGCTGCGCGTCGCCGGAACGACGATCGGACGCGAGCACCGCCGCTGGCTGGTCAGCGCCCTCGGTTTCGAGCTCGAGATGGAGCTCGCCCCCCTGATGGCCTTCTTCCGTTACGACGACGTGCCCGGCGTGATCGGCAAGGTCGGAACTCTCTTCGGCGAGGCGGGCGTGAACATCGCCAACATGACCGTGTCTCGGACGAGGCGGGGGGGCAAGGCCCTGATGGCCCTGTCCATCGACAGCGAAGCACCACCACAACTGGTCGAGAGCTTGCGCGCCGCGGGCTTCGACGAGGTGTATTTCATTTCGCTTGGCTCATGAGCACGGGGGAACCCCTGGTTCCCCCGTAGGCCCCTCCTTGCTGGCTGCGGCTCGCTTCGTTGGTTTCAGGAGCCGGCGACTTCGGGTGTGGCTCGAACGTTCCCTCTGCGCTGTGAGCCTCCCGCCGGGCGCGGCCCGGCTCCGGCGGCCATTCGCTGTGTCGCTCGTGAGCGGAGCTAGATCTCGTTTGCCTGATTTTCAGGTGGGGAGTCGTCCGCTCGCGGGTCTAGTGCTCTGGCTTTGCGCGCCAGCAGGCGATCCTTCGTCTTCGCGATGACCTGGTACTCATTGTTCATCTGGAGGACCTGCTCGTACTGCGGCTCCTCGTGGCCCGGAGCGACGAGAAAGTGCACGCCGTCAGCCCGCACCTGCTCGTAGTCGTCGAGCTGCGCGTAGAGCCGCTCACTGCAGCCGGCGTCTGCGCACTCGCAGACGAACTCCGCGTCTTTCGCCCCGAAGCGCTCGGAGGTCTCGGCGATACGCTCGTTGACGTCGCGGAAGAGCGACTCGGTTCGGGCAATCCGGTTGATCTCAGTAGCCATTGGATCTTCGATAGAACGCGTGATCCTGCGAGAAGGGTTCGCCGGATTACTCTGCCCCTGTGACCGCGTGGCCCGAGCCTGTGGAGCGGGTGGCCGAGTTCCTACGGAGGAACGCGGCGGAGGCCCGCATCGAAGAGTTCGTGGACGGCACGCCAACCGCCGTTGCGGCTGCTCGTGCGGTTGGCTGCAAGCTCGAGCAAATCGTCAAATCGGTCGTCCTCGCCTGCGACGCTCGCTTCGTGGTCGTCTTGACGCCGGGTGACCGCCGGGCCGACGTCGGAAAGGTGGGGCAGGCGGCGGGCTGCGGGAAAGCGCGGATGGCCTCCCCGGACGAAGTCCTCGCGGCTACGGGCTTCGCGGCAGGCGCCGTTGCTCCCTTTCCGCTGCCGCGGGTGCACCGTGTGTACGTCGATCGCGGGCTCCTCAGCCACAAGCGCGTCTGGGTCGGAGCTGGCTCGCCGAACCACATGGCCGCCCTCTCGCCGGCCGACCTCGTGCGTCTTGCGAGGGCGCACGCGATGGACGCCGTCGAACCTGCCCCGTAACATTCGGAGAGGAAGGAGGCGCACTTGCAGGAGACCGACAAGATCTGGATGAACGGCGAGCTCGTCGACTGGGCGGACGCAACCGTCCACGTCGGCATCCACGGCTTGCACTACGGCACGGGTGTCTTCGAGGGCATTCGCTGCTACGAGACCGAGAAGGGCCCGGCTGTCTTCCGCCTGACCGACCACATGGCCCGCCTGCACAACTCGGCGCGTCTCCTCTACATGGACATCCCGTACTCCGTCGACGAGCTGAAGGCCGCCTCGATGGAGCTGATCTCGGCCAACGGGCTGCCGGAGTGCTACCTTCGCCCGATCGCCTTCTACGGCTACGGAGAGCTCGGCGTCTCGACCGCGGGCAACCCGGTCGTCACGGTGATCATGAGCTGGCCCTGGGGCACCTATCTCGGTGACGACGGGCTGAAGAACGGGATCCGCTGCAAGATCTCGTCCTGGCAGCGCGTCGGCCCGAACACGATCCCGCACGCGTCCAAGGCGACCGGCATCTACCTCAACTCGATGCTGGCCGTCACCGAAGCGAACCGTGCCGGTTACGACGAGGCGATCCTGCTCACGGCCGACGGGTACATCGCCGACGGCTCGGGCGAGAACGTCTTCGTGATCAAGGACGGAAAGGTGGCGACGCCGCCGCTCTCGACCTCGATCCTCCCCGGAATCACGCGCGACTCGGCGATCCAGATCCTCCAGGACCTCGGCTACACGGTCGAGGAGAAGAACCTCATCCGCTCCGACCTCGTAACCGCCGACGAGGTCTTCATGTGCGGCACCGCGGCCGAGGTGACGCCGATCCGCGAGGTCGACGACCACCAGATCGGTCCGCCGGGCCCGATCACCAAAGAGCTGCAAACCGCATATCTCGACACGTGCCGCGGCAAGAGCGAGCGCTGGTCGCAGTGGCTCGAGTACGCGACCCTGAAGCAGACCGCGGAGGCGTGAAGGCCGAGACGCGGGTCCCGCTTTCGCGCCCCTACATAGGCGAGCGCGAGGAAGAGGCCGTGCTCGACGTGCTGCGGTCGGGGCGACTCTCGCTGGGCCCGACGATCGAGCGGTTCGAAGAGCTCTTCGCAGAGCAGGTCGGCGCGCCGTACGCGGCAGCCGTGTCGAGCGGCACCGCGGGGCTGCACATGCTCTGTCACATCGCCGGCGTGGAGGACGGCGACGAGGTGATCACGTCGCCGCTCTCCTTTGTCGCCACCGCGAACTGCTTCATCCTCGAAGGTGGCCGGCCCGTGTTCGCCGATGTCGACGCCCAGACACTGAACCTCGACCCGGAGGCGGTCGAGGCCGCGATCACGGAGCGCACGAAGGGAATCGTCGCCGTGGACATGTTCGGGTTTCCGTGCGAGCTCGATGAGCTGCGCGCGATCGCCGAGCGGCACGGCCTCTGGATCATCGACGACTCCTGCGAGGCGCTCGGCGCCGAGTACAAGGGGCGGCAGATCGGGTCACAGGGCATTTCCGGCGCATTCGGCTTCTACCCCAACAAGCAGATCACGACCGGCGAGGGCGGAATGGTGACGACGCACTCCGAGGAGGAGTGGGAGCTCCTGAAGAGCCTGCGGAACCAGGGCCGCTCGTACGAGAGTCGCTGGTTCCACCACGTGCGGCTCGGCTTCAACTACCGCTTCACGGATCTCCAGGCCGCGCTCGGCATCGTGCAACTCGAGAAGCTCGACGAGATCCTGCGCCTGCGTTCGGAGGCGGCGGCTCGTTACGGAGACCTCCTGGCGAGTCTCGAAGGCATCGAGACGCCGCACCAAGACGACGCCGATCACAAGCGATCATGGTTCGTCTACGTGACCAAGCTCGCACCCGCCCGCGACCGCGAGACCGTGCTGGCGAGCCTGGCCGGCGAGGGCATCGAAGCCGCGCACTACGTTCCGTGCGTGCATCTGCAGCCGTACATGCGTGAGCGCTACGGGTTCGCGGAAGGTGTCTGCCCCGTCGCCGAGGACGCGAGCGACCGGAGCCTGGCGCTCCCGTTCTTCACGGGGATCGAGGCCGCGGAGCAGGAGCTCGTCGTAGACGCTCTCAGCCGGGTCATCGCCCGCTAGCGATAATCCCGGAATGGCAGACGGCGCGGGGCGGATGATCTTCCTCGGCTTCGGCAAGTACGCGCGCGCCGACAAGATCTACGCCGTTGAGCCGATCACGGGCCAGGACCGGGGTGGAGGGCAGCGCACGCGCGTCTGGATCGAGGGGGTGCCCGATCCGATCATCGCCTCGCGCACCGAGCGAACGATTCTCTCCGACATGGGGCAGGAGGCCGCGATCGGCGCACCCCTCCTCGACGAGGCGCTGGCACTCGCCGAGCGCATCGTGCACGACACCGACAAGGGCCGAGTCGATCTCAACGATCTCGGTCGCCGCGCGCGACGGCTCCTTGAGAAGACCTCCCGCCCGGCCGAGGGCGAAAAGCTCTTCTAACGAAGCGGCGTGACCGAGCCTCCGGACCTTCGAGAAGGCGAGGGGCCGCTTGCCGAGCGGCCGGGGCGAGTCAGGCGCATCGCCGGCCGGATGGCCATCGACACGCGCCCTCTTCGGGAGTCGCCGCAGTTCCGCCGGCTCTGGATCGGCCAGGCGATCTCGCTCATCGGCAGCCACATCAGCTGGGTAGCGATCCCGTACCAGGTCTACCAGCTCACCGACTCGACCCTGGCCGTCGGCCTGGTGGCGCTGTGCGACCTCGTTCCGTTGGCCACGCTCGCCATCGTGGGCGGGGCAATCGCCGACTCGGTCGACCGCCGCCGCCTGCTGCTGCTGACCGAGGTCGGCCTCGTCGTCGTCACGGCCGGCCTCGCCGTGAACGCTGCGTTGCCGGAGCCGCACGTCTGGCCGCTCTACCTGATCGCGTTCGTGGCGACATCGCTATGGGCACTCGGCTCGCCGGCGCTGCGCTCGCTGACGCCGCGCCTCGTTCCGAAGGATCAGTTCACGGCCGCCACGGCGCTGAACAGCGTCTACAGCTCTCTTTCCCACGTGGCCGGCCCTGCGCTGAGCGGAGTGCTGATCGCCGCGTTCGGCCTGACGACGACGTACCTCATCGACGTCGGCACCTATGCCGCCTCGCTCGTGGCGATCTGGCGCCTCGCGCCGGCGCCGCCTCTGCCGGAGGCCGCGCGGGCGAGCGTTCGTACGGTCCTCGAGGGTTTTCGCTTCGTTCGTCGCAACCCGGTGATCGGCGGGATCTTCCTGCTCGACACGAACGCGATGATCTTTGGGATGCCCTCGGCGCTCTTTCCCGCGCTGGCGGACCAGCGCTTCAATGCTGGCGCCGAGGTCGTCGGTTTCCTCTACGCCGCGCCCTCTGCCGGTGCCCTCGTCGCGGTGTTGCTGTCCGGCTGGGTGAGCCACGTCCGTCGGCAGGGCCTAGCCGTCGCGATCGCGGCGTCCATCTGGGGGCTCGCGATCATCGGCGTGGGCTTCGCGGAGACACTCGTCCTTTGCCTCGTGATGCTCGCAGTCGCAGGGGCGGCAGACAACGTCAGCGCCGTCCTACGATCGACCATCGTCCTCGATCTCACACCCGAGCACATGCTCGGGCGCGTGTCGGGAATGGAGCTGGCGCAAGTCGCGGCCACTCCTGCCCTCGGCAACCTCGAGGCCGGCGCACTGGCGTCTGTGACCAGCGTGCGCTTCTCGATCGTCTCGGGCGGGGTCGCCTGCGTAGCCGGTTGCGCGGCGATCCTGGCCGTGCTCCCTGTTCTTTTGCGGTACGACTCGAGGAGCGCCCGGGAGTGAAGCTCAGCCGTGACTTCTTCGCGCGCTCTGTGCACGATGTCGCTCCCGAGCTCGTAGGCGCGACCCTGCTCTTCGTTGGCGTGGGCGGGACGATCGTTGAGGTTGAGGCCTACGACCACGAGGATCCGGCGGCGCACGGCTACCGCGGTCGGACCGCCCGCAACGCTTCGATGTTCGGCCTGCCCGGCCGCGCGTACGTCTACCGCTCCTACGGCATCCACTGGTGCCTGAACTTCGTCTGTGAGGCTGAAGGGATAGCGAGCGCGGTCCTGATCCGCGCGCTCGAACCGACCGCAGGCCTCGACGCGATGCGTGTGCGCCGCGGGCTCGACGAGCCCAGGCTCCTGTGCTCGGGTCCGGGCCGTCTCTGCCAGGCGCTCGGGATCAACGGGGAGCACGACGGGCTACCGCTCCATCGTCCTCCCTTTCATGTTCACGCGCGTACGCGAAAGGCGGAGGTTTTCGCGGGACCGCGGATCGGTATCACACGCGCCGCCGGTCGCCCGTGGCGTTACGGGCTTGCGGGCTCGAAGTTCCTCAGCCGGCCGTTGCCACGGCCAGCTTGACAAGCATCCCGGGCCGGGCGGCCACGCCGGCTTTCGGCACCTGGAAGACGATTCGCCCTGGACGGCCGGCGTCCACCTCCTTGACCTCGAAGCGCAGCTTGCGACGCTCGAGCTTCACCTTCGCCGTCTCGAGCTTGAGCCCGATGAGATGTGGCACGACCCCGTGCGTCGGCTTCGGGAGCACGAGCTTGACCTCGTCGTAGGCCGAAAGCCGTCCTTTGGCGGGGATCTGGCCGATGACCACGTCGAGCCGCTGCCTCGCCTGTGCGGGCTTGAAGATGTACCGCGGGGTCAGCGGCTGAGAGATGAGCCGCTCGCGTGCCTTGCTGACGCGCATCCCGATCAGCTGGGGAACCTCGACTTCGTTTTGCCTGCAGTCTGCGGTTCGCTGAGGTTCTTCGCCGCTGAAAAAGAAGACCTGCTTGGCCGAGTGACAACTGCCGTTGTCGATCTGCAGGCGACCATCGCGTAGCACCACGAGCCGCGACGACGCGTAGGGGATCGACGGCGCCGGGAACGTCAGCGGCTCGGCGTCGGTGGACTCGAGAGCCGCCTGCATGAACGTCTTCCAGATCTCCGCCGGGAATGTGCCGCCGACGACAGGCTCGCCGTGGTACTCGGTCAGCATCGGGCGTAGGCCCTTGGGATAGCCGACCCAGACCGCGACCGCAAGCTGTGGCGTGTAGCCGACGAACCAGGCGTCGCCGTAGTTCTCCGTCGTGCCCGTCTTGCCGGCCGCCGGCCGGTCCGGCAGGGCGGCTCGCCGCCCGGTCCCCTGCGTCACGACCTTCTGCAGGATCGAATTGAGGAGAGCCGTCTTGTCCTCACTGAGCACGGGCCGCGCCACGGGCTCGTTCTTCTTCGAGTTGACCTTCGTCACCGCGCGCGGACGGTTGCCGAGGAGCGAGCCGTCGATGCGCTTGCCACCGTTGGCGAACGTCGAGAAGGCCCGCGCCATTTCCAGCGGGTTCGCCGCCTCGGCGCCGAGCCCGATCGCGAAGTAATCGTTCAGGTTGCTGCGGATGCCGGCGTTCCGCGCCATCCGCACAACGCTCTTCGGGCCGATCAGCTGGGTCAGCTGCGCATAGACGGCGTTGTCGGAGTGCACCGTTGCCGTCTCGAGGTCGATCGACCCCAGGTACTCGCCCTCATAGTTGTTCACCTCCCACAGGCGGTCGCCGAGCGAGATCACCTGTTTCTTCGACTCGAACTGTGTCGCCGGCGAGATGCCCTGCTGGAGCGCCGCCGACAGCACGAACGGCTTGAAGGCCGAACCCGGCTGGCGCTCGCCCTGCACGGCAAGGTTGAACTGGCTCTCCCGAAAGTTGGAGCCGCCGACCATGGCGAGGATCTCGCCGGTCTGGGGCTGGACGGCAACGAGCGCGGCCTGCGGGCCCTCTGGATCCTTGAGCGTTTTAGCGATCGCCGCTCGCGCGAGGCGCTGCAGGCCGAGATCGATCGTTGTCGTCACGCGCAGCCCACCGCCGAACACGCGCCCGGGCCCGTACTCGTCGACGAGCTGCTGCTTGACGTAGTTGACGAAGTAGTGGCCGGCCGGCCCCTGTGTCCCCGGCAATTGGATCTTCTCCGGGGAGGGGAGAGCGGCGCTGCGGGCCTGATCGTAGTCGCCGTCGGTGATCAGGCCCTGGTCGAGCATCTGCCGGAGGACGAGGCGGCGGCGAACCTGGGCCGCCCTCGGGTGCGTCACCGGGTCGTAGCCGCTCGGGTCGGGAGGAATGCCTGCCAGGAGCGCCGACTCCGGCAGCGTCAGCTGCGAGGCGTGCTTGTCGAAGTACGTGCGGGCGGCCTGTTCGACGCCGTAGGCGCCGTTCCCGAAGTAGATGGTGTTCAGGTAGGCGGCGAGAATCTCCTCTTTGTCCCAGCGCTGCTCGAGCTGCCAGGCAAGCGCCGC
The DNA here is from genome assembly GCA_013696805.1 of Actinomycetota bacterium. Lineage (GTDB taxonomy): Bacteria > Actinomycetota > Thermoleophilia > Gaiellales > Gaiellaceae > VAXT01. The sequence goes on from JACCXX010000158.1 coordinate 14,982, forward strand.
TTCCTTGAGCTTGCGGGCGACCGAGCGCTGGTCCTGGATGTACGCGTTCTTGATGAACTGCTGCGTGACGGTCGAGCCGCCCTGCACGACTTTCTTGTTGCGCACGTCGGCCCAGAAAGCGCGTCCGATCGCGCGCATGTCGACGCCACGGTGCTCGTAGAAGCGCTTGTCCTCAACGGCGACGATTGCCTGCTTCATCATCGGGGCAATCTGGCGCCCGTTGATGAGCACGCGGCTCTCGGACCCTCGCAGGACTGCGAGCGTCTTCTTGCCGCTACGGTCGTAGACGAACCCGTCACGCGCACGCTTGTCCTGGCGCGTCGGGTCGAGCTCCGGGATCTGACTGGCGATCGCCGTTACGAACCCGAAGGTGAACGAGGCCACCGAGAGCACGCCCAGCACGCCCAGAAGGGTGACGAGGCGACGCTTGCGGATACGGCGCTTCCCGTTCTTGGGCGCGCCACGAGGCCGTCTGCGGAAAGGCAAGACCGAGGAAGTCTAGACTCGACACGGTGGGTCTGGCGGAGCTC
>JACCXX010000161.1 GCA_013696805.1 Actinomycetota bacterium
GGCCTGCTCAGCGCGCTCGTCTGGCCGTCGGCGCTCGTTCTCGCGTGGATCCTGGCCGTCAGCGTCGTGCTGTTGATGCAACAGCGCCCAGCACCAGCCCCACCTGCGCCCTAGGGAGCCAAAGCGAAAGGCCGCCGGAGCCGGGCTTTGCCCGGCGGGAGGCTCACAACGGAGAGGGGAACGCTCGAACCCATGCCGCGAGTCGCCGGCTCCTGAAACCCTCCTTAGCTAACGACCGCTCGCAAGGAGGGGGCACACGGGGGAACCAGGGGTTCACCCGTGAAGACGAGCTACGCGACGTCTGTGCTCAGGTCGGTCCGCTCGACCTGGCGGACCTCGTAAGCCTCGAGGACGTCGCCTTCCTTCACGTCGTTGAAGCCCTCGAGCAAGATGCCGCACTCGAAGCCCTCCTCGACCTCGCGGACGTCGTCCTTGAAACGCTTGAGCTGGGAGATCGACGTGTCGTAGATGACCGTGCCGTCGCGCACGACGCGCACCTGGGCGCTTCGGCGGACGACACCGGTCGTCACGTGGCAGCCGGCAATCGTGCCGAGCCGCGAGACGCGGAACAGCTGACGCACCTCCGCCTCGCCGAGCGTCTCCTCGGTCGTGACCGGCTTCAACATGCCGACGAGCGCCTGCTCGAGGTCCTCGGTCAGCCGGTAGATGACGCTGTACGAGCGGATCTCGACGCCCTCCCGTTCGGCCGAGGCCCGTGCCTCCGCGTTCGGCCGGACGTTGAAGCCGACGACCATGCCGCTCGAAGCGGCCGCGAGCATGACGTCGTTCTCCGAGATCCCGCCGACCCCGGTGTGGATGACGTTGACGCGCACCTCGGGGTGCTGAATCTTCTGGAGCTCGCTGACCGCGGCCTCGACCGACCCGTCCACGTCTGCCTTGAGGACGAGGTTGAGATCCTGGATGTCGCCCTCTTGCATCTGTGTGTAGAGGCTTTCGAGGGAGACGCCTGCCGGGCGGCGCTTTGCCAGCTGCTCGCGGCGCACGCGCTCGCCGCGGATGTTCGCGTGATGGCGCGCCTGGCGCTCGTTCTCGACGACTCGGGACATCTCTCCCGCCTGGGGAGGCTTGTCGAAGCCGATGATCTCGATCGGATCGCCCGGATTGGCCTCGCGGACCTTCTCGCCCCGGTAGTTGTAGAGCGCGCGCACCTTGCCCCAGGCATCGCCGGCGACGATCGCGTCACCGACCTTCAAGGTGCCGCGCTGGATCAGCTTCGTCGCCACCGCGCCGCGGCCCACGTCGAGGCGGGACTCGATGATCGGCCCCGACGCATCGGCCTTCGGGTTCGCGGTCAGCTCGAGCTCCGCGTCGGCGACGAGCAGCACTCGCTCGAGGAGATCGTCGAGGTTGCGCTTCTCCTTTGCGGACACGTCGGAGAACTGCGTCTCGCCACCCCACTCTTCGGGCTGCAGGCCTTCGGTCGCCAATTCGCTCCGCACCCGTTCCGTGTTCGCGTCAGGGGTGTCGATCTTGTTGACGGCGACCACGATCGGCACCTTGGCCGCCCGCGCATGCGCGATCGACTCCTTCGTCTGCGGCATCACGCCGTCATCGGCGGCAACGACGAGGACGGCGATGTCGGTCACCTTCGCCCCTCGTGCGCGCATGGCGGTGAACGCTTCGTGGCCGGGCGTGTCGAGGAACGTGATCCGGCGGCCGTTGTGCTCGACCTGGTACGCGCCGATGTGCTGCGTGATGCCGCCGGCCTCGGTCTCGACGACCGACGATTCGCGGATCGCGTCCAGAAGCGTCGTCTTCCCGTGGTCGACGTGGCCCATGATCGTGACCACAGGCGGCCGCGCGGCGAGGTCTTCCTCGGCGTCCTCGAAGACCTCCGGGAGCTCGTCCTCCTCGGCCACGTGCTTGATCGTGACCTCGCGCTTGACCTCGGTCGCGATCACTTGCACGGCCTCGTCCGAGAGGGTCTGCGTGATCGTGACCATCTCCCCCAGCCCCATCATGATCTTGATGATCTGAGCCGCAGCGACGCCGAGCGCCTGCGACAGATCCTTGACGGACACCCCCGAGGGGACCGTGACCGGGCCCGTCGGCTGCGGGCCAGGCCCTGCTTTCGGCCGCGGCTCGACGCGGTCGCGCGATCGATTGTCGAGGCGGGGCCGGGCGGCGGCGTTGTCGATGACCACGCGCCGCTTGCGTCCCCTGCTCGGAGCCTGACGGGGCCGGACGGGCCTATTCGGACGATTTTCCTTGGAATCAGCCATGGTCGCCTGCTTCAGTGTAAAGCCGCTCCAGGCCCCGTTCGACTCGAATCGGACGGCGAAGCTTCCGCGCGAAGACTCGTCGAGCAAGCGCCCGCTCGTAGCACGAGAGACGCCGGCACGTATAGACGCCACGGCCCGGTGCCTTCTGGCCGGGAGTCAGGACTCCCTCCGGGGCCACGAACCGCACGAGCTCGGCCTTCTCGGCCTTCCGCCCGCACCCGGCGCAACTCCTGACGGCAATCGACGTCACGGTGCTTTCGGCTCGTCTCCTTCATCTTGTAGCGGCGCCGTCTCGTGGACTGGCTCGCCGGGAGAATCTCCTGCGATGTCGCTTCCGATGAGGACTTCCTCGGTTGCCGGGGGGTCTTCGGGGCCTGCGTTCGGCATGCCGCTCTCACCCGCGTCGACCTCGGCCCTCTCGGCGACCTCGGGCTGGCGCACGGCGTCGCCGCTCTCATCGACCGCGACCGCGACCTCGCTCTCGACATCGGTGTCCGCCTCCTCGGGCTCCTCGCTGCGCACCGTTTCGATCGTCCGAACCTCTTCGCCGGCGGCCTCCTGCTTTGCCATCTCCTGGTGAGCGGGGATGCCGCAGAACCGCGAGCCGGGCAATGTCGTGTTCGGGCAGCGCTTGCCGTTGGCGAGAACAGCGACACACCGGCCCGAAAAATCCCCGTCTGCGCCCCCTTCGCCGACGAAGGCGGCCTCCGCCTCAGCTTGCGCAAACTCCTGGTCGGACTGGATGTCGACCTTCCAACCGGTGAGGCGGGCGGCCAGTCGGGCGTTCAGGCCCTCCTTGCCGATCGCCAGTGCGAGCTGATCCTCCGGCACGACGACCGTCGCCTCCTTGGTGTCGTCGTCCACGAAGACCTCACGTACGCGCGCCGGCGACAGCGCTTTGGCGATAAACCGTGCCGGCTCGGTGTTCCAGGGGATGATGTCGATCTTCTCGCCGCGGAGCTCCGAGACGACCATGCGCACTCGCGAGCCTCGCGGCCCGACGCACGCGCCCACCGGGTCGACGCCCTGGGCGTGCGACTCGACGGCGATCTTGGAGCGGTAGCCAGGCTCGCGGGCGACACCGCGAATCTCGACGAGCCCGTCGGCGATCTCCGGCACCTCGAGCTCGAAGAGCGTGCGGATCAGCTCCGGGTCACGGCGGGAGAGGATGACCTGCGGGCCCTTCGTCCCCGATCGCACCTCCGTGATGACCGCCTTGATGCGGCTTCCCTGCTCGTAACGCTCCCCGTCGACCTGCTCAGAGCGCGGGAGCAGCGCTTCGACCTTGCCGAGGTCGACGAGGACGTTGTTGCGGTCGCCGGCCTGCTGGACGATCCCGGTCACGACCTCGGTCACGCGGTCGACGTACTCCTCGTACATCATCTCGCGCTCCGCTTCGCGGATCCGCTGCAGGATGACCTGCTTCGCGGTCTGCGCTGCGATGCGCCCGAAGTCGTGCGGAGTGACGTCGGCTCGCTTGATCTGGTCTTCGGGCACGTCCGCCCAGTCGACGTTCAGGTCGTCATCGTTGATGAGCGTGTGAGAGCGCTCACCGTTCTCGACCTCCAGCGCCTCGAGCTCGGTGATGGCGAGCTCGCGTGCCTCTTCGATCAGACGTTCCTCGACGTCCAGGGGCAGCTCGATCGAGTAGACGCGGAAATCACCCTCGTCGTCGAGCTCGACCGTCGCGTGGCGCGTGGCGCCCGGTGTCTTCTTGTACGCGGCAAGGAGGGCATCCTCGAGCGCGGCAATCAGCGTCTCGCCCTCGATGCCCTTCTCCTTCTCGATGACGCGTACTGCCTCGATGATCTCCCTGGTCATTTAGCTCTCCTCGATCAGATTGCTCCGCACGATGGCTTCGTACGGAATGTCAACTTCGTCCTCACCTGCAGCCACGCTCAGGCTGCGCTCCCCGACCGAAACGACCTCGCCTCGGAAGCGTTTCTTGCCACGGATCTCCGCTGAGGTGCGCACCGCGACCTGTCGGCCGACGACCCGCTCGAAGTGCCGCGGCTCGCGCAGCGGCCGCTCGGTTCCCGGAGACGAGACGTCGACCGAGAAGCGGTCGAGGTAATTCCGCAGGACATGCGTCACGCGCTCGCAGAGCGAGTGGTCAACGCCCTTCGGATGGTCGATGAAGACCGTGAAACGCTCCGGCCCGGTGAGCTCGAGTGCGAGCACCTCGACTCCGGGCACGCCGCGCTCGACCCGAGGCGCAACCTCGCGGTACAGGGTCTTTTCCTTGTCATAGAGCGCTGTCATCTCAAAAAAAAGGGGCGCGGCGCGCCCATTTCGATACTGCTGAAATGTGGTGA
>JACCXX010000002.1 GCA_013696805.1 Actinomycetota bacterium
CCGCCTCGGCGAGCGAGAGTGCGCGCGCACGTAGCCCCGCTGCGCGGGACGCGACGCCGTCGTCGCGGGCGCGCCCGGCTGTCATCTCCGTCAGCGCCGCTGCCATGGCGATCGCCACGGCGATCGCCGACCCTCCGGCGGGGCCCGGCGGCCCCGCGGCCAGCTTGGCGAGGAAGCCGACGAGCGTGTCGTCGGTCAAAAGAGACCGACCGTGCGGCCGTCGGCGTCGATGTCGACCGTGAAGGCCGCCGGCCGCGTGGCGAGACCGGGCATCGTCTGCATGTCGCCGCAGAGGGCGACGAGCCAGCCCGCCCCGGTGTAGGCGCGGATGTCCCGAACCGTGACGGTGAAGCCCTCGGGCGCGTTGAGGAGGGTCGCGTCGTGCGACAGAGAAAGGTGCGTCTTCGCCATGCAGATCGGCATGCGGTCGAGCCCTGCCTGCGCGAACGTCGCCATCTTCTCGCTTGCGGTCTTGAGGAAGAACACGTCGTCGGCGCCGTAGACCCGGGTTGCGATCGCGCGGATCTTCTCCTCGATGGGTGCGTCGATCGAGTACGTGTAGTCGAACGACGGCGCGTCGCGGGTGGCGTCCACCACGGCTTCCGCGAGCGCCGCCGCACCCTCGCCACCCCGCTCGAAGGCCTCGTTGAGCTCGGCCGCGTGCGCACCGTGCTCGAGCGCGAGGCTGCGCACGAGCTCGAGCTCGTCCTCCGTGTCCGTCGGAAAGCGATTGACGGCGACGACGGCGCTGAGGCCGAAGCCGCGAACGATCTCGAGGTGACGGCGCAGATTTGCGGATCCACGCTTGATCGCATCGATCCCCCCGTCAGGGTCTCCACCGTGATGCTTGAGCGCGCGTACGGTCGCGACGAGGACGATGCCGCTCGGCGACAGTCCGCCGATGCGACAGACGATGTTGAGGAACTTCTCCATCCCCATGTCGGAGCCGAATCCGCTCTCGGTCACGAGGTACTCGCCGAGCTTGCGCCCGACCAGGTCGGCGACGAGTGAGTTATTGCCATGCGCGATGTTCGCGAACGGGCCGCAGTGCACGAGAGTGGGCTGACCCTCGATGGTCTGCACGAGGTTCGGCTTGAGCGCCTCCTTCAGTAGGACGGTCATCGCCCCCGCGGCGTTCAGCTGCTCGGCCGTCACCGGTTCCTCGGAGAATGTGTGGCCGACGGTGATCGCCCCGAGCCTCCGGCGCAGGTCGAAGAGGTCGCGCGCGACAGCAACGATCGCCATCACCTCCGACGCCGCCGTGATGTCGAAGCCTGTCTCCCGCACGTAGCCGTTGGCGCGGCCGCCGACCCCGACGACGATTTGCCGTAGGGCGCGGTCGTTCATGTCGACACAGCGACGCCAGCTGATCGAGAGGGGGTCGATTCCGAGTTCGTTGCCGTGAAGGATGTGCGACTCGAGCAGGGCGGCCAGGAGGTTGTTCGCAGCGCCGATCGCGTGGATGTCGCCGGTGAAGTGGAGGTTGAGCTCTTCCATCGGCAACACTTGCGCGTAGCCTCCGCCGGCCGCGCCGCCCTTGATCCCGAACACCGGGCCGACCGACGCCTCGCGCAGACAGAGGACGGAGCGTTTCCCGATCGCTCCGAGCCCCTCGGCGAGCGAGACCGAAGTGGTCGTCTTTCCCTCGCCCAACCTCGTCGGCGTGAGCGCGGTGACGCAGATCAGCTTCGCGTCGGGCGTCCCCTGCAAGCGGTCGAGGACCGAGAGGTCGATCTTCGCCTTGTACCGACCGTAGAGCTCGACCTCGTCGGGAAGCAGGCCGATCTCTTCCGCGAGCTCCGCGATCGGGCGTAGGCGAGCGTTCTGCGCGAGCTCGAGGCTCGAAGGAGTTCCGGTGCACGCCATCAGTGCGACACCGCGGCGGCGGCGAGCTCCGAGACGAGCGTGTCGGTGTAGAAGCGCTCGAGGGTGAAAGGAGCGATCAGCTGCGGCGTCCGGCCGGTCGCGACGAGCTCCGCGAGGGTCGTGCCGACGATCGGAGCCGCCTTGAACCCGTAGGTTCCCCAGCCGCAGGAGATGAGGAAGCCGTCCACCTCGGTCAGGCCCAGGATCGGGCTGTAGTCCGGGCTGATGTCGCAGAGGCCCGTCCACTGGCGTAAGACCTTGGCGCTCTCGAGCTGCGGGAAGAGCTCGAGCGTATGACGAGCCGAGTACTCCAGGAACGGGAACGTGCTCGTGCCTCGGTAGGTCGTGTACGGCTCGATCTCGGCGCCGATCAGGAACTCGCCACGATCCGTCTGCGAGATGTACACGTGCATCTGCGACGAGACGATGATCACGTGCAGGAACGGCTTCAACGGTTCCGTGACGAACGCCTGCAGGATGTGCGTCGTGATCGGCAGCGGCACGCCGGCCATGTCGCCGATCAACGTCGACCAGCCCGCCGTGGCGCTGATCACGGTGTCACAAGCGATCTCGCCTCGCGTCGTCTTGACCCCCGTGACGCGCCCGTTCGAGCGCTCGATTCCTGTCACTTCCGTGTACGGATGGATCTCGACTCCGCGCCGGTCGGCGCCGCGAGCAAGGCCCCAGACGACCGCGTCGTGGCGAATGATCCCGCCGGGCGGGTGGTAGAGCGCCCCGAGAATCGGCCAGGTGACGTCGTCCGACAGGTTCAGCTCTGGACAGAGCCGCGCGGTCTCGTCGTTGTAGACGAGCCGGCTGTCGATTCCGAGCAGCTGGTTCACCTCCGCCCGCTCGGCCATTGTGATCATCGCGCGGTCGGAGTGCGCGAGCGTCAGATGGCCCTGCTGCGAAAACAGGAGGTTGAAGTCGAGGTCGAGCGAGAGGTGCTCGTACAGCTCGACGCTGCTCCGGTAGAACTCCGCTCCCTCCGGCGTGCGGTAGTTCGCGCGGATGATCGTCGTGTTGCGCCCCGCCGCGCCGGAGCCGATGTAGCTCTTCTCCAGCACGGCGACGTTCGTGATCCCGTGGTTCTTCGCGAGGTAGTAAGCCGTCGCGAGCCCATGCGAGCCGCCGCCGATCACGACCACGTCGTACCGCGGCTTGAGCTCGCCGCGCCGCCGCCACATGCGGCGGGTCCGGAAGATGTCCCTCATTCGAGCCCCTTCAGCACGTCGAGCACGACCTCAGCAACGGAGTGGCCGTACTCCTGCGGGAAGAAGAGCCGGAAGGAATCGCCGTTCCGCAAAACGAGGCACGGCACGTCGGCGACCCTGCCGACGGCGGGCAGCGCGTCCAGGTCGAGATCGGTGAGCCGGCGAAGCGTGCGCACGCCGTGCAGTTCGAGGCCGGCGAGCGCGGCCGTCATGTCGATCACCATCCCGGGCAGCCGGTCGCGCAAGGCCGCCGCCTCTTCGGGTGCACAGAGGACGAGCGCCCGCTGCGGCGTGATCCGAACGACCTCGAGGTCCCCGTTGATCGCGTCGACGTCGCCCCGCACCTCGATCTTCCCAAGGAAGGAGAGATCTAGGACACGGTCGCTTCCTTCGAGTGCGCGGCACAGCGGCGACGAAAGACGCGGCTCGAACCCGTCGCCGGCGACGGCGCGGTCGAGGCTGACGAAATCGAGGCCGGTCATGCGCGTAACCGCTCTCCCTTGGGGTCGAAGAACGGCTTCAGTCGCACCCGCGCCGCCTCGAGACGGCCGTCGACCTTGATCTCGATCCGGGCGTCCTCCACGGCGAGTTGAGGTCGAACCCACGCCATCCCGATCGCCTTTCCGAGGTGAGGCGACATGCGCGCGCTCGTCACCCGGCCTGCCGAGCGGCCGTCCAGGACGATCTGCCCGCCCTCCGCGGGAACGACGCCGTTCGCCATCTCGAAGCCGACGAGCTGCTCTCGGAAGCCGCGGGCCTGCACGTGCTCGAGCGCCCACTTTCCGACGAAGTCGTCCTTGTCGAGCTTTGCGATCCACGGCATGCCGGCCTCGAGCACGTTCGACTCGGAGTCGGTGTCCTGGCCGACGATTATGTGCATCTTCTCCAGCCGGAGGATCCGCTGTGGCTCGAGGCCGAAGGGGCGGATGCCGAGGTCTTTGCCCCGCTCGAGCAGCGTGTCCCAAAGGTACTCGCCGTATGGGCTGGCGAAGTGGAGCTCGTAGCCGAGCTCTCCCACGAAGCCGATCCGCAGGATCAGGCACGGAACACCCGCGACGTGTGCTTCCTTCGTGTCGAGATACGCGATGCCTTCGTTCGAGACGTCGACGTCAGTGAGCCGTCCGAGCAGTTCGCGTGAGCGTGGCCCGGCGACGTTGACGGCGGCGAGCGCGCCCGTGAGGTTGACGACTTCGACGTCCATGCCCCAGACAGCGTTCCACCAGTCGAACCACTCGATCACGGTGTCGGCGCCGGTCGAGGTCGTCGTCACGTAGAAGCGATCGTCGGCAATCCGGCCGATCGTGCCATCGTCCATGATCCTGCCGGCGTCCGATCCCAGCACGCCGTAGCGAACGCGGCCGACCTTCATGTCGGCGAAGCGGTTGGGGTAGAGGAGCTCGAGGAAGGCGGCTGCGTCCGGCCCTTCGACGAGCAGTTTTCCGAGCGTCGAGACATCGATCAGCCCCAGCGCTTCGTGCACGTGCCGCGCCTCGCCGGCGGCGTCGCCGTAGGAATGTGGCCGGCGCCACGCGCCCGTCCACATCATCGTCGCGCCGAGCTCCACGTGCCGGTGGTGGATCGCTGTGCGCTTGGCGGGCTCGAGCCCGCGGCCCGCGAGGAGGCCGAGCGACACCGGCGCCCACGGCGGACGCGCTGTGGTCGTCCCGATCGCACCTTCGTCCGACCCGGTCTCGCGGGCGTAGAGCCGGATCGACGGCAGGTGGCAGAGGCGTCCCTGGCAGGGCCCCATCGTCACGGTCGTGTACCGCTTGGCGAGCTCGAGCGAGTCGAAGCCTTCGGCGAGCGCACGTTTGACGTCCTTCTCCGTGACGTCCTCGCAGATGCAGACGAAGCAGCGCCCCTTCGCGTCGCCGCCGTCGAAGCTCGGGGGTGGGGGCGCGGCCGCGGGTTCGGTTTCAGTGACCGACCCGGCCGCCTCCACGTTCGCGGGCAGGTCGACGGGAACGAAGATGCCGCGCCGCGCGTCGTACTCGACGCGCGCGCCCGCCTGCGCGAGCAGCGAGTAGGCCGGCTGGCGACCGCCGGACATGACCAGAAGATCGCAGGCGAGCTCGCGGCCTTCGATCGTGACGGACTCCAGCCGCCCGCGCCTTCCGTTCGCGGCGAGCGTGCTCGGCAATGACTCGCGCAGGTCGACGACTTCGACGATCTCGACGCCCGCGCGGCGCAGCTGCTCGACCACGTCGAGTCCTGCTCCGTCGGCGGAGACGATCACCCCGCGGTCACCCGGCTTGAGCGCCCAGTCGTCGACGAGCCGGCGCACGGCCTGCGGCAGCAGGACTCCGACGAGATCGTTGCCGGGGAAGAGCAGAGGCTGCTCGACCGTTCCCGTTGCAACGACAACCTTGCCGGCGCGAAAGCGATAGAGCACGTTGCCCGCGTCGACCGGCACCAGGCCGCCCTCGTAGAAGCCGATCGCGCGCGCCGGTGCGAGCGTCTCGACACCGTCGATGTGCGGCGCTGCGCGCTCGTCCACGAGGACGACGCTCCCGACGCTGTTTTCCGCGGCGGCCCGGGCCGCCGCGACCCCCGCCTCGCCACCGCCGATGACGAGCACGTCCGCGCGCCGGTGCTCGACGTCGTAACGGCCCGAGCGTCGCCCGGACTTGTCAAGACAGCCGAGACCGGCGAGGTTGCGCAACACGCGCTCGTACTGCGGCCAGAGCCGGCGCGGTCGCAGCATCGTCCGGTAGTAGAAGCCGACGGGCGTGAATGGCCCGCCGATTCGGTCGACGACGTTCAGCAGGTCACGGTCGAGCGAGCCGAGTACGTTCTGCGCTCTGACCGTTGCACCCTCCCGCACCGGTTCAACGCACACGCGGACGTTCGGCACGCCGTCGACGGTCATCAGGCAGTTCGGACAGTCGCCCGCGCAGCAGAGCAGTCCCCGTGGTCGGTGGTACTTGAAGCTTCGCGAGAACACGCGTCGCCCCGAGGCAAAGAGCGCGGATCCGACCGTCTCACCGGCATATCCCTCGATCGGCCGACCCTCGAAAGAGAACCTGACTACTTGTGCTCGATCGAAGTGCTCTCGCGGCTGAGGAGGGAGCCTCATCAGACTGCGGGCGTGTCGGGGGTCGCAGGCTCGTGCGGTGTGGGGCTCCCAGCAGCGTCGGTTGAGGGAAGCTCCGTTTTCAGGACCTCGTTCGTCCGCGTGTCGCGCTCGGCGAGAAACCAGAGCTCACAGCCGAAGCGGTGGTACCACCACTCGCGCTGTACGCCCGCTGCGTTCCGGCGGAAGTGGATATAGGAGGCGAGCTCTCGGGGCGACGGCGTGCCTTGCGGACGCTCCGTCGTCTCTCCGGCGTAGGCGAATTCGTCGACGTCGCGCGGGCCACAGTTAGGGCACGGAAGGAGAAACGACATTCGGCAACGCTATCGCCGACAGGGAAATAGCGTTGCCATTCTCGCATTCAACCCGACCGGTTGCAACCCGCAGCCGGTCGCACGCCGGAACCTGTCAAAAGGGTCGATGCCGTCGACCGTCGAGGGGGCGGCTCCAGTGGACCGACCAGAACCAGCACGATCCAGGCGTAACGGCCCTCGAGCTCCTGGCTCGGCTTGCGGCCGCCCCCCTCCTCCTTGCGCTCGGCCTCTACGCCTACCTCCGGCGCCGCCCGGGCCCCTCGGACGGCGGCGGCGACACAACGCTGGCAAGTCAACCTTCGGGGCGACATGCGGGAATGGAGTCAGCCGCCGCCGCCCGAGTCTGCGTCGCTCACCGGACGCCACCACGACGTCGAGAATGACATTGAGTTCGGGAATGTTCCCCGAACGGGGCGCGATTTGGTGCCGGGCAGCAGAGCCGGTGAAGAGGAGTAGTGTCCTCTCGTCAATCGAGGAGGCACTGGTGGCGATCGCACGGATCATCGAGACGCACATAACACCTGAGGAGTACGACCAGATGAGGGAGCGCCTGGGGGT
>JACCXX010000003.1 GCA_013696805.1 Actinomycetota bacterium
CGCAGCGACCGGGCTCGGGCTGCGGCCTACGGCGACCGTCCCGACGACCTCGCCTACTGCCGGGTCGATCTCCCAGACGACTCCATGCTTTGCAGCAGGTTCAGCCTGGGCGACGGACGGCATGGCACACCGTCCTGCGCGTCGCGCCTAGGTCGTGTCTGAGCGCACGCTGAGCGGAAAATAGGGTGGGGACAGCAGGACGCCGATGCGCGACTGCCCCCCGGCTCGTCCGTGCGCCATCGCGAGCGCTGCGTTGACGCCGTGGGTGGGCACGAAGCCGAAGCGCCGCGCGGCCATCGAGTCGCGGCAGCCGGCGATGAGCACGGCACCGAGGCGTCCGAGCGCCGGTTGGCAGGCGGCCCACTCGGCGAACGGCAGGAGCGGGTGGCACGCGCGTCCGTCGCGGTACGCCGCAATCGCCCGCGCGTCGTTCGAGGAGATGCGTTCCGCCTCAACCAGCTCCTCGGAGTCGCGCGCTCCGCCCGCCAGCGCCTGGAACAACACGCGGTACGGCTGCTGCGTCGGATGCGGAAAACGGCGCGTGAAGCGGTTGAGCAGGATCGCCGTGCCGCCCTCGACGAGCGGGAACCCGTCACGCCAGAGCCGGAGCGCATGGCCTAGCGCGAGGTAGGCGACGAGCGCGGGGTTCGGCGCCTCGCGAGGAAGGTGAGGGGTCGTGTGGGGGACTCCGATGAAGATCGCGTCCAGCCGGCCCTCGAGCCGGACGGCCCGCGCTTCGACGGCACGCAGAAGCGCCTCTGCGTGCGCGACCGCCGGTGGCCCCGAGTACACCGCGAAGGCAGAAAGCTCGCTCGGAAGGTTGCGCAGGACGCGGCGCCGCACGATTCCCGGAAGCCGCCCGAAAACGCCGCTCAGGGGGAAGCGGGCGATGCGTCTCACAGCCTCCGGGTCGTGGGGATAGCCCTGGAGGAGGCCGGTCAGGGCCGGTGTGTTGAGCGTCAGCGAGACCCCGATCACAGGGATACGGCGAGCGATGGCCTGCTCCAGCTCGACCGCGGCTCGCCAACCGCGCGAAGCGGCCGTCTCCAGGAGTGAGTACGCGTCGGCGGCGCGAAGCGCCTCCGAGCCTCCGGCGGCGAGGAGCGCGGCGGGGCCGCCGTGCAAGACAGTCTCCGCTGCAGTGACCGTGACGATCAAGTCGGTTTGCACCAGCGCGGGATGCACGCGAAGCGGCACGTTCCCGACCTCGCCGAGCTCGACGAGGTCGGGGTCCTCGGCGTCGTGCACCTTGACCTCCCCGTGAAATCGCCGTGCGAACTCGGGGGGGACGAGCTCCTGGAGCTCTCGCTGGCCCAGGCGCCGCGCGAGCCCTCCGGCTACAAGGAGGGTCTGGCGCTCGATCGGGATTCCGGCGCGAATGAGCTCGTTCATGGTCGCGGCGATTGCGGCGCGTCGTGGATCCGACGGCGAGCCGGGGAGCGGAAGAGCAGGTGGCTCGACGACCACCGTCGCGCGCCCCCCGCGAGGAGCCCGCGCTTCGAGCGGCTCGCCGGTAAGAGGAAACCGAAGCGCATCACGGACCGCGGCCGCCACGTCGGCGATCGGGTCGACGGGGGGAGGAGGAGCGAGCACGACCGCCTGCTCGCCAGCATCCACGAGCGCGAGCCTGGAGCCCGAGAGGAGCGGGACCTTGGCCACTTACTCGAGCTGCAGCGCGTACGCGCGCGCGTAATGGGTGAACCCGTACGACTCGTAGAGGCGGTGCGCTTCGTCCCGATGATGCCCTGACTCGAGGACGAGCACATGGCAGCCGCGCCTACGGGCCTCGCCGGCGCAGGCGTCGAGGAGCGCGCGGGCGGCGCCGCGACGCCGAAAGGCGGGGTCGACGTACAGGTCGGGGATCCAGGCTTGCGGCGTCGTCCAGTTCAGCCGGGGCTGGATCCAGAGGCTGACCGCGCCTGCGATTTCCCCGTCCAGTTCGGCCACGAAGACCAGCGCGTCCTCATGCTCGAGGTGAGCCAGGAAGACGTCGCGCTGCGGCTCCGGGTCTTCGGCGACTCCAGGTCTCGTCAAATCCTCCATCAGCGCAAGGACGGCGTCGGCGTCCCGCGGTTCTGCCGGCCGAACGCTCACGGGATCGATCGGTACAGCCGCAGGAAGGTCCGGCGGAACCCGCGGGCCGGCCAGAACCGGGACGAGAGCAGGTTCGTCTCCCGCCAGTCGACGACGATCGTCGCGTAGCCATGCTCCCGCGCCCAATCGAAGCACGCGTTCGTCAGCGCGAGCCCCGCGCCGGTCCCGCGAACCTCCGGAAGCGTCGCGGCCAAGCCGAGGATCGCGGCTCTCTCGGGACGGGACAGGCCCGTGTGCACGCCCGAGAGCTCGACCGGCGCAACGCACAGCAATCCGACCGGCCGACCCTCTTGCTCGACCAGCAGGATCCCCTCCTCGTCTTTTCCGAGGCTGTCGGCGTAATCGGCGACGAGCTCTTCCATGGTCGGCGGCCGGACGTCGCCGAAGACGGGAGAGCGCGCCTGGTACTGGGGCAGGATCAGGTCGATCCGGGCAGCCGTCTCGGCGTCCTCAGGGGTAGCACGCCGAACCGTTAGCCCCGGGACAGCGTCAGCTGCTTCCGGCACCTCCTGGATCGCCTGCGCGTGCTGGGCGCCGAATGAGAGCCGGAACCAGGCGTCGACGAGAGCCCGATCGGTGGCCGGCGCGATTGCGTAGTGCCGCTCCAAGCCCTGACCGACCCAGGCTTCCGCAGCCGCCCGGTAGAGATCGCGGACGACCTCCGCTTCTCGGACAGCGTGGCCGGCGAGCTCGACCCAGACGTTGCCCTCGCCCCAGTCGTCGCCGCGTGGCGATCCGATCAGGTAGCCGGCCGGCTCGCCCGCAGTCGACGCGAACCAGCCGGAGGCGTCCTCTGCCTGCCACGCGCCCTCGACGTGAGCCCGGAAATCCGTGACGTTGGGCAAGAGCGGCTCAGCCTCGCGGTGGGCGCGATGGCGCTCGGCGAGCAGGGTCGCCGCGGCGTCCAGGTGCTCGTCCGCGAAGGGCTGAATGTCGAGCTTCGGCATCGTCGCAGGACGATAGCCTCCGAAGTAATGCCGAAGACCCTGACCGGCGCGGAGCTACAGGTCGATGACGCACCCGCGCGCGACTCCGAGCTCTTCCTCGTCGACGGCAACAACCTCGCGTATCGCGCATTCTTCGCGCTCCCCGAGGAGCTTGCGACGAGCGACGGCTTCTCCACGAATGCGCTGCTGGGCTTCACAAACATGCTCTTCAAGCTGCTCGCGGACTACAAGCCGAAGGGCGTCGCGGTCGCCTGGGACACGCGCGCCGTCCATCGCGCGGCGATCTCCGAGGACTACAAGTCCGAGCGCAAGCCGATGCCCGACCTCCTGCGGGAGCAGTTCCCGTACTTCCGCCCCATCGTCGAGGCCTTCGGCTACCGGAACCTGGAGTTCGAAGGCTGGGAGGCCGACGACGTCATCGCCACCCTGGCGACTCAGGCCGACGAGGCCAACGTCAAGACCACCGTCGTCTCGACGGATCGAGACGCCTTCCAGCTCGTCTCCGACAACGTGACGCTGATGATGACCCCGCGTGGGGTCTCCGATGTCCACGTCTACACGCCCGAGCGCATCGAGGCCCGCTACGGCATCCGGCCCGATCAGATCCCGGACTTCATCGGCTTGAAGGGCGACACCTCCGACAACATCCCCGGGATTCCGGGAATCGGCGACAAGACCGCAGGGCAGCTGATCGTGCAGTACGGCTCGCTCGAGGAGGTGATCGAGCACGCCGACGAGCTCACGCCGGCCCGCCGGAAGAACGTGACCGAGCACGCCGACCAGGCCCGGCAGTCCAAGGAGCTGGCGACGATGCGTCGCAATCTCGAGCTCGACTGCGATCCGACTCAGCTCGTGCTCGCTCCGCCCGACCGCTCACAGCTCAAGGAGATGTTCAGGCGCTTCGAGTTCCGGAACCTGCTGGGGCGGGTGGACGAGCTCGACGCCGCAGTCCCGGCTGCGCCGATGAAGCTCGAGCAGAGCGCTGTGCCCTGGCGCGAGGGAGAGTTGCCCGAGGAGGGAGCTCTTGCCACCGACGAGGGGCGCGTCGCGGTCGCCACCGGAAACGACGTCGTGATCGCGCCGCGGCCGGACCGGGTCGAAGGTCGGTTCGTGGTGCACGATGCCAAGGCGCAGCGGGTCGAAGCCAGCGAGGACACCCTGCTGCTGGCCTACCTGATCGAGCCATCCCGGCCCGAGTATCCGATCGACGAGCTCGCCCGCGAATACGGGCTCGAGCTCCAGCCGGAGCCGGCTACCGACGAGGAGACGGAGGCGCTCGTTCGCCGCGCGGCCGCGACCTCGATGCTCGCCGAGCCCCTACTCGAGCGCGTCCGCGAGCGCGACATGGAGCAGCTCTATCGCGGGGTCGAGCTTCCGCTCTCGCCCGTGTTGGCCGCGATGGAAGCGGCCGGCGTCAAGATCGACGAGTACCGGATGGGCGAGATCACGGCGCGCCTCCGCGACCGGGTCGAGGAGCTCGAAGCTCGTGCCCATGAGCTCGCGGGAGAGGAGTTCATGGTCGGCTCGACCCAGCAGGTGGGCCGCATCCTCTTCGAGAAGCTCGAGCTCACCCCGGGCCGCAAGGGCAAGACGGGCTACTCGACCGATACGCGAGTCCTGCGCTCCATCCGCAGCGAGCACGAGATCGTCCCCGTCATCGAGGAGTGGCGCGAATACTCGAAGCTCGTGAACACCTACCTGGGCCCGCTGCCGACGCTGATCTCGGAGGTCGACGGACGGCTCCACACGACCTTTAACCAGGCGGTCGCAGCAACGGGTCGCTTGTCGACGACGAACCCGAACCTGCAGGCGATCCCGATCCGCACCGAGCTCGGCCGCGAGATCCGCTCTGCGTTCATCGCCGAGCCCGGCCACAAATTGCTGTCGGCTGACTACTCGCAGATCGAGCTCAGGATCCTGGCGCACGTCTCCGGCGAACCGAAGCTCCGCGAGGCCTTCGCGCGCGGCGAGGACATCCACACGGCGACCGCGGCGGAGGTGCTCGGCAAGGATCCTGCGAAGCTGACAACCGGCGAGCGCTCGGTCGCCAAGATGATCAACTTCGGGATCGTCTACGGGATCTCGGCGTTCGGCCTCTCCGAGAACCTCGAGATCCCGCGCCAGCAGGCGCAGGAGTACATCGACGCCTATCTCGCCCGCTTCCCGCACGTGCAGGACTTCATCCGGCGGACGATCGAGCAGTCGGCGCGCGACGGTTACGCGACGAGCCTGCTGGGCCGGCGGCGGCCGGTGCAGGAGCTGAAGGCGTCGAACCGCCAGACGCGCTCCCTGGGCGAGCGGCTCGCAGTCAACTTCGTCATGCAGGGTTCCAACGCGGACATCATCAAGGTGGCGATGGTGCGCATCCACGACCGGCTGCGCAAGGAGGGGAGGGGGACGCGGCTCGTGCTCCAGGTGCACGACGAGCTGCTGCTCGAGGTGCCCGATGCGGAGGTCTCCGCCGCCAAGGACCTCGTGCGCGACGAGATGTGCCGTGCGTTCGACCTCGACCCGCCGCTCGCAGTGGACGTGGCCGTCGGCGACGACTGGCACGAGGCTAAACGCTGAAAGTCCTACGGACTTTCAGCGTCGTGAGGGCCTGGAATGGATTGCCTCTCCGCGGTCGTCGAGCTCGCTCCAGTAAGCCCGGCGCCGGATGAGGATCTGCACCGGCTCACCAGGCGACCATTCGCGCCCTGAGTCGACGAGTGCCTCGGCTCTCGCCAATTCGACCAGCGAAGCGCAGATTAGCGCGCCCGAAACCGCATAACCACGCGCAGATATACTCCGCCGGCTTTATGACGAACGAGACTGTCGACAAGATCCCGGCCACGGGCATTCTGAGTGATGCCGACGTCTGGACCACGGGCCCGGACGGCGAGCAGATCCCCAATTACGAAGCCACCTTCCCGGAGATCAACGAGGGCGAGGTCGTCCATGGCCAGGTCGTCCGTGTGGACAAGGACGAAGTGCTCGTCGATATCGGTTACAAGTCGGAAGGCGTCATCCCGGTCTCGGAACTGTCGATCCGCCGCTCGGTCAACCCCGAGGACGAGGTCAAGCTCGGCGACGAGATCGATGCGCTCGTCCTCACCAAGGAGGACGCAGACGGCCGCCTGATCCTCTCCAAGAAGCGCGCCCGGTTCGAGCTTGCCTGGAAGGCGATCGAAGGCGCCGCCGAGAGCGGTGAGCCCGTCAACGGGAGGGTGATCGAGGTCGTCAAGGGCGGTCTCATCCTCGACCTCGGCGTCCGCGGTTTCCTGCCCGCCTCGCTGGTCGACATCCGCCGTGTCCAGGATCTCGACGAGTTCCTCAGCCAGGAGCTCCGCTGCAAGGTGATCGAGCTGAACCGCTCGCGCAACAACGTCGTCCTCTCCCGCCGTGCCGTCCTCGAGGACGAGCGCAAGGAGATGCGCCAGGCGATTCTCGACCGGCTCTCACCGGGCGACGTCGTCGAAGGCCAGATCTCCAACATCGTCGATTTCGGCGCGTTCGTCGACCTCGACGGCATGGACGGCCTCATCCATATCTCCGAGCTCTCGTGGAGCCACGTGAACCACCCGTCCGAGGTGCTCGAGATCGGGCAGGACGTGACCGTAAAGGTGCTCGACATCGATCGCGAGCGCCAGCGAATCTCACTCGGCCTCAAGCAGACCCAGTCGGACCCGTGGCAGCAGGTCGTCGAGGCCTACAACGAGGACGATGTCGTCCAGGGCAAGGTGACGAAGGTCGTCACGTTCGGCGCCTTCGTCGAAATCCTGCCGGGCGTCGAGGGCCTCGTGCACATCTCCGAGCTCGCGCAACACCACGTCGAGAACCCGCGCGAGGTCGTTTCGCAGGCCGACGTCGTCAACGTGAAGATCATCGAGGTCGACGCCGATCGCCGTCGCCTCTCGCTCTCCCTGAAGCG
>JACCXX010000016.1 GCA_013696805.1 Actinomycetota bacterium
CAGCACCGGTAACCGGCCCGGCGGCCTCGATCGGGTCCCAGCAGGCCCGGTGGGCAAGGTTCTTCGTCACGCGGTACAACCGCGCGAACAAGAACAAGAAGTTCCGCGTCGTTCTCGGCGACACGCAGCTGCCCGACACCGCGCAGGCTATTCAGGTCGCTGAGCGGTTCGCGTCGAACAAGGCAATCCTCGCCGTGGTCGGCCCGGCCGGCAGCCAGGAGGTAGAGGTCTCGAGTGCCGCATTCAAGAGCGGCAACCTCGGGTTCGTCTCCGGCTCGGCTACACGCACGACGCTGACGACCGACCTCAAGCGGCGCGGGAGCTTCTTCCGCACCGTGCCGAACGACGACCAGCAGGGCCCGAAGGTCGCGACTCACATCCGGTCCGTCCTGCGAGCGACACGCGTTGTCGTGATCGACTCACAGAACAGCTACAGCACCGGGCTGGCGGGCACCGTCCAGCAGATCCTCAGGAACAACGGCGTGAACGTCAACCGTGAATCGGTCAACGAGGAGACCACTACGGACTTCTCGTCGCTGATCGCACGAATTCCGTCGAACACGCAGGTCGTCTACGTCCCGTGGCAGCTCGCCCCGAAGGCACAGCTCTTCGGCCAGCAGCTCCGCGCGGCGGGCAAGACGGCCAGGCTGTTCGGGTCGGACGGTCTGTTCGACCCCGACACGTTCAAGATCCCCGGCTCACTCGTCTCGTTCTTCCCGATCGACCTGCGCGACCCGGTCATCGCGGCGTACAGGCGTGGCCCCGGCGGCGGCAAGAGCCAGCTGTTCGGGCTCCCGAGCTACGCGGCGACCCAGGTCGTTGCACGGGCGATCGACACAGCGTGCAAGAACGGCACCGCAACGCGCCTCGAAGTGCGGCGCGCGATCTTCAACACGGTGATCCCGAAGGCGCAGTCACTGCTCGGATTCACGCAGAAGTTCGTGAAGCAGGGCACGTTCCCGCTCGGCCCGGGAGACATGCAGCGCCCGGCCGACTTCGGCATCTACCAGATCCAGGCGAACGGCTCCTACGTCCGCATCGCCTAGATCGACCCAACATGATCGACGTGCGGCCCATTCACCTGATGGGCCGCACGTCGTTCTGAGAACCTTTCGCTCCTGTGGAGCTCCCGCTCGCCTTCAACGACCAGCTCTTCATCCAGCTAACCGTCAACGGGGTGACGCTGGGGAGCCTGTATGCGCTGATCGCGCTCGGCTACACCATGGTCTACGGGATCCTGAAGCTGCTGAACTTCGCGCACGGCGACGTCTACATGGTCGGCGCGTTCATCGGCTACGGAGTGCTGTCGGGGCTCGGCGGCCCGTTGTCGCCGGATCTCGCGCTGGCGCCGCTCGTACTGCTGATGTTCCTCGCGGCGATGCTCGGTTCGGGGCTCCTCGGAGTCGTCATCGAGCGCTTCGCCTACCGGCCCCTGCGTGAGGCACCGCGGCTGGCCCCGCTGATCAGTGCGCTCGGCGTCTCGTTCTTCCTCCAGAACTCGATGCTGCTGCTCTTCAGCGCGCAATTCCGCACCTACAACTCGTTCGTGCTCGGCTCGCCCACTCCGGAGCTGTTCGAGCCCGGCCCACTGATCGATCCCGTGTTCGTGATCCGCGGCGTCAACGTCCAGCTCATCCAGCTGATCGTGTTGCTCGTGACCGTCGGGCTCTGCGTCGCGTTGACGCTGCTCGTCGCCAGGACCCGGGTCGGCAAGGCGATGCGCGCGACGGCCTTCGACCGCGAGGGCGCGACGATGATGGGCATCGACACCGACCGCGTGAT
Organism: Actinomycetota bacterium; assembly: GCA_013696805.1. Lineage (GTDB taxonomy): Bacteria > Actinomycetota > Thermoleophilia > Gaiellales > Gaiellaceae > VAXT01. The sequence continues at coordinate 1,783 of JACCXX010000016.1, forward strand.
CGGGTTCACGTTCTTCGTCGGCTCGATGCTTGCCGGCGCGGCAGGCGTCATGTTCGGCCTGCTCTTCAGCCAGGTCTTTCACTTCATGGGCTTCCTCGCCGGGCTGAAGGGCTTCACCGCTGCGGTGGTCGGCGGGATCGGCTCGATCCCCGGCGCCATGCTCGGTGGACTGCTCGTCGGGCTGACCGAGGCCTATGCGAGCGGGTACTTCGGCGGCCGCTGGGCCGAGCTCGTCGTGTTCAGCATCCTCATCTTCGTCTTGCTCGTGCGGCCGCAGGGGCTGCTCGGAACCAGGGAGCTGAAGAAGGTCTGATGACGGAGCCACGCGTAGGCGTCGACGACTGGGTCGCACAGCACGAGGAGCGCGTCGAGGAGCGCAAGGGGCTCGCCGGGCTGCTCGGCAGGTGGCTGGCCTACGTGCCGGCCTGGGCGCGGCTCGCGGTCTTTGCGCTTCTGGCGGCGGCTCTGCCCTTCTGGATGGATCGCGGCGACCTGTTCGCCTACGGGATCTTCACGCTCCTCTACATCCTCCTCGGCCTCGGTCTGAACGTCGTCGTCGGCTACGCAGGGTTGCTCGACCTCGGCTACGTCGCGTTCTTCGGGATCGGGGCGTACTCGTACGGGATCCTCTCGTCCGACCACTACGGGCTGCACTGGTCGGCGTTCGCGTCGATCCCGCTCGTGATGCTCGGCACCGCGGCCGTCGGGCTCGTCCTCGGCATCACCTCGAGACGGCTGCTAGGCGACTACCTGGCGATCGTGACCCTGTTCTTCGGGCAGGCCTTCGTCGTTTTTGTCAACGCGGCGAACCCGACCGTGCGCGGGCAAGGGCTGACAGGCGGTCCGAACGGCGTGGCCGACATCGATCCGCTCCGCTTCGTCGGATACGAGCTGACAACGCGGGGGCAGCAGTACCTCTTCCTGCTCGGCGCGGTCTGCGTCGTGCTCGTGGCTTTGCACTTCCTGAGCGAGTCGCGCACCGGCCGCGCCTGGCGCGCTCTGCGTGAGGACCCGCTCGCGGCGCAGGCGATGGGGATCCCGGTCAACCGGCTGAAGCTGATGGCCTTCGCGATCGGCGCCTCGATTGCGGGCCTCGCCGGCTGCGTCTTCGCATCCGTGCTGACGGCGGTCTCGCCCGGCAACTTCGGCCTGCCGATCCTGATCACGATCTACGCGATCGTCATCCTCGGCGGGATCGGATCGCTGACCGGCGTCGTGCTCGGCGCGATCGTGATCAACATCTCGTTCCAGTTCCTCGCGCCGGAGAACCCGCAGTCGAACGCGCGCGTGCTCTTCTTCGCGGTGCTCGTGCTGCTCCTCGTGCTGGCGGTGCGGCCGCGGTGGCTAGGGGCCGCGCTGGTCGGCGCGGTGATCGTGTTCGGCTTCGTCACGCAGCTGATCGTCGAGGCGATCGCCCCGTCCTGGTCGGGCGGCAACGTCACGGAGGGCGGCCGCCTGGCCGATGTCGTCCAGAACTGGGTCGTCATCCCGCAGGGGCACGGGAACTTCGGCAACTTCGCGTACGTCGCGCTCGTCGTCGCCATCCTCGTGCTGACGCGGCTGCGCGGCTGGTGGCGCACGGCTGCGCTCGTCCCGATCGTCTACCTGGCCGCGGTGGTCTGGGAGAACTCGTTCGTCGAGCAGCCGCAGGTCGCGCGGTGGATCCTCTTCGGCTCGCTGCTGATTGCGCTGATGACCGTCCGGCCTCAGGGTCTGCTCGGGACGCCGCGGGTGGAGATCGTATGAGCGCGAAGAAACCGCTCTTCGAGCTCAACGGCCTGACGAAGTCGTTCGGCGGCCTGCGTTGCGTCGACCACCTCGACTTGCACGTGAACGAGGGCGAGATCGTGTCGCTGATCGGGCCGAACGGCGCCGGCAAGACGACGGTCTTCAACCTCGTGACCGGGATCTACGAGCCCGACTCCGGCGAGATCCTGTTCGAGGGCGAGAACATCGCCGGGCTCGCGCCGCAC
>JACCXX010000026.1 GCA_013696805.1 Actinomycetota bacterium
GAGATGACACCCAGGAAGAGCGCCCAGAAGGCCAGCTTCCCGACGAGCTGCGAGGGGCTCGAGGTCACCTTCTGGATCCAGGTGCCGCTCTGACCACTGGTTGCTGTTCTGTCCAGGCCCGCTCGGCGGAGGACGCGCGCGACCACGTTGCCGATCACCTTGGCGACGAAATACCCGATGATCAGAATCGCGATCGCGGCCAGAAACTCTGGTATGAACGCGAAGAACTCCGTGAGCATCCGCTGGATGCTCTGTGAGATGTCGACGTCGGCAAGAACCATCGACGGACCCCCTTCTCTGGTTGTGAATTGCCCTTAGGTCTGCGCGTTATTCCGTTGCCACACCATGCGCAAACCTTCCAGCGTGAGGTTCGCATCGACCTTCTCGATAGTTCGTGCGTGTGGTGCGATGAGATCGGCGAGGCCGCCGGTCGCGATGGCTCGCGCCTCTGCGCCGAGCTCGCCACGGATTCGCTCCACGATTCCGTCCACCTGGCCGGCGAAGCCGTAGACGAGCCCGGATTGGAGCGCCTGAGCCGTAGTCTTCCCGATCACCGCCGGCGGCTCCACGAAGTCGACCTTCGTCAGCCGGGCCGCCCGCGCGAAGAGCGCCTCCATCGAGATCTCGATGCCCGGCGCGAGCACGCCTCCCACGTACTCTCCCTCGGCCGAGACGACGTCGAAGTTCGTCGACGTGCCGAAGTCGACCACGATGCAGGGCGCGCCGTAACGCTCCTTGGCCGCGACCGAGTTGACGATGCGGTCCGGGCCCACCTCGTGCGGAGCCTCGTGGCGCATCGGAATCCCGGTTCGCACGCCCGGCCCGACGACGAGTAGCGGTGCCTGCGCCCAGCGCGTCGCGAAGTGCTCGTACTCGCGGATCAGCGGGGGCACGGTCGAGGACAGGCAGACGCCGTCCACAGTGTCCAGGTCCACCAGGTCTCCGATCAGGGTGCCCAGTTCGTCACCCGTGCGCGTCGGCTCGGTCGCCACCCGCCACTGCTCGACGAGCCGATCGCCGGCGTAGAGCCCGAAGACCGTCTGCGTGTTGCCGGCGTCGACCGCTAACAGCATGTGCTGTCTGCGCGACTAGATGTCGTCGTCCGTACGGAGCGACTCGCCGATTCGCTCGGCGAGCGCCTCGGCGGTCAGCTTCGGCTCTTCACCCTCGCGAGTCAGCTCTTCCACCGTGACGTCGCTCGAGGTGTAGATCTCCGCCTTGGGCACGATCCTGGTGGGACGGTTCTTGTCCCAGACCCAGACGTCCTCCATTTTCAGGTGGTAGAAGGGGTAGCTCGGCTGAGGCGCGTAGCTCAGGTCGAGCTTGTTGCAGAGATAGGTCGCGTCCTGGGTGAGCACGCAGAACCGGAAGAGGCCGAAGACGTCGGAGTACTCGCGCTTGAGCCGGAGCTCGAGCTCAGCCTCGAATTCGTCGAGCTCGTCGATGTGCGACATCAGTGGCCCTTCCGGTGACATTGATGGCTGCCCGGGCCGCTAGCACCAAGCCAGGCAAGGATGCAGGGAGCGCTCGGGCTGACCGGCCCAAGCGCGACTGAGGACGCGGCCTGGCGCAACGTGATAGCGAGCCGGGCGCCACCAGATGTTGCCGGGAGGGCCACGTGTTCATTGTAGCCCTGCGAGCAATCCCTGAACCGGCCCCAGACCGGGGACGACGAGGCCGGGATCGAGCTCCGCGAGCGGCTCGAGCACGAAGCGGCGCTCGGCGAGCCGCGGGTGCGGGAGGCAAAGACCCGGCTCGTCCACGATCTCGTCCCCGTAGAGCAGGAGGTCCAGGTCGATCGTCCGCGGGCCGTAGCGCTCGCCTCTCCGGACGCGTCCGAGCTGCTGCTCAACCGCCAGCAGGCGCTCGAGGAGCTGACGGGGAGCGAGCTCGGTCGTCAGCCTGATGGCTGCATTGAGGAACCGCGGCTGGTCGACCATGCCGACGGGCTCGGTCTCGCGAATCGCGGAAATCGCCTCGACCTCGAGGTCGGGATCGGCGGCGAGCAGCGCCAGCGCGTCGCGGATCGTCGCGTCGCGTTCGCCGAGATTGGAACCGATCCCCACATAACTGGTGGGCATGCTGTGGCTATGTTGTCTTGGTTGAGCGCTTTTGGGGCCACCCTCATCGCTGGGCTGGCGGGTGCGCTCGTGTGGTCGGGCACTGCCGCGCCCGCGACGCTGAGCTCCCCCGAGCGCGAAGAGCTACTCGCTCATCCGCACGCGCTGGTCCTCGCCTACGACGCGCGAGCCGCGGCCGAGCTGCGCCGGGCCGGTGGCGTTCGCATCGCGCGCAGCCTGCCTATCTGGCGCGTGGGGAGCCGATCCGCAGTGCGCGTGGCCCCGCTCGCGGATGTCGTCCAGGCGGACCGCTTCATCCCGACCACCACACACTTCAGCTCTGGGGACCCACTCGTGCCGAGCCAGTGGTGGATCAATTCGATCGGCGCGGGCACGGTCGAGCCCCCCGGGCCCGGCAAACCGGTGACCGTCGTCGACACGGGAGTCGACCTGAACCACCCGGAGTTCGCGGGACGGCCTTCGACGACCGCTCTGAATGGCCAGTCGATCGTTGGGCAGGCCGAGGATCACGGGACAGCGGTGGCTTCCACGATCGCCGCTCCGCCAAACGGCCAGGGCCTCGTCGGCGTCTACCCTCAGGCGGCGCTGCAGATCTGGGACGCGACCCCCACCGGGCCGGGCATCTCGGTTTCGGGCGTCGTCGCGGGGATCGACACGGCCCTCCGCCGTGGAACCGGTGTCATCAACCTCAGCCTCGGTTCGAACTTCCGCGATCCGCTCCTCGAAGCGATCGTGAACGTTGCGTTCGGCTCGGGCTCGCTCATCGTGGCCGCCTCGGGCAACGATCGTTCCCACCGCAGCCCGCTCGAGTTCCCGGCCAGTTTTCCGCACGTCCTCACCGTCGGGGCCATCGACCAGAACGGTCGCCCCGCCTCCTTCTCGAGCGGGTCGCCGTATGTCGATCTCGCCGCGCCCGGGCAGGCGATTCCGGTGGCGGTGCCGCCCTCGGGCTACTCGTCGGACAGCGGGACGAGCTTCGCAACCCCGCTGACAGCCGGCGCCGCCGCGTGGGTCTGGACGGCGCGACCCACGCTCGAGGTCACGCAGCTCTTCGATCTCATGCGCTCGAGCAGCCAGGACATCGAGACCCCTGGCTTCGATCCCTATACGGGCTTCGGACGGCTCGACATTCCTCGGGCGCTCACGACCGCGCCCCTCCCTACCGACCCGAATGAGCCGAACGACGACGTCGACCACATCAAGCCAAAACGGCTCTTCCGCCAGGGCGACCCGCCCCTGAACTCGGCCCGACGACTGCGGGCGACGCTGCGCGCTCGCCTCGACTTCGGCGAGGACCAGCGCGACGTCTACCGAGTGTGGGTCGCGGGCCGCCGAGTGACGGCGATCACGATCTCGCCGACCGCAGACATTGACCTCGCGGTCTGGGGACCGCAAACCGTGACTGTTTTCGAGGGTGGCGGCCCGCGCCGGCGCGACTTGAAGGCGATGTCGGAGAAGCCGGGTACGCGCCGGGAGATCGTGCGCGTCCGGAACACGGCCAGGCGCGGCGCGTACTACTACGTCGAGGCCTACCTGGGCGCGGCATCGTCGCTGCGCCGCGTCGGGGCGGTCAGCTACAAGCTCACGGTCTCGACTGCGCCGATCAGGGCCGTGCGCGCTCGGCGATAGCGGCCGAGTACGCGACCTCGAGGCCTGCGAGCTTCGGGTCCGGCTTGCGGACACGAACGCGCACGCGCTCGACGAGGAATCGCTCTGCGATCGCGTCGGCGACCGCGCCTGCGAGCGCCTCGATGAGCTGGAACTGCCTGCCGTCCGAGATCTCCTTCACGCAGGCCGCCACCTCGCGGTAGTCGACCGCGTCCTCCAGGCGGTCCGAGAGCGCCGCCTCGGAGACCTCGAGCGAGATGTCGTAGAAGAACGTGCGCCCATCGCGCCGCTCCTCCTCCAGGACACCGTGCCGGCCGAAGATTTCGAGGCTGTCCAGCTCGACGATCACGACGCAGCCTCGGCGACGGTCAGCGCCTCGACCGTCTCGCGGACGTCGTGGACGCGAAGGATCGTCGCTCCCTTGTCGTACGCCATGACGGCTGCCGCGAGACTCGCCGACAACGGGCCGGTCGTCGCCTCGGGGTCACCGAGGATTCGACCGAGTGACCGCTTGCGGGAGCTGCCGACGACCACCGGCCGGCCGAGGGCGACGACCTCATGGAGTCGGCGCAGGAGCTCGAAGTTGTGCTCGACGGTTTTGCCGAAGCCAAAGCCGGGGTCGAGGCAGATTCGATCCTCGGCCACGCCCGCATCGACGGCGAATCGGAGGCGCTCCTCGAGAAAACGGGCGACCTCGGACACGACGTCGTCATAGCGGGGCTCGTCCTGCATCGTCCTCGGCTCGCCGAGCATGTGCATCAGGCACAGGTAGGCGCCGGACTCGGCGACCACGCCGGCTAGCTCGTGGTCGCCCCGCAGGGCTGTCACATCGTTCACCAGCTCGGCCCCGAGCGTCAGGGCTCGCCGTGCGACCTCGGCCTTGGCCGTGTCGATCGAGACGGCCACTTTCCCCTTCAGCGCCTCGAGCACAGGGACGAGTCGTCGCAGCTCGTCGTCCAGCGAGACCGGCTCCGCGCCGGGCCGCGTGGACTCGCCCCCGATGTCCACGATCGCCGCCCCTTCCTCGATCATCCGCCGTGCCGAGGCGACTGCGGTCCCAGGGTCGAGGTTGACGCCGCCGTCCGAGAACGAGTCCGGGGTCACATTGACGACGCCCATCACGGAAGGGCGCGGAAAACGATCCTCAAGCGGTAGATGGCTCACTTTCCCAGAGGTTATGCCTCAACCACAGGCGCGTCGTTGCAGCAGAACGCAACCGAGGCGTGCTCTTCGTCGCAGAAAGCGCAAAGCACTTTCTGCGCGTCCCCGCCCCGTGGGCGGGGACCTACGGCTGCGCGCCTTCGGGCGGCGGTGGCTGCATCGCCTGGCCCGGGAGCGGGAACGGCTTCGGCCGCGGCAGCCGCTTGCGCTTCTCGCCCGCCTTGTCCTTCTCCTCTAGCGCGGCCTGCTCCTCCTCCGCGGGGAACACGGCGTCCTCGTCCTCGCCTGCCAGCAGTCGCTGGAACTGATCCTTGTCGATCGTCTCGCGCTCGATGAGGATCCCCGACAGCTTGTGCAACTCCTCGATGTGCTCCTCGAGCACGTTGCGGGCCCGCCTGTGGCCGTCGTCGATCACGAGGTGAATCTCGCTGTCGATGTCACGCGCCATCTCCTCGGAGTAGTCCGGCTCGGAGCCCATCTCGCGGCCGAGGAACGGCATGTCCTGGTTGCGCCCGAGCACCCGGGGCCCCAGCTTCTCGCTCATCCCGAAACGCATGATCATCTGCTTTGCGGTGTGCGTGACCTTTTCGAGGTCGTTCGCGGCGCCGGTCGTCACCTCGTTGAAGACGAGCTCCTCCGCGGCGCGACCGCCGAGCGTCATCGCAAGCTGGTCCATGAGCGACGACTTCGTGGTCAGGTAGCGGTCCTCTCGTGGAAGAGTGATCGTGTAGCCGAGCGCCTGGCCGCGGCTGATGATCGAGATCTTGTGCACCTCGGCATCCTGGTCGAGGTAGTGGCCGACCAAGGCATGGCCCATCTCGTGGTACGCGGTGATCTTTCGCTCGTTTTCTGAGAACAGCCGCGTCTTCTTCTCGGGACCGGCGATCACGCGCATGATCCCTTCCTCGAGCTCGTCCTGGCCGATCGTCTTGCGGCCGCGGCGCGCTGCGAGGAGCGCTGCTTCGTTGACGAGGTTCGCGAGGTCGGCGCCGGTGAAGCCCGGGGTTCCCGCGGCGAGCGTGTCGAGCTCGATCTCACTCGCGAGCGGCTTGCCCTTCGCATGCACCTCGAGGATCTTCTTGCGGCCATTTCTGTCGGGCCGGTCGACCACGATCTGGCGGTCGAAGCGCCCGGGGCGCAGCAGCGCCGGATCGAGGATGTCGGGCCTGTTCGTGGCCGCGATCAAAATGATGTTGTCCTTCAGCTCGAACCCGTCCATCTCGACGAGGAGCTGGTTCAGAGTCTGCTCGCGCTCGTCGTGGCCGCCGCCGAGACCGGCGCCGCGGTGACGACCGACCGCGTCGATCTCGTCCATGAAGATGATGCACGGGGCGGCCTGCTTGGCCTGCTCGAAGAGGTCGCGGACACGACTTGCGCCCACGCCGACGAACATCTCGACAAAGTCCGAGCCCGAGATCGAGAAGAACGGCACGCCGGCCTCACCGGCGACCGCGCGCGCGAGGAGCGTCTTACCGGTGCCCGGCGGCCCGTAAAGCAGGACGCCCTTCGGGATACGCGCGCCGAGAGCCTGGAACTTCTTGGGGTTCTCGAGGAACTCCTTGATCTCGTGCAGCTCCTCCACGGCCTCTTCCACACCGGCCACGTCCTTGAAGCCGATCTTCGGGGAGTCCGGGGTCATCCGCTTGGCGCGGCTCTTGCCGAAGCTCATCACCTTCGAGCCTCCGCCCTGCATCTGATTCATCAGGAAGATCCAGAACCCGATCAGCAGCAAGAAGGGCAGAAACGAGATCAGCAGTGACGTCAGCGAGAAGCCGCCCTTGCCCTTCGAGTCGTAGGTGACGCCCTTCTCCTTGAGGATGCGTTCGAACGCGAGTTGCGACTCGTCGCTCGGGTAGTTCGCCTTCGCGGTTGGCGCGTCGTTGAGGTCTGCCGTGATTTGGCGCTTGTTCGGGTTGAACGTGACTTTCTTGACGTCAGCCGGGGTGTCGCGCACGAGCCCCTGCAGCTCCGAATACGTCAGCTTCTTCTCGTTCTTGTCCCCACCCATCAGCGTCTGGCTCGCCAGGTAGACGAGCAGCACGATCACAATCAGGGGAAAGAGTGCTGAGCGAAAAAAACGGTTCAAGTGCAGGCCTCCTGCCCAGGGTAGCAGCGGGGGTAATTCGCACCTACCCCCTTAGAGGTTCATTCGTTAAGGGACAATTTCCTCGTTCAAGACCCCCACGTAACGAAGGTTGCGATAGCGCTCAGCGTAATCGAGGCCGTAGCCGATCACGAAACGGTTCGGGATCTCGAAGCCGACGTACTTCACCGGAACCTCGATCTCACGCCGATCTGGCTTCGTCAGCAGGGCGCAGACCTCCAGGGAGGCCGGATCGCGCGCACGGAGGTTTCGCATCAGGTACGAGAGGGTCAGCCCAGAGTCGACGATGTCCTCGACGACCAGGACATCTCGCCCCTGGAGCGGGATGTCGAGGTCCTTGAGGATGCGGACGACTCCCGAGGAGTCTGTCTCGGCCCCGTAGCTCGAGATGGCCATGAAGTCGACCTCGCACGGGACAGTGAGCGAGCGCATGAGATCGGCCATGAAGAAGACGGCGCCCTTGAGGACGCCGACGAGCAGCAGGTCCTTGCCCGCGTAGTCGCTCGAGATCTCGTCGCCCAGCTCGGCAATCCGCGTCTGAAGCGTCGGCTCGTCGATCAGGACTTCGCCGACCGCTGATTCGAGCTCAGTTTGGGTCACGCTGCGCTTGCACCCCCTCGGCCTCGACGATGCCCGGTACTGCGACTACCTCGTCGCCGCGCACGACGAGCGGCCACGACTCGCGCTCGGAACGGGGGATCTTTGCGTCGACGAACACGTCCTGGATCTTCCTCCTTCGCCCGGCGAGCCGGTCGCCGGCGCGCCAGCCTCGTACCTTAAGGCCACGCTCGCGGGCGGAGATGCGCCATGGGCCCCAGCGAACCTCGCCCTCGAGCGCGATCGGGGTGTGCTCGAGCCACACCTGGTCGTACTCACGGACTGCGGTGAGCCCGCCGCCGAGGTCGAGCCGCTTCGAGCCGACCGGCGAGGCGAGCAACTCCGTCAGCGGCGAGGGCTCACGCGTCAGGCGCAAGAGGTTCTGCTCGGCGGCTGGATGGAGGCGCCTGAGTAGCGGCAAGATTTCGGCGCGGATGAGACCGCGCTTGGTGTCGTGGTTGGACGAATCGACTCGGTGGGCCAGGCCCTCGGCGCGGCAGTAGTCCTCGGTCTCCCCGCGCGTGCGTCCGAGCAGCGGCCGCACGACTCCGTCCTCGCGCTCCCACTTGATCCCACCAACCACGCCCGACGAGACGAGCCGATAAAGGATTGTCTCGACCTGGTCGGAGGCGGTATGCCCCGTCGCCCGGAGCCGGTCGCGCGCGAACGAGTAGCGAATCCGCCGCAGCTCATCCTCCGTCTTGCCGCCGCGACCGTCGACGACCGCGGCGCCGAGCACGTCACGACAGTACTCGGCATCCGCGTCCGACTCGCGACCGCGCAGCCCGTGGTCGACGTGAAGCGACGAGACCTCGTAACCGAGCTCGCGGAGCACGTGCCAGAGACATGTCGAGTCCGCTCCGCCTGAGACGAGGCACGTTACCGACTCCCCCGCCGAGATCAGGTCGTGCTCACGCACATCGTCCTCCACGAGCTCACGGAAGCGCTGTGAATCCATGTCCCAAGTGTGCCTCGTCGGAGAAACCATGCCCGAGGCGCCATAGTCAAATGGGCCTCCCTGTTTTTCATCGAAGCCATGTCCATTAACGTCCTGCGACCCTCGCAACCAAGCCACCGACTCTCCACATGGGGTCAGACCCCTGTACGGGGATGTGACGGTCCTTCAACAGTTGAGGGCCCCGGCATGCGGCCCGGCGGCCAGGGCGAGTCCTTGGGCGCGACCTCCGGCCGCGGGCGCCGCCGCACGATCTGCATCGCAATCTCCATCGCCGCCCAGCGCGCGACCCACACCGCGAAGCCGACCAGCAGCAGCCGCCTGATCAAAAGAGGATGCTCCGGTACGACCTGCGGCGGCGCATGCCGACCGCTTCGTACACGCGGATCGCCGGGGCGTTCTCCGGCCGGACGAACAGGCACACCGTGGGGGTGCTCTCGAGAAGGATCCGGCAGAGGTGGCGCAGCCCGAGCTGGGCATGCCCCCTATTGCGCGCGTCGGGGTCGACCCAGACCTGCTGGAGTTGTATTGCGCTTGGCGTCCACGCTGAGGCCTCGGCCTTGAAGAGAATCATTCCGTCCTCGACCCAGAGCCACGACCGCCGCTCGTGGATTTGGCCGAGCGTGCGCCGCCGGAAACCGCTGGGATCACGCTCGAGTGGATCGACGCCGAGCTCCTCGCGATGTGTCGCCGCGCAGGCGGGCAACAGCAGGTCGAGGTCGTCGACACGGGCGGCGCGCAGCCCAGTCTCCTCACCGCCGGGCGGCTCGCCGAGCACGTAGACGGGTTGATCCGGCCGGTCCTCGCGCGGCGTCGGCATCAGAGCCTCGGTGGGCCCCCAGAGATCGGTCACTGCCTGTTCGTCGCCGATGATCATGCGTGTCGAGGGTCGGGCCGTGAGCTCGGCGAAGGCGGCGCACCCTTCCCCGGAGGGAACCACGTTCGCGCCGAAGTAACAGAGCGCAGAGAGGTCTTCACCTTCCTCCACGGCGCGGAAGCGCGCGAAGCCACGCCTGGCCACGTCCTCGAGAAACACGCGCTCCACCGGGTCGCGCGTGCAGAACTCCAGAACCTGGTCGAGAGTCGGGGTGACGAGCATCAGCTCAATGATCCCCCGAGAGCGCCTGGGGTGGTGGGCCCGTGCGTCGAGCGGTCATTTCCGACCAGGATGCACACACAAGGCTGCGCATCCTGATGCGGCACCGCAAGTGGTGCCTTAGGCTTCGCCGGTGCCCATTCACGTTCGAGCCGAGCCCGGCGACTATGCCGAGGCCTGCCTGCTTCCCGGCGATCCCATCCGAGCCAAGTACATCGCCGACACCTACTTCGACAATCCCGTGCAGCGAAACGAAGAGCGCGGGCTCTGGGGCTTCACGGGCGAGTTCGAAGGCAAGCCGATCTCGGTGCAGGCGACCGGAATGGGGTGCCCAACGGCGGCGATCGTCATGGAGGAGCTCATCCAGCTCGGCGTCAAGAGGTTCCTCCGCGTCGGCACGTGCGGCGGTCTGCAAACCGACCTCGAGCTCGGCGACCTGATCGTCGCGCTGACGGCCGTTCCCGCGGACGGGACGGCTCGCCACTACACGAACCACGAGCCACATTGCCCGACGGCGGACTGGGAGCTCATTCACGGCGCCGTGCACGCTGCGAAGGAACTCGACCAGCCGATGCGTGTCGGCGCAATCGCCACCTCGGACACGTTCTACGACCCGGACGACGGGCGCCACGCCCGCTGGTCCTCCCGCGGCGTACTCGGCGTGGAGATGGAGGCAGCGGTCCTCTTCACGATCGGCGCCCTCCGCAAGGTGCAGGCCGGGTGCCTGCTGACCGTCAGCGACATCATCGTCGGCGGCGAGTTCAAGCGCATCTCCGACGACGACCTGAAGGCGGCGGTCGATCGCATGACACGAGTCGCGCTGAGAACCGTGACCGCCGGCAAAAAGCATTAGCTCCGACACCGTCTTCCTCGTCAACCCGGCCTCGGACAACGGGGGCACGGGCAAGCGCTGGCCCGAGATCGCGCGGTTGGCGGCGACCCGGGGCCTGCGGGGAGACACGTACCTGTCGGAGAGGCCGGGACAGCTCACGGATCTGGCCCGGGAAGCGACAGAGGGCGGCGCCAAGCTCCTCGTCGCGGTCGGCGGCGACGGCACGGTGAACGAGGTGGTCAACGGGCTGGCGAACGCTCCCGACGTGGAGCTGGCCGTCATCCACCGCGGCACCGGAGGCGACTTCGTGCGTACGTTCGGAATCTCCCATCGCATCGAAGAGGCGCTGGCGACCGCGCACGACGGCGCCACTCGGGAGATCGACCTCGGCCGGGCGACCCTCCGCACCTGGGCCGGCCGCGAGGGCAGCATTTGGTTCGCGAATATCGGGAGCGCCGGAATGAGCGGCGCCGTCGCGAAGCGCGTCAACGAGAGCGGCAAGGCCCTCGGCGGCACGATCTCCTACGCCTGGAGCACGCTGGCCGTGTTCGCCCGCTGGCGGAACGCACAAGTCAAAGTCACCGTCGACGGCGACGAGAAGAGCGGCGCGATGTTCGACGTCATCGTCGCCAACGGGCGCTACCTCGGCGGGGGCATGAAGATCTGCCCCGAGGCCGAGCCCGACGACGGCCTCTTCGACGTGCTCCTGATCGGCGACCTGACCAAGCGCGACCTCGTGGCCACGCTGCCGAAGATCTACCGCGGCACGCATCTCCCCCATCCCAAGGCGGAGCTCCTGCGCGGGCGCGACGTTCTGATCGATTCGCCCGAGCCGCTACCGGTCGAGCTCGACGGCGAGCAGCCCGGGACGACGCCCGTCCGCTTCGAGCTCGTCCCGCGCGCGTTGCGTGTTCGCGTGCCCGGGTGACTACGAGCTGCGGCGCCGCGTCGGCCGGCTAGTCGAGCGCTCGCTGCTCGAGGTCGATCGCTTGGCCGACGACGACGTCGACTTCGTGCCCGGCGAGCTCTTCGCCGAGGACGGCCGTGGGCGTGGTGCGGTCTTACGCGTCGAGGGCGAGCCCTTGCCCTCGAGCTTCGCGAGCCGCTTCTCGATCTGCGTTACGCGCTTCTCGAGCGGGTCGAGGCTACGCACCTTCCTCTGGACGTCGTCGAGCCCTTTGGCCAGCGTGGCCACACGGTCAACGAGCTGTTTCGCGCCCGGCAGATCCGTGATCCGTCCAACCATCTGTTCCCCCCGATCGGCAAGCCTGCTGAGTAGATCCGGTTTCTTCTGTGCCATGTGATTCCGAGCCTCCTTGGTCGTACGGAACATACCGCGGCAGCGTGCGCGCTAATCCTTGCGCCCCTAACAACCAACTCCTCCTTTCGTCCCTTACTAACGAGGAGGCGACGTCACCCAGCGGGCGATGCTGCCCTCCGAGACCCGAACTACTCTGAGAGGAAACGCGAACTACACCGAGAGGACGATGACGAGCAAGATTCCCAAGACGCCAGGACATCGCCACAGCGCGGTCGTCACCCACCTTCTGCGACAACGATCCGGAGTGCCCTTCGAGATCGAGCAGAAGGTGTGCAAGTCCTGTCAGCGGGTGCTCGACGAGCGCCTGGTTCGCCGCGCGGCTGCCTGACCGCGTGCGTGCGGCGACGCCGGTGCGCCGGCGGGGCCGCGCCATGCGAGCATTGTAGGCGCGTGAGCTTCACCTTCTCGAATGACGTCGTCGTCCGCTTCGCGGAGACCGACGCGCAGGGCGTGGCGCATCACGCTTCGTATCTCGTCTGGTTCGAGGTCACGCGCATCGAATACCTCAGGCGTTTCAGAGGCGGCTACAAGGGGCTGCGCGACGAGGGGGTCGACGCTCTCACGCTCGAGGCGTACGCGCGTTATCGCTCGGCGGCTCGCTTCGACGACCACCTCAAGATCCACGCTCGTTGCGGTGACCTGCGCGGGGCTCGCTTCCGATTCGACTACGAGGTCGAGCGCGACGACGGCGAGACCGTCGCCGTCGGCTGGACGACGCACGCCTGCGTCTCCGTCGGAGACCACCGCCCCACGCGAGTGCCGACCTGGCTCGCCGAGGCCATCACTCAAGCCGAGTCCGACTAGAACGGCGGCGGGGGTGGAGGCGGCGGCTCGGCCGGCGGAGGGGGCGGAGGCTTCGGCTTCTTGACCTCGGGCTTCGGCGTCGGCGGCGCGGGGCGAGGCTTCGTGCCAACGTGGACGACCTGAGCCTCCCCGCGGTACCAGGAGGACCAGGAGTCGTTGTACAGGAGCTCGCCGCCCGAGTTGTAGACCTTCCGTCGCACGCTCGTCGAGCGCGCCGGTGAGCCCGACTCCATCGTGACACGAGAGCCCACGTAGATGCTCGGGTCGGTGATCTCCTTGACTGGGACCGGGCCCGTGACGACGAGCGGCGAGACCTCGCTCTCGACCCTGCGGTTCTGCGGAGCACCGTAGAGCGCCACGGTCAGCGACGAGGAGCCGACGAAGGTCTTGACGAGCAGCCAGTGAGCAGTGTCGTTCTTGAATTTGAGGTCGGTGTCCGGGTAGTTGACCGTCGCATCGCGCGCGAGCGGGTAGTGGCTGATGTAGAGGGCGTGGTTGGTGCGCGAGGCGATCGGCAGCCCGGCTTCGTATGCGGCGTTGAAGACCGTGGTCGAGACCTGGCAAACACCGCCGCCGAGACCGGTCTGCAACTCGCCGTTGATGATCACGGGGGCCTCCAGGAATCCCTTGTCCTCAGAGCGCTCGCCGGTTGTGTCGTTGAACGAGAAGGTGGAGCCGGGGGCGATCAGCTTGCCGTCGATCAAGCGCGCGACCAGGCGGACGTTATGGAGGCGGTTCGGCTCGCCGCCATAGATCGTCTCGTAAGCCCCGACGAGACCAGTGATGCCCATGCCCTTCGCCTCTGTCGTCGTCACTTCCGGCGCCTCCGTGCGCACGCTGACCCCTGCGACGCGATTCGCCGGGCGCAGCGACGCTGCGAGGATCGCTCTCGCCGTCGGCGCGCCGTCGAGCACCGACCCCGGCCGTGACGGGACGACCCGCACGCGGTTGCCGCGCAGGATCGCGAAGGTCGCGTCCTTGGCCGGCTGATCGACGGTCTTTTGGATGGCGGCGAAGAACTTCGTCGCGGCGGGCCCCGCGATCCGAATCGCCGCCGAGCCGTCCTGCGGGAGCTCGAGCATCTGGGCCAGGCGCCAGCGATGAAGCCTCCAGCCGCCGGGGCCGTAGGCGAGATCGACAGGCGCCGAGAGGATCGTCCTGACCCGGGCCTGAGGCTGGGCGAGCTCCTGGACCGTCAGCTGGGGCCGATCGACGCGGACCGGAATCTGCACCGGTTGCCTGGCGAATCCCGCTAGCGCGCGGACGATGACGTCCTCCGCGGCCTCGCGATCGAGGATCCGGCCGATCCTGCCTGGCCTGACCACTGGTTCCAGCCCGCGCAGCCGTAGCTCGGGCTCGGCTCGCGGGCGGTCGAGCTGCCTCGCCAAACGCTTGATCGTGTACTCGAGCGCCTCCTCGGAGACATGGGTGCGCGGAACGATGTCGCTCCCGAACACCCGAACGCCGAGCCTGCGAATGCCGCGCACCGGCCCGAAGCCCTCCCCTTGCTGTCGCGCCGCTTCGACGGCCGCGGCCCAGTCGGTCTCGACGAGGAGCGAGGTGGGCTTGACCTCCCATTCCTTGCCGCCCGAGACGAAGGTGACGGGCACACGGTCGAGCTTGGCGGAGCGTCGTTCAAGCATCGCGCGCGCGTCACCAGGGGTCATCCCGGCGACGCTGACCCCAGAGATTTGGGCCCCCGCCGGCAGGGTTTCCGGGGAGCCGGCGAACGCGATGCCGAGGACGGCGCTGCTCAGAACCAGGAGCGCGGCGACGAGCAGCCCCCATTGCCAGAGCAGACGCACTCGCGTGCGCTTGCGCCGGTGGGTGCGCACAGGCTTATAGACGCCGACGGGCAAGGCGCGAATCTTACCCGCGGTTCAGGCCGGTCTTCGTATGGATTTGGTGAAGCTCAGACCGGTTCGAGCCGTTCGTGCGGCTCCTCCGGAAGCTCGACGCGGATCGAATCGCCGGGTCGCACCTCGCCGCCTGCGAGGACGACTCCCATCACGCCGGCCCTCCGCACCAGCTCGCCGCGCTCGTCCCGGTCGAGAGTCGCTGCCATCAGGCCTTCGTGGATCCCGTCGAGCTGCGTGCAGGGGTTGCGAAGGCCGGTGACCTCGACCAGCGCGGAGGTGCCGAGCTGCAGCCGGGTGCCGGTCGGCAGGCTGAGGAGATCGAGGCCGCGCGTGGTGACGTTCTCGCCCATCTGCCCCGGCTCGACCTCGAACCCGGTGGCCCGCAACTCGTCGTGGAGCTCGGAGTGCATCAGGTGCACCTGGCGCAGGTTCGGCTGTGACGGGTCGCGTCGCACGCGAGACCGGTGCTTGACCGTCTCGCCCACGTGCGCGTCGCCGTCGACGCCGAGCCCTGCCAGCAGCGTGACGCGCTTCTCGTTGCCCTTGCCCATCGTGTGCGTCGCGCTGCGGCTGACCGCGGTTACAACGCCGCCCATCACGGAGATCCTAGTGACGGGACCTCTCAAGGGGTTCATGTCGTAAGTGAAAGCGCGCCGGCACTTTTCGCCCTCGTCACGCTTGTTCTGACCGTCACTCTGCTAACCGCCCCGACTGCTCACGCCCACGGCCCTTGCCGGGTCAGCACCACGCAGACAGGTTGTCTAGAACCGAGAAGCGGCCAGCGCGGAACTCAGGTCACGATCAACGGGACGTGGGCGTATAGGGCGGTATGGAACGAGAACGTGGTCTATGACGCCGAGACTGGCTACGTACCCCTGGCTCGAATCGTGGTGTTGGTCGATCTCCCCCGAGCCCAAGAGGATGTTCGATTCGTAGTGCCGGACGTTGAGCCCGGCACCTATCCGGTTGCGATCTATGACGGGGCCGAGGAAGGCGGGCACTACACCTGGGACCTCTTCACGGTGACCGAAGCGGGCGCCGCAGCGCGGACGTGGACCTGGATCGTCCCGTTGGGCATAGTCGGATTGGTCGGGGTCATCCTCATTGCGCGCAAGCCGATCGAACCGCCGGTTGAAGAACGTTGAGATCGCCGCGGAATGCGGGCTTCGCCCGCGTCTGCTCACCCACGCCGGCCGCTAGTAACCCGCCGATGAAAGTCGCCAGACTTTCATCGGCTCAATCGCGAGGGAAAAATATTTCCCGAGCGATCACGAGCCGCTGGATCTGCGAGGTGCCCTCGTAGATCTGGAAGAGCTTCGCGTCGCGCATCAGCTTCTCGACCGGGTACTCCTTCATGTAGCCGTAGCCGCCGAAAATCTGGACGGCGTCGGTCGTGACCTTCATCGCCGTGTCCGACGCGAAGCGCTTCGCGAACGACGAGTGCAGCGTCGCCCGGCGACCCTGGTCGAAGAGCCAAGCCGCCTGCCAGGTGAGCAGGCGCGCAGCCTCGATCTCAGCCGCCATGTCCGCGATCAGGAAGTTGACCCCCTGGTTCATCGCGATCGGCTGGCCGAACTGGACGCGCGTCCGTGAGTACTCGACTGCGTACTCGTAGGCGGCACGAGCGACGCCGACCGCCCCCGCGGCTGTTCCCGGCCGCGTGTGGTCGAGCGTACGCATCGCGATCTTGAAGCCCTCCCCCTCCTCGCCGAGCAGATTCTCCGCGGGCACCCTCACGTCCTGGAAAGCGATCGCCGAGGTGTCCGTCGCACGCTGACCCATCTTGTCCAGGTGCTTCTCGACCGTCACGCCCTCGAGGTCGGTCGGAACGACGAACGCCGAGAGGCCCTTGTGGCCCTGGCTCTTGTCGGTCGAGGCGAAGACCACGATCCAGGCCGCATGTCCCGCGTTCGTGATGAACATCTTGGAGCCGTTGATGACGTAGTCGTCTCCCACGCGGACGGCCGTCGTCTCGATTCCGGAGACGTCCGAGCCTGCATTCGGCTCGGTGAGGCCGAAGGAGCACAGGATCGGCGACTCGATGAGCGGCACGAGCCACTTGCGCTTCTGGTCGTCGCTGCCGGCGAGCATCACGGGCGTCGCACCGAGCGTGTTGGCGACGATCGAGACCGCGATCCCGGCACAGCCCCAAGAGAGCTCCTCGCCGATCAGCATGCCGTCGAAGCTCGATAAACCGGCGCCTCCGTACTCCTCGGGCACGTGGGGGTTCATGAGACCGACTTCGTGGGCCTTCTCGATGATGTCGGCCGGGTGCGTCGAGCGCTCGTCGTACTCGGCCGCCTTAAGCCGGATCTCCTTCTGGGCGAAGTCGCGCGCCAGGTCGCGCAGCCCTTTCTGCTCCTCGGTCAGCGCGAAGGAGACTCCGGTTGCAACCCTGTGTTCGATTGTCGTCATCAAACGGCTTCCCTAGGAGGATTCTGATGTTGATTGACTCGTCAGTCAATGGTAGCGCGTGGCGCCGAACGTCCAAAACGAGGCGCCTGCCCAGGCCGATAGGCTGAGCGCCTATGGACTTCGAGCTCAGCGACGAGCAGCGACTGATTCAGGACACCGTTCGCGCCTTCGTCGACGAGCGAGTGCTCCCGAATGCGATCGAGAACGACATCAACCACCACCTGGACATGTCCGCCATCGAGGGCATGGCCGAGCTCGGCCTGCTCGGGATCGTCGTGCCGGAGGAGTACGGCGGCGCCGGGATGGACTACGTCGCCGAAGCACTCGCGTGCGAGGAGATCGAGCGCGGCGAGGCAGCTTTCCGCACGCTCATCTCCGTCCATGTCGGGCTGAACTCGCTCTCGCTGCTCCGCTACGGAACCGAAGCGCAGAAGCAGCGCTGGCTCGCCCCCCAGGCGCGCGGCGAGAAGCTTGCGTGCTTCGGCCTGACCGAGCCCGCGGCCGGCTCCGACGTGGCTGCGATGAAGACGACGGCGCGCCGCGAAGGCGACACGTATGTCTTGAACGGCTCGAAGAACTGGATCTCCTACGCGACGGTCGCCGACCACTCGCTCGTGTTCGCGAAGACCGACCCGGCCGCGAAGCACAAGGGCATCTCCGCCTTCGTGCTCGAGAAAGGGATGCCGGGGTTCACGTCTGCAGACACGGAGCACAAGCTCGGGATCTGGGCCGGCTCAACCGGCGAGCTCTTCTTCGAGAACGTCGAGGTACCCGCCGAGAACCTCGTCGGCGAGGAGGGGCAGGGCTTCGAGATCGCGATGTACGGGCTCGACCAGGGCCGCTTCACGGTCGCGGCCGGGGCGTGCGGCGTGATCCGCGCCTGCCTCGAGCGCTCGGCGGAGTACGCGCGTGAGCGGGAGACGTTCGGCCAGCCGATCGGCAAGAATCAGTTCGTCCAGGACATGATCGCCGAGATGGTGCTCGGCTACGAGACCTCCAAGCTCCTCGTCATGCAGGCCGCCTGGATGAAGGACGAAGGCCGACGAAACACCCGCGAGACGTCGCTCGCCAAGTGGCACGCGACGGAGTCCGCCTTCCGCGCCGCCCATCTCGCGATCCAGGTGCACGGCGCCTACGGCTACTCGGCCGAGTACGGGATCGAGCGCTACTTCCGCAACGCGCGCGCGCCGATCATCTACGAGGGCACGACACAGATCCACAAGATGATGCAGGCAGAGCACGCGCTCGGGTTCCGTGCTCTGAACGGCCGCGACGGAGAGGTGTCGCCGATCGCTGCCTGGGCGCCGGCGCTCGCGCAGAAGCTCCCGGTCGGCTAGGCATGAAGGCGCGCCTCCTGACGGTCGCCGTCGTCAGCCTGCTCGCGCTTACAGGGGGCGCCTCCCAGGCTGCTCCCACGCTGCCCGGATCGATCGCGTTCTCCCGTGCGGACGCCGCGAGCGGCGGAGTGTTCGTCATGGACCGCAGCGGCCGAGTTCGCCGGCTGGCGGCCCGCGGGTCCGACCCGGCCTGGTCGCCGGAGGGTCGGCGAGTCGCCTACGTTGCCCGCGCCGAGGATGGCTGGACAGACATGTACGTGGTCGACGCCGATGGCACGCATCGAGGGCGCATCACGAGCTCAGCGTTGCTCGACGAAGGCAGTCCCGCCTGGGCGCCCGATGGCAAGCGCCTGGTTGTCGAACGCGAAGGCTCGCTGGTGATCGTCGACGCAGACGGTTTCGGGGAGCGCTGGCTCGCCCGCGGAACGGATCCGGCCTGGTCACCCGACGGGGGGCGCATCGCCTTCGCCAGCGACCGCGGCAGCACCCTGGACCTCTACGTGGTGGACGCGTCCGGCGGCCGCGTCACCACGCTGACCTCGACTCCTGGCGACGAGCACGCCCCAGCCTGGTCGCCCGACGGCCAACGGCTCGCATTCGTTTCCACCGAGGCCTCGCCCGACCTGCGCGTTCTACAGGTGAATGGACGAACAGTCACCTCGCTGACCCAGGACGCTGCCGTCGAGAGCTCGCCGGCCTGGTCATCCGACGGCAAGACGATCGCCTTCGTGAGCGATCGCACCGGCGTTTCCACTGCGTGGAGCCTGCCGGCCACGGGAGGCGACGCGCTCCCGCTGGGCCCGCCGTCGACACTGGACGGGCTGAGCTGGCGCCCGAAGACCACAGTCGAGCTGCGGCCGGATTTCGATCAACAGCCGCCCAGAGACTTGACCTTCCGCACGGTGCGGAACGGAGGTCGGCCACGCCACCTGCTCGGGTTCACCTCCTCGACCGACAACCGCGGCGAAGGCCCGATCTCGATCTCTGCCTTCCGGCTGAGCCAGTTCGCCTCGACGATGGAGGCGACGCAGCGAATTCGTGTCGTGGGAGGAGCCATCCGCACCTACCCCAACATCGGCTTCCTGCGCTACACGTACGCGCGGCCGCACGAGCACTGGCACCTCATGGACTTTCAGCGCTACGAGCTGCGTCGAGCCGAGGACTACGCCCTCCTCGTTCGCGACCGTAAGTCGGGATTCTGTCTCGCGGACCACTGGACGATCCCGACTGGTCGAATCCCGCGGCAGCCCTCGGGGCCACGCTTCATGAGCAACTGCGGGCAGCGCGACACCGGCGCCCTCACGATCGACCAGGGCACTTCCGTGGGCTACACGGACCGCTACCCCAGCCACTTCCACGGCCAGAACCTCGACGTGACTCGCGTGCCCGCCGGCACCTACGTGCTCGTGCACCGGGCGAGCCCGAACCTGCTCCTGCACGAGATGCGCTACGAGAACAACGCTGCGTCCCTCCGTGTCCGGCTCACGTGGCCGCACGGACGGAGCCGGCCTCCGGCGGTTCGCGTGCTGGAGACGTGCCCCGCGTCGGACCGCTGCCCCTCCTAGTCCTCGCCCTCCATGTAGTCGACATTCGAGCCCTCGCGGACAACGAGCCGGAAGTCCTTGGCCAGGATCCCGACCTTGCCGCTGTCCGGGTAGTGGGCGACCTCGTAGTCGACGACGGTGGAGACCATCAGGTAGCGGGCGGGTGAGTCGGTCTCGTTTCGCAGCTGGT
>JACCXX010000029.1 GCA_013696805.1 Actinomycetota bacterium
GCAGAACACCGACCTGGTTGGCAGCCAGGCCGACGCCGGCCGCCTCGCCCATCAGACGCGTCATCCGCTCCGCAAGGGCCTCGAGCTCGTCGTCGAACTTCTCCACTTCGTGCGCGCGCATCCGCAGAACGGGATCCGGGTACTGGCGAATCTGCGCCAGCGCGATTCGTCGCCGCGCTTGGCGCTCGGCGTCCAGCTCTGCTTGGCGCTCGGCGTCCAGCTCTGAAGTGCGAACCTCGTCGGTCTCCGACATCTCGCCGAGTGTAATCAGACGTCCTGCGGATCGACGTCGACCACGACTGCCAGGTCGGCCTTCCGCATCGCCGGCGCCGCCGCCGACAGGAGCTGGCCCGCACGCGAGGCAATGTCGCGCGGGCGCGGGGTCTTCGCGACGAGCTGGGCGCGGTAACGACCACGAACCCGATAGAGCGGCGCCGGGCCTACGATGTCTGCGTCGGCCGCCCCCAGCCCGGCCGCCAACTCCGTAAGTGCCTGGAGCGGATCCGCCTGCTCGGGCCCGGAGACCAGGATGCGGACGAGGTGCCGAAAGGGCGGGTAGTCGAGCTCACGCCGGCGGGCGATCTCTCCCTCGAGGAACCCCGCGACGTCGTGTCGCGCCGCGAGGGCGACAGCGCGCGACTCGGGCTGGAAAGTCTGGACGAGCACCTTTCCGGGGGCATCGCGGCCGCTCCGCCCGGCAAGCTGGGTCAGGAGCTGGAACGTGCGCTCCTCGGCACGAAAGTCCGGCAGGCCGAGGCCGAGGTCTGCATCGATGACTGCGGCCAGGGTGACTCCGCCGAAGTGATGCCCCTTCGCAACCATCTGAGTCCCGATGAGGACGACGCGATCCGCTTCGGTGAAGCGCCGCAGGGCCGCCCCCAGCTCGCCGCGCTTCGCGACCGAGTCCGCATCGAGTCGAATTCGCTCGAGCTCGGGGACCCGCTCCTCGAGCTCCCGTTCGAGTCGCTGCGTCCCTGAGCCGATCCGAGCCAGCTCGACCGACAGACAGGCGGGACAGGCCTCGGGTGCAGGCTCCGCATGCCCGCAGTGATGGCAGTGGAGCCGCTCGTCGCGGTGCAGGACGAGCGCGACGTCGCAGTGGTCGCAGTCGAGCGTCTGGCCGCAGGCCCGGCAGTGCAGAGCGGGCGCGACGCCACGCCGGTTGAGGAGCAGGATGGCCTTACCGCCGTCCTGAGCGATCCTGCCGAGCTCGACCAGTAGAGGAGCCGACAGCGGGTAGCCCGCCTCGCCGCGAAGATCAACCACGCGTACACCCGGCAAATCGGCCCCGACCCGCGCACCCAGATCAAGCCGCTCGAGGCTCTCCCAGCTCTCGGGCCTCGGGGTCGCGCTGCCGTAGATCGCGACCGCGCCTTCCAGCGCGGCCCGCTTGGCAGCCACCGTGCGCGCGTCGTAGCGGGGGTCGGACTCCTGCTTGAACGCCGAGTCGTGCTCCTCGTCGATACAGACGAGGCCGAGGCTCGGTACCGGTGCGAAGATCGCCGAGCGGGCCCCGACCACGATCGGCGCCGCGCCCGAGGCGATGCGCTCCCGCTCGTCGCGCCGCTCGGCCTCCGTCAGAGAGGAGTGCAACACGGCGATTCGGTCGCCGAAACGCACTTGGAAGCGACCGATCGTCTGCGGCGCAAGCGCGATCTCGGGCACGAGTACGATCACGCCTTTCCCCCGCTCGAGCGTCGCCTCCGCTGCCTGGAGGTAGATCTCGGTCTTGCCGCTTCCGGTCGCGCCGTGGAGCAAGAAGTGCCCGCCGCCGGCGCCGCGCGCCTCATCGAGCCGGGCCAGAGCGGCCTGCTGCGGCCCGGTCAGCTCGGCCGGGCGAGCCTCACCGCCCAGCGCGTCTCGCTCGGCCGGCGGCGGCTGCTCCTTACGGCGCTCGCGCTTGAACGGCGCGATCAGCCCCAGCGAGCGCCCCGGTGTCGAGCCGTAGTAGTCGGCGACCCATAGGGCAAGGTCGACGAGCACCGGCGGCAACTGCTCGACGACCCGCCCGACCGGAGCGACCTCGACACCGGGCGGCGCCTCCACTCCGGTCTCCACCACCACGCCACGCGCCTTCCCCCGACCGAATCTGATCTCGACGACGGCGCCCTTCCCCACCCCGGAGGGGGCGTCGTAGGTGAACGGGCGGGCGAGCGCCCGCGTCGTGAGCAATGGGTAGACGGTGACCGGCGCCACAGCTCTCCCAGGCTAGAGAGGAACGCCGACGCAGGGTGCATGACGTTCGCTGTAAGGTGGGCCTTACATGTCGTGCGGAATGATCTGCGTCCACGGGGTCTCGAAGCAATTCGGCTCCGTGCAGGCTGTCGACGATGCCCAGCTCTGCGTCGAGCGCGGCGAGATCCTGGCCCTGCTGGGGCCGAGCGGGTGCGGCAAGACGACCCTGCTGCGCCTGATCGCCGGCTTCGAGCACCCGGATGCCGGTGAAGTACGCCTCGACGAGGTGCGAGTCGCCGGAGATGCCTCTTGGGTGCCCCCGGAAAGGCGCCGCGTGGGCATGGTCTTCCAGGACTACGCGCTGTTCCCGCACCTCACGGTTGCCGAGAACGTCGGTTTCGGCGTCCCTCGCCGGGAGCGTGGCGAGCGCGTCGCCGACGCGTTGGCGCGCGTCGGTCTCGAGGATCATGGCGATCGGTATCCACATGAGCTTTCCGGCGGCCAGCAGCAGCGCGTTGCGCTCGCGCGAGCCCTCGCGCCGGCGCCGTCGCTCGTCTTGCTCGACGAGCCGTGGAGCAACATCGATCCGCTCCTGCGCTCGTCGATGCGCGACGACCTGGCGAGCATCCTGCGCGGGATCGGAGTGACGGTCGTCCTCGTCACACACGATCGGGAGGAAGCTTTCTCGATCGCCGATCGCATCGCGGTCATGCGCGCCGGAACCGTCGTGCAGGAAGGCTCGCCCGAGGAGCTCTACCTGGCACCGGCTGACCGTTGGGTCGCGCAGTTCGTGGGTGCCGGCAACTTCGTGCCCGGCCGGATCGACGGCGACCTCGTCGAGACGCTGCTCGGCCGCTTTCCGGTCACGACGCGAAACGGCGCAGTGGACGTCGACGTCCTCATCCGCCCCGAGCTGCTCGAGCTCGAGCTCGACCCCGGCGGGCGCGGCGAGGTGGTTGCACGGGAGTTCCGCGGTCACGACGTCTTCTACCGAGTGCAACTCAGCGATGGAACGACGCTCGTCTCGCAGCGACCGTCCAACGAGGTCGTGCCTCTGGGCTCACGGGTGACGGTCAAGCCGCACGTCGACCGCGTACCCGTCTTCTCGTAACACCCGCCTTACGTTTTTTGTAAGGTCGCCTTTACAATGCGTCGACTGGCCCTCGCACTCGTCCTCGTGCCGCTCGTGACCGGCTGCGGCGGCGGCGAGGGTGGCTCGGACGGCGGGACACTGACGATCTACTCAGGGCGCGAAGAGGAGATCGTCGAGCCCCTGTTCGAGCAGTACGAGAAGGCCTCCGGCACCAAGCTCGAGGTTCGGTACGGCGACAGCGCGGAGCTCGCTGCCACGCTTGCGGAGGAGGGCGACAACAGCCCGGCGGATGTCTTCTTCGCCCAGGACGCCGGGTCGCTCGGGGCCGTAGCGGACGAAGGTCGTCTGGCGAAGCTCACCGAAGAGCAGCTCGACCGCGTGGATGAGCGCTATCGGGATCCGGAGGGACAGTGGGTCGGAACCAGTGGCCGTGCGCGCGTCGTCGCGTACAACACCGACGAGCTGCAGGAGGACGAGCTCCCCGACTCGATCGCGGGGTTCACCGATCCGCGCTGGAAGGGGAAACTCGGCGTGCCGCCGACGAACGCGTCGTTCCAGGCCTTCGTCACGGCCATGCGTCTGTCCGCCGGCGAGGACGAGGCTCGCACGTGGCTCGAGAAGATCAAGGCGAACGAGCCCAAGTTCTACGAGAAGAACGCGCAGATCGTCGAGGCGCTCGCCGCGGGTGAGATCGAGATCGGCTTCGTCAACCACTACTACCTCGGGCTACTGAAAAAAGAGCAGCCGGACGCTCCGGTCGCGAACCACTTCCTGCGGGCCGGCGACCCCGGCGCGCTCGTCAACGCCGCCGGCGTCGGCATCGTCGAAGGCACCGATGACGAAGGCGCTGCCCGCGACTTCGTCGACTTCCTGCTCTCAGACGAGGGCCAGCGCTTTTACCCCGAGGAGGCCGAGGAAGCGGAGTACCCGCTCGTCGCCGGCATCGAGGGGCCGGAGGGGCTGCCGGCGCTCGACGAGCTGAAGGGACCCGACATCGCGCTCGGCGACCTCGGGCCCGCGCTGAAGCGCACGCTCGAGCTTCTCAACGAGCTCGGCTACACGTCGTAGGCTCGGACCCATGAGACGGCCGCCGCTCCTCCTGACCGCGGCGGCCCTGCTCACGGTCGGGCTGATGCTGATCCCACTCGCGTATCTCGTCGTGCGCGCGGGAACGGGTGGCGCCGACGCGTGGGAGATCCTGACGAGGCGCGGCACCCTCGAGCTCGTCCTCCGTACGTGTGGACTGGTCGCGGCTGTCGTGGCGGCTGCGATCGCCCTCGGGGTGCCGCTCGCCTGGCTCGTCGTCCGCACCGATCTGCCGGGCCGCCGCCTCTGGGCCGCAGCCGCGGCGCTCCCGCTCGTGATCCCGAGCTACGTCGCCGCCCTTGCGCTCCTCGGGGCGTTTGGGCCGCGAGGCCTTCTGCAGCGGCTGCTCGAAGAGCCGTTCGGGGTCGAGCGGCTGCCCGAGATCTACGGTTTCCCGGGCGCGTTCCTGGCGCTGACACTCTCCACGTACCCGTACGTGTTCCTGCTGACCGCAGCAGCTCTGCGGGCGCTCGACCCCTCTCTCGAGGAGGCCGCGCGCGGGCTCGGGCGGCATCCGTCCGCCGTCTTCCGGGAGGTCACCCTGCCGGCACTCCGGCCCGCGATCGGTGCCGGCGGCCTGCTCGTGGCTCTCTACTCGCTCGCCGACTTCGGTGCGGTCTCGCTCATGCAGTACCGCGCCCTGACGCACGCGATCTACCTCCAGTATCGGTCGCTCTTCGACCGCACGCCTGCAGCGGTGCTCGGACTGGTGCTCGTCGTGCTCACGGCCGTCGTGCTCGCGCTGGAGGGTCGGACGAGGAGACGGGCGCGGTTCCACCGAACCACCCCGGGGACCGCTCGACAGGCCAGGCGTGTCGCGCTCGGCCGCTGGCGCTGGCCGGCACTCGCCTTCTGCACCGCCGTGGTCGGCCTTTTCCTCGCCGTGCCCCTCGCGGTTCTCGTCTACTGGACGGCTCGCGCGATCGAGCTG
The DNA here is from genome assembly GCA_013696805.1 of Actinomycetota bacterium. Lineage (GTDB taxonomy): Bacteria > Actinomycetota > Thermoleophilia > Gaiellales > Gaiellaceae > VAXT01. Next base: position 5,286 of record JACCXX010000029.1, read on the forward strand.
GGAGACGACGTCGAGATCGCCTGGCACGCCGCCGGCAACTCCCTGCTCTCGTCCGGGCTGGCGGCGATCGTCGCAGTGCTCGCCGCAGCGCCCATCGCCTACCTGGCGGAGCGCCACCGGTCGGGCGCGACGCGGCTTCTCGAGCGCGCGGCCTACTCGGCGAACGCGCTGCCGGGGATCGTGATCGCGCTCTCGCTCGTCTTCTTCGCCGCGCGCTACGGCGGTCCGCTCTACCAGACGCTCTCACTGCTCGTCTTCGCGTACGTGGTGCGGTTCCTCCCCCAGGCGCTGGCCGGTGCCGGCTCGGCCCTTCGTACGGTCGACCCGCGACTGGAGGAAGCCGCGCGCGGGCTCGGGCGCTCGCCGCTCAGCGTCGTAGCGCGTGTGACCGCGCCCCTGGCGGCGCCGGGCATCCTCGCCGGCGGCGCGCTCGTGTTCCTCTCGGCGATGAAGGAGCTTCCGGCGACCCTGCTCCTCCGCCCGATCGGCTTCGAAACGCTCGCGACCGAGATCTGGCGCCACACCGCGCTTGGGGCCTACTCCAGGGCGGCGCCGTCGGCGCTCCTGCTCATCCTCGTCTCGGCGCCGCTGCTCCTCGCGCTCGGCGCCCGGCGCGAATCCGAGATCGGCTCGCCCGGATAGAGTCACTGGCCCGTGGCCGGTCACTCGCATTCCGTCGACGAGTACCTCGAGACGATCTACTTTCTCGCCTTCCCGATCGGGGAGTACAGCCCGAACGCGCCAGGCTCCCCCACGCTCGCTTCGCGAGTGGCCGAGATGCTTGACGTCTCACGCGCCTCAGCTGGGCAGATGCTGAAGCGCCTCGAGGCCGACGGGCTCATCCGACGCGGCGAGCACAAGGAGGCGATCCTCACCGCGACAGGCCGGAAGCGCGCCGAGGCGGCCGTCCGCAAGCACCGCATCATCGAGCGCCTCCTCACCGATTTCATGGACTACACAGCGGCTGAGGCCCACGTCCACGCGGACGAGCTGGGCGACACGTTCTCCGACGACATGGTCGACCGGATCGAACAGCGCCTGGGCAACCCCGACCGCTGCCCGCACGGCTGGCCCGTCGACCCCGCCTTCGAGCAGGAGGAGAACCGCGTCCTGGCCCCGCTCGACGAGCTCGAGCCCGGCACGGTCGCAGAGATCGTCCGGCTCGCGGAACACGACGGCGACCTCCTGCACTACTTCTACGACGAGGGCTTCGTCCCGGGCTCGAAGATCGAGGTGCGCGCCGCCCAGCCCGCGGCCGGGCAATTCACGGTCAAGCTCGACGGCCGCGAGCGGAAGATCGGCGAGAAGGCCGCGGCAGGCCTGTTCGTCAGGCCGGGCTAGGTAGTCCGGTGCCACGGGCGCCGGACTCCCGGCCGCCGGAGCCGGGCTCTGCCCGGCGGGAGGCCCACGACGGAGAGGGGAACGTTCGAACCAGGCCGCGAGCCGCCGGCTCCTGAAACGTCCTTAGCGAACCACCGCTCGCAAGGAGGGGGCTCACGGGGGAACCAGGGGTTCCCCCGTGCTACTAGACCCGTGCTTCTTGGGCCGAGCCTGCGGCGGCGCGTAGCGCCTCGGCCTTGTCTGTTCGTTCCCAAGTGAAGTCGTGGTCGTCGCGTCCGAAATGGCCGTATGCAGCGGTTTTCGCGAAGATCGGGCGCTGCAGGTCGAGGTCGCGAATGATCGCGGCAGGCCGCAGGTCGAAGTGCTCCCCGACGAGCTTCTCGATCTGCGCGACCGGGATTTTCTCCGTGTTGAAGGTGCGAACGGCGAGCGACACCGGGTGGGCGACACCGATCGCATAGGCCACGTTGACCTCCGCGCGCTCGGCCAGCTCCGCGGCCACGATGTTCTTCGCCACATAGCGCGCCGCGTAGGCCGCCGAGCGGTCGACCTTCGTCGGGTCCTTGCCCGAGAAAGCGCCACCGCCGTGACGTGCGGCGCCGCCATATGTGTCGACGATGATCTTGCGGCCGGTCAGCCCGGTGTCCCCCATCGGCCCACCGATCACGAACTTGCCGGTCGGGTTCACGTAGACGAAGTCACGGTCCGAATGCAGACGCTTCTCGTCGTAGAGGTCGTTCGGGAGGATGGGGCGCAGGACGCGCTCGACGATGTCCGGCTTGATCAGATCCTCGGCGCTGATCCCGTCGGAGTGCTGCGTGGAGACGAGAATGCGGTCGATCTCGACAGGCCGCTGGACGCCGTGCTCGTCGACCTCGTAGCGCACGGTCACCTGCGCCTTGCCGTCGGGCCTCAGATACGGCAGGTCGCCGGCCTTCCGCACCTCGGCGAGCCGCTTGCAGATCTTGTGCGCGAGCATGATCGGCAGGGGCATCAGCTCGGGGCTTTCGCTCGTCGCGTAGCCGAACATCATCCCCTGGTCGCCGGCGCCGATCTTGTCCAGCTCATCGTCGTCACCAGGGTCGTGCTGCACCTCGTACGAGGAGTCGACGCCCTGCGCGATGTCGGGGGACTGCTCGTCGATCGCGACCACCACACCGCACGTATGGGCGTCGAAGCCCCACTCGGAATGCGTGTAGCCGATGTCGGCAATCTTCGCCCGGACGATCCTCGGGATGTCGACGTAGGTCTCGGTCGTGATCTCGCCGGCAACGACCACGAGACCGGTCGTGATCAGCGTCTCGCAGGCGACACGCCCTTGCGGGTCGTCACGAAGGACGGCGTCGAGAACCGTGTCCGAGATTTGATCGGCGATCTTGTCCGGATGACCTTCGGTGACCGACTCCGACGTGAAGAAAAATTCGCGGGCTGACATGGCGGGAAACCTAGTCGATCGCGAGGAAGAGCTCTGCGGAGCTCGTCCGCCCATCCCTTTCGGCCCAGGCGACCACCGAGCGAAGGGGCTCGAGATTGCGGCGGAGCTGCGGCGGGATCTCCTCGCCGGAGAGGTCGGCGAACCCGAAGACGAGCGGCAGCCCGTCCTCCAGGTCGAGCCAGACAAACCCGCCGTTCTTGTCGGGGACGCCCGCGGACCCGCGTGCGTCCTTGAACGCATCGTCGTCTGCCAGGCGCGGCCCACCGGAGCGGATCTCCTCGATCGCTTTCGGGCCGGTCGTGACGACAGCCTTCCCGTCGAAAGCGGCGGTGCGCACCTCGAAATCGCCGATCTCGACGCAGGAAGTCTTGACGCCCGCCTGCTTCGGCGGCTCGTGACAGGGCTCCGCGGGAAGCGTGCTCGACACCTTCGCGAGGACTCCGTCGATGGTCTTCTTCGCCGCGACCTCATCCTGCGCCTCGAGTAGCAGAGTGAACTCCGGAAGCGGCGTGCCGCCGCGGACGTAAAGAGCGACCTCGTTCTCGAAGAGACCCGTGACGTCTTCGAGCTGCACTCCCAACATGCGTTCGAACTCCTTGAGCGCCTCCCCGCCGGCATCGCCCTGGAGCTGTCGCAGCTGCTTGTCGAGCGCATCGCCTCCGCGGAAGGTGGCAAAAGCAAGCGCGTCCCCGGGCACGTCGTCGAGGAGCTTCGATTCGTAGGTCTGGATCTGGTCGTTGGCCTCCTGCTCGGTTCGCGTTCTGCCGACGAAGTGCAACCCGCCGTCCTCGGCGGCGAGCGCGGCAGTGACGAACTCGGGCCGCTCGCCGGGTGTGAGCTGGAACGGTGAGCCGCCCGTGATCCCGCCGAGGGCCTTTTGGAATGCGCTCGTCAGGTTCTCGCCACGCGCGAAGACGGTCAAGAGCGCGTCACTCGGAAGCTCAGCGACGGCATCTTTGTACGTGGAGTCGTCGGCAAGGCTGTCGCCCTTCGGCACCTGCTGCTTGAAGCGATCGATCTTCGCCTGCGCGTCGGAGAGGACGAGCCAGTCCTCGTGCTCGCCGACGAGCAGCTCGTCGTCCGACTCGTCGCTCGCGTTCGCCTTCGTGACTGCCGTCTTGAACTTCTCCCTGTCCTTCGGCTTCGTGACGGCGACGACGTTCCCCCCACCACCCTCGAAGTCGAGCCAGACGAGGTCGATTTCGTCGCCGAGCGCGGGCTTCACGTCGCGCTCCCAGTCGAGCTTCGTGTCGTCCTCGAACGAAGAGCGGAGGAAGCGGATCGCCTCGCCGCCGTCGGGGAACTTCTCGAGGAGTTTCTCGATCTGGCCCCACTGGCTCGAATCCGCGTTGGAATCGACCGTCACGTAGGCCGGCGCGCTCGCGGGCACGATCTTCGCGGCACCGCCCGAAGCGGCCTTGTCCTTCGCGCCACAACCCGCGAGGGTGAGCGCGGCAGCGAGGATCAGAGCTAGGCGAAAAAGGCGCACGTTTTCCATGCTACTCGGCAGTCGGGACGCGCCCCATGAGCCCGGCCACGAGCTCGTGCAGGCTCCGGCCGCTCAAGATCTCGCACACGGCGCGGGTGATCGGCAGCTCGACGCCGACGCGGTTCGCAAGCTCGTCCAGCACCGGCGCAGTCGTCAGCCCTTCGACGGTCCCGATCTCCGCCTCCGCGGCTGCCGGGCTCGCCCCCTGCGCGATCAACTCGCCCGCTCGGCGGTTCCGCCCGAGCTGAGACCAGCACGTGACGATCAGGTCGCCCATGCCGGCGAGGCCGGCAAAAGTCTCACCGCGCGCGCCGCAGGCCTCCCCCAGCCGGGCCATCTCGGCCTGACCGCGAGTGACGATCGCCGACTTGGCGTTGTCGCCGAGCCCGAGCCCGTCCACGCCCCCGGCGGCAAGCGCAACCACGTTCTTGGCCGCCGCGCAAAGCTCGA
>JACCXX010000049.1 GCA_013696805.1 Actinomycetota bacterium
GCGTTGATCTTGGCGGCGAACGATTCGTCCTGGCGCGACGCGAAACGGGCGTAGAGGGCAGCCGTGATCACGGGTAACGGCACGCTCTCGTCGATCGCTTCTTCGACCGTCCAGCGGCCCTCGCCTGAATCCTCCACGTAGGGAGCGATGCCCGTGAGGTCAGCGCCCTTTTCGGTGAACGCGTTGTGCAACAGCTCGAGGAGCCAGCTCCGGACAACCGAGCCGTGGCTCCAAAGGGCTGCGATCTGTGCGGGGTCGAGATCGAACTGCGATGCGCGCATGAGCTCGAAGCCCTCCGCATAGGCCTGCATCAGGCCGTACTCGATCCCGTTGTGCACCATCTTCGCGTAATGACCTGCCCCGGCTTCGCCGACGTGCGCGTAGCCACCCGGCAGAGCCAGGGACTGAAAAATTGGTTCCAGGCGCGCAACCGCCTCTTTGTCGCCACCGGCCATCAGGCAGAAGCCATCCTCTAGCCCCCAGACCCCGCCCGACACGCCGACGTCGACGAAATGCAGATTCCGCTTCCTCGCTTCGCCGTACCGCCATTGAGACGTGGCGAAGAATGAGTTGCCACCGTCGACGACGAGATCATGTTCTCCGAGCAGCTCGAAGAGGGACTTGATCGTCTCGGCGGTAACCTCGCCGGCAGGCACCATGACCCAGACGACTCGCGGCGGCTTCAGCTGGGAGGAGAGCTCCTCCAGCGAGCCCGCCGTCGACTCCACGTTCGGGTCGTACGTCATGACCTCGTGCCCCTCGCGGCGGAGGCGTTCGGTCATCCCGGCGCCCATGCGCCCAAGTCCCACCATTCCGAGGTTCATGGCTCGCCTAGTCTGACGCGTGCCACACGACGGCCGCGCTCCTTCAGCGCCTCGAAGTCCCCTCTCGCCTGAGCGGATATGAGCCGCCGAAACCCGAACTTCCGGCCCGGAATCTCGAGCTCGTCGCCCAGATCGTCGACCACCTGCAAGGCAAGTATCGAGCCCGGACCGCCCTTGTGCAGCTGGCCGGTCGAGTGCAGATACCGCGGGCCGAGCCCGTACGTGACCACGCAGCCAGTGTCGCGGGCGCGAGCGACGAGCGGATCGAGCTCTCGGGCCCGAGCCGGATCGATGAACGCGAGAATCGCGATGTAGTCGCCCTCGCGAGCCTGAGCGAAGAGCTCCTCGGCCGAGCTCTCGGGCTCCAGATCGACGTCGCCGCGCTCCAGGATCGCCGTCGTGCGGTCCTTCGCAGCCTGGACGTCCGGCTGGTTGAACGGGTTGAGACCCATGATCGACCCCGCCACCGCCGTCGCGAACTCCCAGCGAAAGAACTCGGCTCCGATGTCGTAGGGGTCGTCGAGCCTGACGGCTGCAGGCTGGCGATCGATGCCCTCGGGCGACACGCCCAGCGCCGGAACGAGGCCCTTGTCCTCCTTGCCGGTCGATTCTGCGAGGAGCTGCTCGATCCAGAGGCCGATCCCGCCCGGTGTGTCTTCGAAGCAGATCTTGTCCCGGCCCTCTGCCCAGCCGTCGCCAAGCTGAGCGCCGAGGGCGGCTCCCGGGTTTTCGTCTCCGAGCCGGCACCACTCTGCCATGGCGGCGGCACGCTCCAGAAGCGTGCGCACGTCGAGGCCCATGAGCACCGCCGGCACCATTCCGAAGGGCGAGAGCGCGGAGTAGCGACCGCCGATCGTCGGCTCGCCGGCGACGACCCACGCGAAGCCGCGCTCCCGTGCGTGCTGCTCGAGCTCGGAGCCAGGGTCGGTGATCGCCGCGCACGTGCCTCCGCGGTCCAGAAAGTAGTCGAGCTGGCAGCGCGTCTCCAGCGTCGTACCCGACTTGGAGGCGGCGACGAAGAGCGTGCGCTCGAGATCGAGCTCGGCTTCCAGCGCCCGAACCGCGCTCGGGTGCGTCGTGTCGAGAACGTGAAACCTCCCGACGGCAAAGGTGCGGCGGAGAACTTCCGGGGCGAGGCTCGAGCCGCCCATGCCGAGGACGACGACGTCGTCGAAGTCACGCTCCAGCGACTCGAGCTCACCGAGCCGCTCGAGCATTCGGCCCGGCTCATCAAGCCAGCCGAGCCAGGCGGCCTCGTCCGTCCCGGTCCAGACGGTCGGGTCGCGGGCCCAGATACGATCGACGAGCTCCGCGACGTCGAGCGAGCTCACGCCGGGGCTAGTTGCTTCCGCTTTTCCTCGATGCCTTCGATCAGTTCCCGGAAGGACTCGGCGAACTTCTCGACGCCCTCACGCTCCAGGGTCTCTGAAATGTCGTCGTAGTCGACACCGATCTCCGCGAGCTTCCGAAAAAGTGCACGGGACTCGTCGATGCCCTGCTCGAGTGTGAGCTCGACCTCTCCGTGATCCTGGAAGGCCACGACGGTCTCGTTCGGCATCGTGTTCACCGTCTCGGGCCCGATCAGCTCCTCGACGTACATGACGTCGCGGTACTCGGGGTCCTTCGTCGAGGTCGAGGCCCACAGGCAGCGCTGTCTCGTCGCGCCCTTCGCGGCCAGCGCTTCCCAGCGGGCGCCGCTGAAGATCTCCTTGTAGCGCTGGTACGCAAGCTTCGCGTTCGCAATCGCGAGCTTGCCCTTCAGCTCGGGGTGGCCCGCCTCGACCAACCGCTTGTCCGCCTCCGTGTCGACGCGCGAGACGAAGAAGCTCGCCACCGAGGCGACGCTGCTCGGATCGCCACCCGCCCTGACGAGCCGTTGGAGTCCCCGCGTGTAGGACCCGGCGACCTCGGCGTAGCGCTCGAGCGAGAAGATCAGCGTCACGTTGATATTGCGCCCGCGCGCGATCATCTCCTCGATCGCTGGCAGGCCGGCCTTCGTCGCCGGGATCTTGACGTGCAGGTTCGGCCGGTCGACCCACTCGTGCAGGCGCTCGGCCTCCTCGATCGTCGAATGGGTCTCGTGCGCCAGGCCTGGATCGACTTCGAGCGAGACGTAGCCATCCTGACCCTTGCCCTTGTCCCAGACGGCCCGGAACAGGTCGCACGCCGCCTGAATGTCACGCACGGCGAGCTGGAGGAAGATCTCCTTGGGGTCACTCACGGTCTCGAGCGCTTCGCGCAG
>JACCXX010000055.1 GCA_013696805.1 Actinomycetota bacterium
CGGGCGGCAAGTCGAGTTGGTCGAGCGCCAGCTTGACCTGCTCCTTGGGCGCGAGGTCATCGACGGCGGCGAGCGTTTCGAGGAAGACTCCCCCAGCGGCACCGAAGACCGCGATCGAGCTGACCGCGATTGTCAGCAGGAAGATCCTGGCGATCGAGCCCCAAATGCTCCGCTTGCGCTCAGGCTGGTGGTAGTGAGTGACCGGTGTGAGCACTCCCGGAGGGAGGACGGCGCGGCCGTTCCCGTTGACGGCTGCAGCACGGCCTATTCCTCGCTTGAGAGTAGTTCGCATACGAAAATGCGAACGCTTTGTCGGCGTTCGCCGCGACGGATGGTACCCGACTAAGTGGCTATTTCCGGGCGGTTCAGCGCGCTCCTGCGTGCGCCCGGTTGAGCGATTCCTCGGCGAGCCGCGTGCCCTCGACCATGTTCCGCAGCTTCTCGAAGGCTACGTCCCAGCTCCGCGTCCTTAAACCGCAGTCCGGGTTGACATGTACGCGCTCGGGGCCGAGCAGGTCGGCCGCGTAGATCACGCGATCTCGTACCAGTTCCGGCGACTCGATGAAGTCGGAGTGGATGTCGAGGACGCCGAGGCCCACGTCGGGGCCGCCGTGCTGCTTGAAGTGGTCGAGCGGCTCGTAGCCAGGCCGCTCCTCGCGACTCGTCCCCGTCTCGCGCGAGTCGCGCTGGGCAAACTCGAGCTGCAGCTCGAAGCAATCGTCGAGCTCGAGCACGTGCGGGTAGAGGAGCGAGTAGTCCGAAAAGCAGACGTGGAGGCTTCGCCGCTGCGACGGAATGCCCTCGACGGACTTGTTGAAGGCCTCGACGCCGAACTCGACCTCGTCCGGACGGGTCGTCAGCGCCGGTTCGTCGATCTGGATCCAGTCGCACCCGGCTTCGACGACCGCTGCCGCGTTCGGCCTGATCACGTGCTCGGCGACGTCGAGCAGGAACCGGCGCCGTGCATCGGCGCGCTGCTCGGCGGTCGCGCCAAGCGCTCCTGTCCGGTGATAGTGCTCGTCGTACGACCAGTCGACCATCGTGTACGGCCCGGTGAACGGAATCTTCACCCGCTTGTCGGTGCGCTCCGCGATGAACTTGTACTCGTCCACGTCGTACGGAGCGTCGATGGACGGCTGGTCGACCACGGCCGCCTTCGCGTAGTACTTGTTGTTGAACGAGCGGACGGTGCCGCGCTGCTCGAAACCCTGCGCGTGGCGGATGACGTGGTCGTACATCTCCGTTCGGCGCTGCTCGCCGTCGTACACGACGTCCAGCCCCGACTCCTCCAGGAAGCGGAGGCCGTAGAGGGACGACCAGTCGTCGATGGCCGCCAGCTCCCCGTCGCCGAAGTCACCTTTGCCGAGCAACTCGACGAGCTCCTCACGATCGTCGATCGAGAGCTTCTTGCCCCAGCGCTCCGCCTCGGCGATGTCGCCGTCCTCGAGCGGACGGCCGGCGAAGGACTTGACCCGCCAGACGGGCTTGGCGAGCGAGCCGATCTCTCGTGTCTCGAAGCGGATTTCCGTCATGCCACTGCCTCCTTCGCCTGCGCCGTCTTGGCGGCACCAAGCCGCTGGATCTTTTGCCTGGCGATCTGCTCCGACACGTACTGGAGGTCGCCGTTCGGGACGAGCGCGATGTCGTCCACGGGGAGTCGGCCCACGAACCCGGCGATCTCCCCGGGCTCTTCGAGGGCCGACGAGCGCGCGTCGATCACGCCCGCGAGCAGCCGCTTGCCACCCAGTCCTTCGGGGATGTCGCTCGCGTGCGTGGCGTAGAAGTCGACGCCGATCGCCTGTACCGGGAGGTCTGCGGCGCCGGCCTCGAGCACGCGCTTCGCGTCGCCGAACGTGAACTGCATTGCTAGGTCCGGGCCGCCGGACAGGGCCTCGAGCGCCTCGGCGAGCGTGCCGAGGTCGGGTCGCTCCTGCCGCGCCAGGAAGGGCTCGCTGAGAACGACGAGCTCAGCGTCAGCAGCGTCGATCTGGGGCTTGAGCACGCCCTCCGCGATCTCCTTCGGCGAGAGCTCCATGCTGATCGCGAAGGCCCAGGGCGACGGCAGCGTCACGAGCCGGGCTCCAGGCAGCGGGGTGATGTAGCGCTCGCCGACCGGCTCGAGCTTCGGCGCGCCGCCGGTCTGCTTGGGCGCGAACCAGAACGTGTTGGTGTCGAGGAAGCGCGTCATCGGCCCCGGCTCGAGCCCCGCGCTCGCCTCGACGAGCGGCCGAAAGAGGTCCTGCCAGCGCAGCATCCCGTCAGCGAGCAGGTCGAGCCCGGCGGACTGCTGGACGGAAATCAGTTCTTGCAGGTCGCGATCGACCTGCTCGTCGTTTGCCTCCGGCGTGGTGCGCCCGCGATCGAGGTCGCGCGTCGACTGCACGAGCGCCTC
>JACCXX010000069.1 GCA_013696805.1 Actinomycetota bacterium
TAGTCGAGCGCGACTTCCTCGATCCGGCCGTCGAGGTACGCGACGTACTGGGAGACGAGCGTCTCGACGGGCCGGCCCTCGGGCCACTCGATGATCCTCGTCCCCGGCAGGAGCGTGGTCTCGACCCTGAACGGCTGGTCGTCGACGGTGCCGTTCAGGAGTGCCGAATGAAGGCTGCTGATTGGGAAGAGCGGGTTCGTGACTTCGGTCGGGTTGGAGAAAGGTGGCGCGACGAGGTCGACTCGTTCGCTCTTCGGTGCCAGCGCGAGCTTGTCCAGACCGGCCGCGGCCAGCTGCTCCGGAGTCGACTGAGGAATCGTGGTCGTGCTCGACGCCTTGGCCGAGCCGTCTTCGTCGTTGAGCTTGTAGGTCAGCTGCGCCGCTGACAGGACGATGGCGAGCAGCGCGCCGGCGAGTATCCATCTGCGATCCATCTCGACGCACGGTAGGTGCGTCGAATGAGATGACCGTGAGGAACGGAAGGGCCGGCCCCGCAGGGTCGCGAGGCCGGCCCTGAAACTACCTGGCTAGCGCTGTGGCTCGCCGGCGCGAATCTCTTCGCGGTAAGCGCCGCTCTCGGTGCCGCGGCTCTCGATCAGCTCCTTGAACCGTTCGAGGTCACCCTTGACCTTGCGCGAGTCGGCGCCGATCTTCGAGCCGAGCTGCTCTTTCATGCCCTCGGGCTCGTAGTTCATCTCGACAGTGACGCGCGTCTGATCCGTGCCGGTCGGCTCGAACTCGACGACTCCGTCAGGGCCGTTGCCGTCGATGCCCCGCCAGGCGATCTTGCGGTCGGGAAGCTGCTCGACGATCTCGGCCTGCCACTCGCGGCTCTCGCCGCCGATCTCGGCCTTCCACATCATGTGCGTGTCGTCGGTCTGCTTGACCGACTCGACCCCGTCCATGAACTGTGGGAACTCCTCGAATTGCGTCCACTGGTTGTAGGTGGTGCTAACCGGGACGTTGACGTCAATCGACTCTTTGATTGTCGACACTGTGTAACCCCTTTTCCTCGTTGGGTGTTCGCTCTCTCGTTCGTTACTTGCCCATCGAGGTCGGGGCTAAACGATGGTGCCGGTCACCTCGCCGAGCAGATCCGCGTGGAGCGTGACCTCGTCGCCGTCCTCGAGGAAGGTGCGCGTGGAGCCGTCTGCGAGCTCCAGTGGGCGCTCGCCGTTCCACGTCAGCTCGATCAGGCTGCCGAACGACCCGGGGTCTGACCCCGAGATCGTGCCGCTGGCGAGCAGGTCGCCCGTGCGCAGGCTCGCGCCGTTCGACGTCAGGTGCGCGACTTGCTGCTCGATGTTCCAGTAGAGGTGCCGCGTGTTCGTGCTGGAGATCGTCTCGCCGTTCAGGACGACCTCGAGCTCGATGTCGTACGCCCACGGTTCAGCGCGCAGATAGTCGAGCGGCTCGGGCTCCTGAGGCTGCCTAGGGATACGCGGCAGCTCGGAGAGGGGGACGACCCACGGCGAGATCGACGTTGCGAACGACTTGCCCAAGAACGGACCGAGTGGCTGGTACTCCCAGGCCTGGATGTCGCGCGCGCTCCAGTCGTTGACGAGGACGGCGCCGAAGACGTGGTCGAGCGCTTCGTCGATTGAGACCGGCTCGCCGTGCATGCTCGGCGAGCCGACGACGAAGCCGAGCTCGAGCTCGATGTCGAGCCTCTGCGTCGGGCCGAAGGTTGGCGTGTCGGCGTCGGGTGGCTTGCGCTGGCCGCTGGGTCGCTTGACGTCCGTGCCGCTAACGATGACCGTGCCGGCGCGCCCGTGGTACCCGATCGGCAGGTGCTTCCAGTTCGGCAGGAGCGGCTCCTGACCCGGCCGGAGGATCTTCCCGAGGTTGGTGGCGTGCTCTTCGGACGAGTAGAAATCGACGTAGTCCGCCACGCTGAAGGGCATGTGCAGTTGGACACTGTGCAGAGGGGTAGGGTCTGACCCCGAGCCGATGAGCTCGTCGATCCGGGCCTGGGTTTCCTCCCATTCCGAGCGGCCTCCGCCGAGAAATGTGTCCAGGGTCTGACCCCGGATCAGGTTGGAGACATCGTGGACGGACTCGTCTACTCGGTACCCGGCTCGCGGGGCTTCGCCCGGGCGACTGAAGATTCCGTAGCCGGTCACAGATAGCCCAGCGCTTTCAGCTCTTCGACCGGCTCGAAGAAACTGCAGCTGCCGAAGCCGACGAAGAGCTTCCGGCCGCGCTCGATCTCGATCGGGCCGACGACTTGGTTGCGCCACGTGAACGCGGTGTCCGAGACGCTGAAGGCGTCGGCTTCCTCCTCGGCGAGAGCTCCCTCGTCGAAAACGGCGGCCGCCAGGAGGTTCAGGAATCCGTGCGAGCCGCCCTGCCGCACCGCGTGGTGGAGGCCGGCGGTGGCCTTGAACGGCAGAGATCGCTCGCGGCAGCCCTGGACGAACCCGGCGAGCTCGTCGATCGAGGGCACGTGCTCGCCGCCGCAGCGGATCTTCGCTCGCAGGCCCAGCTGCGCCAGCTCGTCGAGGTCACCGCCCTCGACGTAGACCTCGCCCGCGGCGCCCGCGAGCTCCGCCGGATCGCCGCGCCCCTCGACCGCCCTCACCCGCTGATCGAGCCATGTCCGGTGCCTGGCACCGGACATGGCCGCGCCGTCCACGATCAGCGTCAGCTCGCGATCCTCGTCGCCCAGGTCGGCGAGCTTCGAGGCCGGCCAGGCGAGTCGCGCCAGGATCCAGCCGTGCTTGCTCCTCCTCGCTCGGCGGTCTTCCTCGATCGCCTCCGCGACCGGCAGCTGAGCGGGCGGAAACGTCGGCGCATGGTCGATCAGCCGGCCGAACAGGGCACACGAAGCGCTCACGTGACGAGCTTTACGGACCAGTAGGATCGCCGCGTTGAGCTCGAACGTCCGTGCTACCGAAGGCCATGTCGCATTTCGCGGCTTCCAGACCTGGTACCGGGTGGTCGGCGAGGGCGAGGAGCCGGGCAAGCTGCCACTTCTTTGCCTGCACGGCGGCCCCGGTTTCTCGTACGACTACCTCGAATCGCTCGAGGACATGGCCCGGACAGGACGGCGGGTCATCTTCTACGACCAGCTCGGCGCCGGAAACTCGGACCGGCCGAGCGACCCGGAGCTGTGGACCGTCGAGCTCTTCCTCGGCGAGCTCCGAACGATCCGCGAGGAGCTCGACCTCGACCGTGTCCACCTCTTCGGCTCATCCTGGGGCGGGATGCTCGCGATGGAATACGCCCTGACCAGGCCCGCCGGTCTCGCGAGCCTCGTCCTCGCCTCGTCTCCCGCGAGCATCCCGCTCTGGGCAGAAGAGACGGCCCGGTTGCGGTCAGAGCTTCCGGAGGACGTGCGACAAACCCTGGACGAGAACGAGCAGGCCGAGACGCTCGACGATCCAGCCTACGAAAAAGCGACGATGGAGTTCTACAAGCGGCACCTCTGCCGAACCGACCCGTGGCCCGATGGCCTGAACCGCTCCTTCGCCAAGGTCAACCCGGAGGTCTACGGAACGATGCAGGGTCCGAACGAGTTCGTGATCACGGGCACGCTCAAGGACTGGGACATCACCGATCGCCTGGGCGAGATCGACGTGCCGACGCTCGTGACGTCAGGACGCTACGACGAGTGCACCCCTCGGCAGGCGGAGATCGTGCACCGCGGGATCCACGGCTCTCAGCGGGTGCTCTTCGACGAGAGCTCGCACGTCGCCTTCATCGAGGAGCGCGACCTCTACATGCAGGTGCTCGGCGACTTCCTCGCCGGGGTCGAGAACCCGCAGTAGCTCAGGTGGACTTGAAGCGGGCGGCCTCGTCCGAGCCGCCTGTCGCGTCACCGGCGCTGTACGAGTGCGCGCCCGCGCCGGCGAGCCGGCCGCCGTCGACGATCAGGTACTCCTCGCGGATCGGCTGGCCGTCGAACCAGCACTCGAGGATCTCGCGCACGCCGGCCGCGTAGCGCGCCTGAGCGGAGAGGCTCGAGCCGGAGATGTGCGGGGTCATGCCGTGGTTCGGCATCGAGCGCCAGGGGTGATCGCGCGGCGCCGGCTGCGGGAACCAGACGTCGCCCGCGTAGCCGGCGAGCTGCCCGCTCTCGCAGGCGCGCGCAATCGCGTCGCGATCGCAGATCTTTCCGCGCGCCGTGTTCACGAGGTACGCGCCCGGCTTCATCTTCGAGATCAGCTCCTCATCGAAGAGGTGCTCTGTCTCGGGATGCAGCGGGGCGTTGATCGTGACCACGTCGCAGGCCGCGACGAGCGACTCCACGTCCGGGTGGTAGGTGACGGCGAGCTCTTCTTCGACCTCGGACGGCAGGCGATGGCGGTCCGTGTAGTGCAGGCCCACGTCGAACGGCTTCAGCCGGCGGAGCACTGCCGATCCGATGCGGCCGGCGCCCACGGTCCCGACCTGCATGCCCTCCAGGTCGTACGAGCGCGAGACGGCGTCCGCAATGTTCCAGCCCCCGTCGAGGACGATCTTGTGCGACGGGATGTAGTTCCGCACGAGCGCGAGGATCGCCATCACGACGTGCTCGGCGACGCTGATCGAGTTGCAGTACGTGACCTCGGCGACGGTCACGCCGCGGTCGATCGCCGCCTGCAGGTCGACGTGATCGGAGCCGATCCCGGCAGTCACCGCCAGCTTCAGGTTCGGCGCCTTCTC
>JACCXX010000083.1 GCA_013696805.1 Actinomycetota bacterium
GCGCGGGCCATCATCGTCCCGAAGGTGATGATCTGGGCCACGTGGTCACGCCCGTACTTCTCGGCCACGTAGTTGATGACCTTGTCGCGGCCGGCGACCGAGAAGTCGATGTCCATGTCGGGCATCGACTTCCGGCCCGGGTTCAAGAAGCGCTCGAAGAGGAGGTCGTACTTGATGGGGTCGACCTCGGTGATGTCGAGGCAGTAGGCGGCGAGCGAGCCTGCGGTCGAGCCGCGGCCGGGGCCGACCGAGACGCCGTTTTGCTTCGAGAACTTGACGAAGTCCCAGACGATCAGGAAGTAGTCGGCGAAGCCCATCTCCTTGATCGTCTTCAGCTCGAACTTGAGCCGCTCCTGGATCTCCGGCGTTACGTGGTCGTAGCGCTTGTGCAAGCCTTTTTCGCAGAGCTCGACGAGGTAGTCGAACGCGTCGCGGCCCTCCGGGACCGGGAACTTCGGCAGCCGGATCTGGCCGAGCTCGATCTCGACGTTGCAGCGCTCGGCGACCTCGAGCGTGCGGGCCAGCGCGGCCGGGTACTCGGCGAAGTCCTGCGCCATCTCGGCTGGGGTCTTGAAGTAGAACTGGTCGGTATCGAACTTCCAGTGGGCCGGGTTCTTGAGCGAGTCACCTGACTGGATGCAGAGGAGCGCCTCGTGCGCGCGTGCGTCCGAGTGGTTCAAGTAGTGGACGTCGCCGGTCGCGACGAGCGGCAGGCCGGTGCCCTCCGCCATGCGCGCGAGCAGCGGGTTGATGCGGGCCTGCTGGTCGAGGCCGGCGTTCTGGATCTCGACGTAGGTGGAATCCTTGGAGAAGATCTGGACGAGCCGGTCGAGGTCGGCCGCAGCGTCGTTCGGGCGTGACTCCTCGAGGGCCTTGGAGACGCGCCCGGAGAGGCACCCGGAGAGCGCGACGAGGCCCTTCGAATGCTGTTCGAGCAGCGACCAGTCGACCCGTGGTTTGTAGTAGTAACCTTGCAAATACCCTGCAGAAGCAAGCTTTATGAGGTTGCCGTAACCCTCGTTGGATTCGGCCAGCAGCGTCAGGTGCGCGTAGCCCTTCTCCTGCTTGGAGGAGTCGTCGCAGACGTAGACCTCGCAACCGATGAGCGGCTTGACCCCTTTCTCGGTCGCGTGCTTGTAGAGCTGCACCGCGCCGGCCAGCGACCCGTGGTCGGTGAGCCCGACAGCGGGCATCTCGAGCTCAGCAGCCCGAGCCGCGAGCGCCGGGATCCGGCAGGCCCCGTCGAGGATCGAGTACTCGGAGTGAACGTGCAGGTGAACGAAGTCGGCAGCCAAGGCTCGCCCATTCTAGGAGGGGTCTAGGACGCCTCAGGCGACGAGCTCGGCTCTGTCCGCGGCAGCCGCGAGGCGCCGGTCGGCTGTCACGAGTACGGCGTCCTCGGCGTGCGCGAGTGCGACGTAGCACGCGTCGTATGCGCTGAGATGTCGTTCGTGCGCGACCTCGAGTGCGGCGTGCGCCAGTCGCTGCAAGGGCCAGACCTGCAGCGGCAGCGCGCAGACGAACTCAACGTTGTCCCGTGCGACATCGATGTCAAACAGTTCCGCTCTGACGTAGCGGAGAAACGCGTGTGCGACCTCGGCAAAGAGCAGATCGGGGGCGGAAGGGACTATCTCGCCATCGTCGAGCCGACGCAACCAGTCCGCCGCTCGACTATCGCGTACGGTCAGCGCGCGGACGACCGCGCTTGCATCAAGGACGATGCGTTCGACTTTCGATCTCCTGCGCCCGCGCGTCCCGCGCCTCGCGAATCACGTCCTCGGGGCGCGGGGCGTCATCGGGCAAGAGCGGGCCGCGCGCCCTCAGCTCGTCGAGCCGCTTCGCCACCCGACCCCTTCGCCGATCGTCCTCAACGGAGCTTGCGAGCGCGGAGACCACCTCCGCGTTCAGAGATCGCCCGTTCGTGGCCGCCCGGCGCTTGAGACCGGCGACTACGCCGGCCGGCACGTTGCGGATGTTGAGAGTCGGCACCCGAGTTATGATAGCGATCTGCTATCACAGGTGCCGACTCGCGATCTCCTCGGCCATCCGCACGGCTAGGCGGTGCACTACGGCGCGGGCCAGCGCGCTTTGGAAGGTTCGCTCGCGCAGGTCCGCGAGACCGTCCTCGGCGAACGGCACCTCGCGCATCCGCGCCTCGACGACCGCGGCTTCGAACGAGGCCGCCATCTCGAACCACGTTGTGCCGGCTGTAGCCCCGATCGTCTGCCAGTGAAGCCGCTCGCCCTGATAGATGCGCCATGCGAGGTCGAAGAGACACGCGGGGCAGGCAAAGACGCTGTCCACGTCAAGCGCCACGGCCAGTTCTTCCGCGCGGGCCTTGTCGAGCATCGCCCTGCATCTAGCCGGCTCCAGGCGCGCGTATGTGTGTCGACTTCGTATCGTCTTCGCATGCATCTGCTGTTCCTCGACGAAAGCGGAAAGATCGACCAGGGCCGGCTCTTCGCGCTCGGCGGCATTGCCGTCCGAGACACCGACTGGCCGCACCTCCGTGAGCTCTGGCAGGAGACGCTCTCCGCAGCGGGTTGGCCCCTCGATCGCGAGATCAAATGGCACGGGATCCGCAAAGGCGAGGTTCCGCCGGCGCTCGCCGACGCAGTCTTCGCGGCGCTTGCCAGCGCGCCGTTCACGGCGTACGTGACCCTCCTCGACCTCGAGCTCGGCCCGGAGCGCGAGCCCGATTTCTTCCGCACACCCGAAGACGTCTACGCGACAGGGCTGATGTTCCTCGCCGAGCGCTTCCACCACCTGCTGGACGCAGAAGACGACCTCGGCTTGATCGTCGTCGACAGCCGCTTTCGCGAGGACGACCAGCGCCTTCGCCGCTTCTTCGCCGACCTGACGAAGGACGGCACTCCGTACATGCAGCTTCCACGGATCGTCGAAGGGCTTTTCCTCGGCCCGAGCCACTACTCGATCGGCCTGCAGTGCGCTGACCTCGTCGTCGCCATGACCGCAAACGCCGAGCGCGGCCCCGGGCAAGGGCGCGGGTACCTGAAGAAGCTGCTGCCGCGCTTCGCCGTGCATCCAGCGACAGGCGAGCTCGACGGAGTCGGCCTCAAGCGCTTCCCGGAAGCAGTTCCGCGACCGCGGGAGAAGCACAGGCTCTTCTAAGAGGGGCGCAGCTCGGTGAAGCCGGCGGCCGCGAAGTCGCCGTCGAAGGCGAGCGCTTCGCGGATCTTCAGCGACCGCATCAGCGCAAAGCTCGTCGCGTCGACGAACGAGTACTCGCGCTCGTCGTGGCGCCGGAGCCAGCGGAGGGCCTGCCCCTCCATGTCCTCGCTGACACGAATGACATCGACCCTTGTCGTCCGCTCGAGCATGTCGAGGAACGCGATAGCCGTGCGGTGACCGTCCTTCCGCCGAAAGAACGTCCACGTCTCGCCGACCGCGTGGTTCGACGTGACGAGCTCTTCGTCGGCGAATGTCTCGCGCAGGACAACTGCCTCGCCGTGGTGCTCGTCGCGACTGAGCCGAGCCGCGACCCAGAACGAGGTGTCGACGAAGATCAACGCGGATAGACGACGTCGTTCACGCTGACGGAGTCCTGCGGCGATCCTTCGGCAGCCCCGAAGAACTCCCAGAGTGGGTCTTCCTCGATCGGCGGGAGCGGCTTGATGCGCTCGCGGACGTAGCGACGAATGAGCGCGGCCTTCGATGTAGCTTCCTCGCGCGCCTGGCGCCCGAGCGCCTCGTCGAGATCCTCGTCGATCATGATTTGCAGCCGTCTCATGATTTGAGCATACAGCAATGTATGTAACGTATGTGTAACTTCTGGTTGCCGTCAGTCGTCGGCAGCCTCAACGAACAGGCAGAGCGCGTTCGCCATCCGCATCTGCTCGATCGAGCGGCACCCGACCTCCAGCAGCTTCGGGCTCGCCACCACGTACGCCAGGCATTTCGCGCGCGACACGGCCACGTTCAGGCGGTTTCGCGAGAGCAGGAACTCGAGATTGCGCGGTACGTCCTCGCCGCTCGACGTTGCCATCGAGAAGAAGACGACCGGCGCCTGCTGGCCCTGGAACTTGTCGACTGTGCCGACTCGCGCGCCGCGGGGCAGCGCCTCGGCCAAGCACTTGACCTGCTCGTTGTAGGGGGCGACGACCAGGATGTCGTTCAGGCGAAGCGGCCGCGTGATCCCCTTCTCATTCGTCCACTCCGTCCTGAGCAGCCGATCGAACTCCTCGCGCACGCGCGCAGCCTCCTCGCGCGACGAGCGGCGGTTGCCCTCGTGCTCGACCGGCACGAACCGCAGGCCCGTCCCCAGGTCCGTCGACTGCAGGTCGCACCCCGCCGCCGGCTCCAGCCGGCTCTCGTAGAACGCGTCCGAGATGTAACGGCAGACGTCCGGATGCATGCGGAACGAGTGCTCGAGGAAGAGACCGCGATCCTCCGGGATCGTCTGCGCGTCGCC
>JACCXX010000165.1 GCA_013696805.1 Actinomycetota bacterium
ACGCCGGGAGGTTCGTGAACCTTCAGCGGCGCACGAGCTCGGGCTCCTGGGTCAACGCGAAGCGGGTCAAGCTGAACGCACGTGGGGAAGCTCGTTTCCTGGGCCGGTTCTCGCGTGGCCGAACGCAGGCCCGCATGTGGGTCAACAGCGCACCCGGCTACATCCCGGGGTTCAGCGTCACGAAGACGGTCAGCCGTTGAACGCACGACGTTTGCAGCTCGAAGCGCCGGGGCGCCAGTCCCCGGCGCTTCGCGTCTCAGGCCGGCCAGGCGTCTCTGAGCTTGCGGCGCGACTCGGCCAGGTGCTCGGGAAGCACCTTCACATCGGCGAGCACCGGCATGAAGTTCGTGTCGCCGGCCCAACGCGGTACGACGTGCAGGTGAACGTGATCCGTCACGCCCGCGCCTGCGATGCGGCCCAGGTTCCAGCCCAGGTTGAAGCCTTGCGGACCGTAGGTCTCGGCGAGGGCGCCCAGGCCCTGCGCGGCCAAACGGTGCAGCTCGAGCACCTCGTCGTCCTTGAGGTCGGTGATCTCACCGACGTGACGGGCAGGAGCGACCAGCAGGTGGCCGGAGGCATAGGGAAAGCGGTTGAGCAGGACGAACGTCCGTTTGCCGCGTCGGACGACGAGTTGCTCCTCGTCGTCGCCCTCGTACGCACGGCAAAAGATGCAGTCCTTCTGCTCGTCCGCGGAGCCCACGTACTCGAGCCGCCACGGAGCCCAGAGTTGTTTCGTCACAGGGCTGCTTCTACCAGGGCCCCGAAGTCGCCGCTACCGTTGGACTCATGAACAGGCTCGCCCTAGCCCTGGGAGTCGCTGTGCTGCTCGCGAGTGCAGTCGCCTCCTCCGTGCGGGCCGACCACGACCCGGCCAACGAGTGCCTCAGTGCGACCCAGACGATTCGGGGCACAGCCGGCAACGACGCGCTCGTGGGGACACCGGGCAACGACGTAATCAAGGGGCTAGCCGGAGACGACACGATCGATGGCGGCGGCGGCCGCGACACGCTCTGTGGGGATGAGGGCAACGACGTGCTCATCGGCGGGGACGGGGGCGACAGCTTGAACGGCGGCCTGGGGGACGACCGGCTCGACGGCGGCCCCGGGCTCGACCTCGCCTTCTACCGCTCGTCGACGTCGCCGGTGACTGCGAGCCTGGCGACGAGCGCTGCCACCGGAGAGGGAACCGATACGTTCGTCGCACTCGAGGGGCTCTCGGGATCTCCGCTCAACGATACGCTCACCGGCGATGGGGGCGACAACCTGCTCGACGGCCTCGGCGGGAACGACGTCCTCATGGGCGGCGCCGGCATCGATGGCCTCGACGGCGACGCGGGCAACGACGTCCTCGACGGCGGCCCCGGAATCGACTTCGTCTACTTTCTCTTCGCTCCTCGCGGGATCACGGCGAACCTCGGCTCCCGCAGGGCCGTAGGCTGGGGAACAGACACGCTGCGGAGCATCGAGGACCTGGAAGGCAGCCCGTTCAACGACTCGCTGACGGGTGACGCGCGTCCGAACGAGCTGAACGGCGGTGGCCGCCATGACCGATTGGCGGGTGGAGCCGGCAACGACTCGCTGGTCGGAGAGCTCGGGAACGACTCGCTCCTCGGCGGCAACGGCCGTGACAGTCTGATCGGCGGCAAGGGCAAGGACCGAGCCGACGGCGGCCCCGGCAGAGACCGCTGTCTAGCCGAAAAGAAGCTTCGCTGCCCCTAGGGGCCCTGTCCGGTGCCTGGCACCGGACATGTCTCTAGATCCATTTCTTGTAGCGGAAGAAGCCGACCATTCCGACCACCACGGCGGCCATCCCGGCCAGGATGACCCAGAACGCCACGGTTCCTCCTTCTCCGGGATAGTCGACGTTCATGCCGAACAGGCCAGTCATTACGGTCAGCGGCAGCATCGTCACGCTGATGATCGTGAGCAGCCGCAGGACATCGTTCTGCCGGTGCGAGATGGCTGACTCGTTCGTCGCCTCGAGGGCCTCCACGACCTCCTTGTAGTTGTCGAGCAGGTCCCAGATGCGTTCGGAGGCATCGACGAGGTCGTCGAAGTAGAGATCGAGATCTTCACGCAGGAACCGCCTCACGTGCCTTTCGAGAACGCGGAGAGCCGGGCGTTGCGGCTTGACGATCTTCCGGAACGAGATGATCTCCTGCTTCGCCCGTGAGATGTCGCGGACGACTTCCTCGAAGGCGCTCTCGTCGATGTCATCCTCGATCGCGTCGAGTTTGTGCGCGATCTTGTCGAGAATGGGGAAGCAGTAGTCGAAGAGATCGTCGAGCACGTGGTAGAGCAGGTAACCGGAGCCTTGGCGGAAGAGGCTCTCGCGCAGCTCGGGATCGTCCACGCAGCGCTGGAAGAGCCGCGTCACCGGCAGCAGCTCGACGTTCGGCAGCGTGACCAGGTGCCCAGGCCCGACGAACACGTCCAGCTCGGCCGCGTTCAGTCGCTGAACCTTCTTGTCGTAGAAGGGAAAGTGGAGGACCGCGAAGAGGTAGTCCGGGTACTCGTCGACCTTCGGTCGCTGGCGCTTCGAGAGCACGTCTTCGACATCGAGCGGGTGCCAGCCGAAGCGCTCGGCGAGCTCGGTCGCAGCCGCCCCGTCAGGCGCGTCGAGGTGAACCCAGGTGAGGTCGCTGGCGGTGAGCTCAGCCGGCTCGCGGCGCGGGCGGACGACCTCGGCCGTGGAGGCGCGCTGGCGCCGTATCCGGGGCAAGCTGGGCATAGGTACTGAGCGGGTCGTCCGTCCTCATGAAGTTCTCGATTCTACCCGCGAAGCCTTTTTACCGAGCCGGGCGGGAACCCTCACAGTCGTCGCGGAAAGGGATCCGCAGGCTCGCGTCGATCACAGGCGCGAGCCGGCTCGCCGCGGGAGCAAACGTTGGCCTCGGACCCGCGTGCACCCAGACGTTGAAGTCCTGCGCCTGCCATACGCGCCAGACGTCACGATCACGGTAGAGGGGAGTTCCCTTGTCGCGAGCTTCCGCCACTCCTTTACAAGCGGCCCCGCGGCTTCGGTCGCCCAGATGTAAGAACTCGTGCCCCTTGCCGGAAGCGACGAGCGCGCTCCGTCTCGGCGAAGACGTTGTAACCACCCGCCTCGACGATCTCGCGAACCCAGATCGCCTCCGGCCAGGTAGTCCAGGGCCCGCCAAGAGCAGCGCACGACTTGGGCTGCGACTCGACCCGGACCTTCGAACCGTCTACGACACAGCCCGACGCGAGCACCGCAACGAGCAAAAGAGCGCCACGCAGAAGCATCGCCAGGAATACGAGGAGCCGCTGCTACCGAGTCCCGGCGCAGGCAACTCCGAGCCAGCCGTGGCCGGAGCCGGGCTTTGCCCGGCGGGAGGCAAGAACGAAGTCCGTCACCCCGAGGTGCGAGGAAGGGGGCCCACGGGGGAAACCCGTTTCCCCCGTGAAAGCGAGGGCCGCGTAGCGGCGCGACGCGTTACGCGCCTGGGAGGATTCGAACCTCCGACCTCGCGCTCCGGAGGCGCGCGCTCTATCCCCTGAGCTACAGGCGCGTAGGCGTCAGTCTAGCCCGGAAACGACGAGGGCCCGGTCGCCCGGGCCCTCGAAACGATGCAGGTCGTACTCGACTAGCTCGCGCGGTAGCGGAGCCACGCGTCCTGCGCCCGCAGAGCCTGGCCCTGCGTGAACTCCGTGTAGCACGTGTCGTACGAGTAGTCCATGTAGTTGTGGATCGGATCGAGACCCGGCTCGCTGCACGTGTCCTTGCCCGCCGGGCATCCGTTGGTGGGCACCAGCATCGGCGGTGTGTCGTCGACGTGGTCGCCCCAGTTGTTGCAGCCGCCCTGGAACGTATGCGCGAGGTTGACCCAGTGGCCGGCCTCGTGTGTGGCGGTCTCACCCTGGTCGTAGCGGCCCGCGTACCTGGTCGACGTGCCGAGCATCGACTCCCAGTCGACGACGATGCCGTCGAGGTAGGCGCTCCCTTTGTGCTCGGTCTGGTTCGGGTAATACGCCCACCCGAGGTACGGGCCGGCGGTCGTCAGGTACACGTTCAGCGCATTGTCGCCGCCGGTGCGAAGAGCCCGCTTCATCGCGCGCTCGCCGCTCGTCGACGGGCCCGCGAGGTACCACTCCGTGTTCGCCGTGCGCGTGACGCCGGCGAGCGAGAAGCGGAAGCCGGTCGCGGCGCCGCCCTCGAAGCCGCCGAAGGTCATGTCCAGGACCTGCATTTGATCTTCGATTGCCTGGTCCGAGACGTTGCCCGTGCCGTCGGCGTGATAGACGACATGGACGTACGTCGGAACGGTTACGCGGAACCGGTGTGGGCGGCCACGCTGCGGAGCGACTTCCGTCAGCGTCTCGTCGAGCGAAGGCTCGCGCAGGCCGGCACCGCCGCGCGCGAGCGATGCTGCCGTGGTGAGCGTGTCGACGCTGCTGAAGACGCCTGTGTCGCAGCTATCCGTCCAGGACCCCTGCCCCGAGGTGCCCGCCGCCGCCGGCGAGACCGCGAAGCTCACTGCGAGCGCTGCGGCCGCCGCGAAGGCGATGAAC
>JACCXX010000169.1 GCA_013696805.1 Actinomycetota bacterium
TGCACGTCAGGGTGCGCGCCGGTCGCCAGCGACGAGAGGCAGACCGGGGTCAGTGAAGGGAACGTCGTGACGGCGCGCCGGTAGGACCCGTGCTCGGCGAGAAAGGCCAGCGCCGGAGCAGTGCCTCGCTCGACGGCGCGCTCGAGCATCGCGGGCGTCAACCCGTCGATGACGATCAGGACGAGCTTCTGCGGCACTAGTCGCGCGCGAGGATGCGCAGCCCCGCGTGGCGCTTGCTTCCCGCCCGGCGGAGCCGCACTGCCAGCACAGGCAGGACAAGGGCTTCCACGTACCCCACTCCCGGGATCAGCGCGAGCAGCCCCACGACGAGCGCGGCCAGAACGAGGAGTGCGGCGGTCGCGATGCGCGCGCCTCCGCGGCTTAGCGCGCCGCGTACGAGCGCACCGGTCCCGAACGCTCCCGCAAGGCCGCCGACTGCGGCGCCAGCCGCTTCCTCCGCGCCAGCCAGGGCGAGCCCGAGGGCGACACCGCCCGCCACCGCAGCTGCGAGCGACAGCGCTACGCCGGGCCGCACACCGGCAAGCAGCGCTGCTACAAGCATCCCGATTCCGGCTCCGAGGCCGACGAAGACCCCGATCGTGTACAGATCGCGCACTTGCAGGCAGTCTACGGGGCAAAGGGGCAAACCAATTCTTCCCGGATCACGTACGGTCCTGTGAGCGATCGAAAGGGGAGAACATGCGCAAGCTAGTCCTGGCAGGACTCGTCGTCGTAGCGGCCGGCCTGACCATCGTGGCCGCCGGCGCCTTTGCCGGTGGAGGAGGCCACAGCCGCGGCGCGGTACTCAATGGGTACAACGAGGTCGTTGGCCCCGGGTCGATCTCGACCACCGGCCACGGCTCGCTGAGATTGAGGATCGAGGACGACGGGATTCACTATCGCCTGCGCTACTCGGCGATGGAGGGCGCTGTTTCTGCGGCGCACATCCATTTCGCCCAGCGGCACGTCGGCGGGGGCATCATCGCCGACCTCTGCAACGGTAACGAGTTGCCGTGCACATCACCCAATGGCGACATCAGCGGCGTGATCACGCCGGCGGAGATCAAGGGCCCGGCCGGCCAAGGCATTCCGCCCGGCGCCACTGGTTATCCGGAGGCCGTCCGAGCAGTCCGCGCGGGGGCGACCTACGCGAACGTTCACTCGACCCCGAACTTCGGCGGCGGCGAGATCCGCGGCCAGATCGAGCGCGGCCACAAGGGACGCGGCGGGGGAGACCGCTAGTAGGCCGACGTCATCGTTGATGTCCGAGAGCCCGGCTTCGACCGGGCTCTCGTCTTTTCAGGCTTCGATCCGGCGGATGACCGCGAGCCCGAACTCAGCGGCGCGGGCGCCGTCGACGACTCGGTGGTCGAACGTGAGCGCCAGGAGGCCTAGGGGTGCGATCTCGAGCTTTCCGTCGCGGACGACAGGGCGCTCTGCTACCCGACCAATGCTCAGGATCGCAACCTCGGGGTGGTTCACGATCGGCGTCTGGAACAGCCCGGCCAGCTTGCCCGCGCTCGTGACCGTGAACGTCGAGCCTCGGAGCTCCTCCGGCTTCAGCGAGCCTGCTCGCGCTCCCTCAGCGAGTCGGGCCACCTCCGCACTGAGCTCGTCCATCGACCTCTTGTCGCAGTCGCGAACGACGGGCACGACCAACCCCTCCTCGGTCTGCACGGCGACCCCGAGGTCGTAGCGCTCGAGATAGACGATCTCGTCGCCCTCGAGGCGCGCGTTCAGCTCGGCAAAGTCCTCCAGAGCCTCCGCACAGGCCTTGAGGACGGTCGGGACGAGTAGCTTCAGGTCGACCCTCGAGAAGTCGCACTCCTCGACCCAGGTCACGGGCGGCACCTCGCGGTGCGCGCGGGACATGTGCCGAGCGATCAGTCTGCGCACGCCTCGGAGGGACTCACGACGTCCCTCCGAGACAGGTCCTGGGGTCTGACCCCCTGGCATGGCTGGTGGGGCGCTGGAGGCTCCTCGCACGTCCTGTTCGGTTACTCGGCCTTGCGGGCCTGTCCCTTGGAGCGAGTCGAGCGCTACGCCATGCTCTTCCGCGAGGCGGCGCACGAGCGGAGTCGCGCGGACCTTGGCGCCCGGGACACGTCCTGCGCGTTTTTCGAAGGACGGGGCTTTTTGAGCCTTCTGTGACGTTTGACCCTCCTCCTTCTCATGATCCACAGGAGGCATGACCCCGTCTGCTCCGATCACGACCAGCACGGTCCCGACCGGAACGACCGCGCCCTCTTCGACAAGGATCTGAGCGACCGCCCCCGCGGCAGGCGATGGAATCTCGACCGTCGTCTTGTCGGTCTGGATCTCGACGAGCGGCTGATCCTCGGCCACCTCGTCGCCCACGGCGACCAGCCAGCGGGCGATCTCGCCCTCCGTCAGGCCCTCGCCGAGATCGGGCAGCTTGAACTCGTACGCCACAGCGGCGGAATCTACCGGGGCAGTCCGACCCAGGCAGCGGCCGGGACGATCAGGACTCGCAACCCGCCGTCGACCCGCCAGAGCGACACGGCCTGCTCATCGCGGG
>JACCXX010000172.1 GCA_013696805.1 Actinomycetota bacterium
ACGACGCCCGACCCGGGGCTCGGCACCTCGGTGTCGACCTTGTCCGTCGAGATCTCGAGCAGCGGCTCGTCGGCCTGGATCTCCTCGCCCTCCTGCTTCAGCCACTTCGTGATCGTTCCCTCGGAGACCGACACGCCCATCTGGGGCATGACTACCTCGACGGCGTTGGTCGTCGCCATGAGAGTTAGTACTCAGCCAATTCGCGTAGTCCTGCGGCGACGTCCTCGATCTGCGGGATGTACGCCTTCTCGAGTGGCGGTGAGAAGGGGACGGGCGAATCCGGCGCGGTCACGCGCTTGATGGGCCCGTCCAGGTGCTCGAAGGCCTCCTCGGCGATGGTGGCCGCAATCTCGGCTCCGAAGCCGCCGGTGCGCGTGTCTTCATGGAGGACGAGCACCTTCGACGTCTTCTTGGCGCTCTCCAGGACGGCCTTCCGGTCCCAGGGGATGAGCGTGCGCAGGTCGAGGATCTCGATGGAGAGGTCCTCCTCCTCGAGTTGCTTGGCCGCCTCGTCAGCCGTGTAGACCATCGCGCCCCAGGTCACGACCGTGATGTCGTCGCCCTCGCGGTGGACGCGTGCCTTGCCGAACGGCGTCAGATAGCGCTCGTCCGGAACCTCGGCCTTGATGCGGCGATAGAGGTGCTTGTGCTCGAAGTAGAGGACGGGGTTCGGATCCTCGATCGCGCTCACGAGTAGCCCCTTCGCATCCTCCGGCGTGGCCGGGCAGACAACCTTCAGGCCCGGGATGTGGGCGAACGAGCTCTCCGGGTTCTGGGAGTGGAACGGGCCGCCTGAGAAGCCGCCGCCTGACGGGAGACGGACAACGATCGGGACCGGCGTCCCCGCGCGGTAGCGCTGCTTGGCCGCGACCGTCACGAGGTGATCCCAGGCGCACGAGATGAAATCGGCGAACTGCATCTCCGCGACGGGGCGCATGCCCATGATCGCGGCGCCGGTGCAGCCGCCAACGATCGCCGTCTCCGAGAGCGGAGCGTCGATCACGCGCCAGGGGCCGAATTCCTCCTGGAAGCCCAGCGTGACCTTGAAAGCCCCGCCGTAGACGCCGACGTCCTCGCCGATCACGAAGACGCGCTTGTCGCGCTGCATCTCCTGGCGGAGGCCGTCTGAAATTGCCTGCAGATAGGTCTTTTCGGCCAATGGCTCTCCTGGTGACCTTAGCGCGCCCCTGGCACGTGAAAAGCAAGCCAGGATAGGGCGCAGGGAGCCCCCGTGCTGAGCAGCACGGGGGTGACTGAGGACGACGCCTGGCGCCGCTTTGCAGCCGCCAGAGGCACGGAGGAGGTTGCCGGGAGAGCCATTACTTGTGGTGGGGAGTGTCGAGGTCCTCCGGCGTGGCGAAGACGCCCTCGGTCAGCGAGTCGGGAGAAGGCAGCGGCGACTCGTCGGCCCGGCTCAGGGCGTCGTTCAAGATTTTCTTGACGCTGCCAGCCAGCTGTTCCTCTTCCTCGTCGGTGAACTCGGCGTTCTCACGAAGCCAGTTGCGGAACCGCTCGATCGGGTCACGTTTCGCCCACTCCTCGAAGAGCTCTTTCGGGACGTAGGACGCGTCGTCGTGGACGGCGTGACCCTCCATGCGGAGCGTCATCGACTCGATCAGCGTCGGGCCGCCGCCCTCGCGCGCCTTCTCGATCGCGCGCCTGGCCTCGCGGTAGACGGCGAGCACATCGGTGCCGTCCACGACCACGCCCTCGAACCCGTAGGCCTGCGCGCGGTCGGCCAGCGTCTCGCACGCATACTCGAGGTGCATCGGCGTCGAGTAGGCCCACTGATTGTTGTCGCAGATGAAGACTGTCGGCAGGCGGCGTACGCCGGCGAGGTTCATCGCCTCGTGCGCGTCGCCGCGCGCGGAGGCGCCTTCGCCGAACCAGCCGACGGCGACCCGCTTCTCCTCGCGAATCCGGAAGGCGAGCGCGGCGCCGACGGCTACCGGGAGCATCGCCGGCAGGTGGCTGACCATCGCGATCAGCCCGAGTCTCGAATCGGCCATGTGAACGTTTCCGTCGCGGCCCTTCGTCGGGCCGTCCTCACGACCCATGTATTGCGCGAAGATCCGCCATGGCTCCACACCGCGCGTGACGTGGACGCCCATGTCACGGTGGAGCGGCGTGCCCACGTCTTCGGGCCCCATCGCCATCGCAACACCGACGGCCGAGGCCTCGTTCCCGCGCCCCGTGTAGAAGGAGCCGGGGATCTTGCCCTGCTTGTAGAGGATGTGGCCGCGCTCCTCGATCCCGCGCGTGACCAGCATGTGACGGTAGGTCAAGAGCAGGTCGTCGCGGTCGAGGCCCGCCTCGCGGATCTCGCGCAGGGAGCTGACCGGCTCGGCTTCGCGGGCGATCGCCACGCTACGCGTGCAATGTTGATGGAGATGCCATGAGGGGAGATACGGAATCCAAGATCCGGGGCAACTCTAACGACTAGTCTCGTGGGCCATGACCTTCGACTACGACCGATTCAAGGTCGACCAGCTGATCCGCCCGATGGCGAACCTCTACCGCGTGACGCCGCTCGCGATGGGCGAGACGCCGGCCGGGCCTCCTGTCGCCTTCGTGCGCCAGAAGAAGCTCGCGCTCAAGGAGGACATTCGCTTCTACGCCGACGAGTCGGAGACTGAGGAGCTCTTCCGGATCAAGGCGCGCTCGATGCTCGACTTCGGCGGCTCGCGGTACGACGTCCTCGTGGGTGAGGAACCGGTCGGCCTGCTCTCGCACAAGTTCAAAGAGTCCCTGATTCGCTCGACGTGGCACGTCGGCGGCCCGGACGAGCAGGAGATCGCCCTGGCGCGCGAGCGGTCGACGGCGGGGGCCATCGCACGCCGCCTCGTCGACTTCGTCCCCTACGTTGGCGGATACGTGCCGATCCCCTACAACTTCGAGATCCTCATCGACGGCAAGGAAGTCGGCGGGCTGGATCGCAAGTTCAAGGTGCGCGACGAGTACGTCCTCGACCTTTCTGGGGATCCCGAGCGAAAACTCGACCGTCGGCTCGCGATTGCCCTCGCCATCGGGCTCGACACGCTTCAGAACCGCTGATGGGCAAGGCGGCGGACTGGCTCCGCGAGGAGCGGCGCAAGACCCTGGGTGACTGGGTCGCGTTCTGCCTCAAGTGCGGCTTCGCTCAGCGCTACTTCGACGAGTCCGAAGGTGAGTTGCCGGCCGCGTGCCCGCAATGCCAAGGCGAGATCCGGTCGCGCTGCCCGGCCTGCGACGCGCGGTTCTCGTCGGCGTTCGCTGTGGACTGCGAAGCGTGCGGCGCCGAACTGCGGCCCCCGATCGCCTTCGGAACGCCGATCCGCAAGCCTGGCCGGTAAGTCCCCGCCCACGGGGCGGGGACTCGCGCAAAGTGCTTCGCACTTCGCGCGACTAGAAGCACCCACCGCGCAGATGCGCACCGAACCGACCGACGTGTAGCAGCCACCGGTCAGTGAGCCGGAACTAGCTGTGTCCGCAGGTTCTTTAGCTGTTAGATGAGACGAATCTCCGAGAAGCGGATCAGAGTAACGGTGTCGTTTGCCGTCACCTCGCGGTTGTAGAGCTGGCCGAGGAACGTGACGAGCTCCTCGGTTCGTCGAATCTCCGGGTTGTCGTGCTCGATGTCGCGCGGTGAGATCTCCGCGAGCCGCTTCACCTCCACCTTGTCGATGACCGCCTCGAAGATCTTCTGCCGCGGGCTGTATCGCGCCCCCGCGAGCACCTGGACGATCATCCCCTTCTTGTACTTCTGGGACTTGTCGCCAAGTCGGATCGTGGCCGTCTTGCGGCGGGAGCGCAGTTGGTCTGCGACCACGGGTGAGTAGAAGTTCAGGGCGTACATGGCTTCGGGCACGGGAGGGCCGGCTCGGGCGAGCCGATCATACGGGCTTCTCCTCCAGCACGGCTAGGGCTTTCGCCGCCATGTCGCGCTCACCTTTGTACGCAAGGAGCTTCGGCGCCGCCTCGAGCGGCAGCCACTGCGCCTCGTCGACCTCGATCCGCTGCTCGGGCGCGATGTCGCCGAGCCGGCCTGACCGGTACCGGAAGAGATAGAAGCTCACGATCTTGAAGACCCGCTCGCCCGCCCACGTGTAGACGTAGCGGACGTCGCCGAGCTTCTCCACCTGGGTGGCGTTCAACCCGGTTTCCTCCCCGACTTCGCGGAGCGCCGCCTCCTCCGGGCCCTCGCCGGGCCCGATCAACCCTTTCGGGAGCGCCCAGAGGCCTTCCGGCCGGCCCGCAGGGCGGATCGCGGCGACCCACCAGCGGCCTCGTAGCCGGCGCACGAGGACTCCACCGGCCGAAAACTCCCGTCGCATGGCGCTAGTGTCACAAACTCCAGAAACAAGTGCGATTCCAGTCCTGTCGGCACCTCTGCGCGACGCAACCACGCCTGTTAGGATGCTCTGGCACTCGACAAGGTAGAGTGCCAATCCCTGTCACAAAGTACAAGTTAGGGAGGCCATTAGATGGATGTGCAACCGCTGGGCGACCGCCTGATCGTCGAGACCCTCGAGGAAGAGGAGACGACCGTCAGCGGCATCGTCCTGCCCGACACCGCAAAGGAAAAGCCGCAACGCGGCCGTGTCCTCGCTGTTGGCCCGGGCGCTCGCAACGACAAGGGCGAGCTCGTTCCGATGGAGGTCGCCGAAGGCGACGAGATCATCTTCTCCAAGTACGGCGGCACCGAGATCAAGCTCGGAGCCGACGAGGTTCTGATCCTTCGCGAGTCAGATGTGCTCGCCAAGGTTGTCTCGGCCAAGGGCTCTAAATCGACCAAGAAGAAGGAGCTCGCGGGCGCAAGCGCCTAGCGAGCCGGAGGGAGAAACCGCATGGCACACAAGGAACTGAAGTTCAGCGAGGAGGCGCGACGCTCACTCGAGCGCGGCGTCAACGTCCTCGCGGACGCGGTCAAGGTCACCCTTGGCCCGAAGGGTCGGTACGTCGTGCTGGACAAGAAGTTCGGCGCGCCGACGATCACGAACGACGGCGTCACCATCGCGCGCGAGATCGAAGTCGAGGACGTTTTCGAGAACCAGGGCGCGCAGCTCGTCCGTGAGGTCGCGACGGCGACGAACGACGTCGCCGGCGACGGCACGACGACCGCGACCATCCTCGCCCAGGCGATCGTCCGCGAGGGACTGAAGAACGTCGCCGCCGGCGCGAACCCGATGGGGCTCAAGCGCGGCATCGAGCAGGCCGTGAACAGCGTCGTCGAGGACCTGAAGAAGCAGTCGAAGGAGATCTCGGGCAAGGAGGACATCGCCCGGGTCGCCACGATCTCCGCGCGGGAGCGTGAGATCGGCGACGTGATCGCAGATGCGATCGACAAGGTCGGCAAGGACGGTGTCGTCAACGTCGAGGAGGGCCAGACCTTCGGGCTCGAGCTCGAGTTCACCGAGGGCATGCAGTTCGACAAGGGCTACCTCTCGCCTTACATGATCACCGACGCCGAGCGCATGGAGGCGGAGCTCGACGATCCGTACATCCTCGTCGCGAACCAGAAGATCGGCGCCGTGAAGGATCTCCTGCCCATCCTCGAGCAGGTCATCCAGTCCGGCAAGCCGCTGCTGATCGTCTCCGAGGACCTCGAGGGCGAGGCACTCGCCACGATCGTCGTCAACAAGCTACGCGGGACCTTTACGGCCGTCGCCGTCAAGGCACCGGGCTTCGGTGACCGCCGAAAGCGCATGCTCGAGGACATTGCGATCCTCACGGGCGCCGAGGTGATCACCGAGGAGATGGGCCTCAAGCTCGACAACACGAAGCTCTCGCAGCTCGGCCGGGCCCGCCGGGTCGTCATCGACAAGGACAAGACGACAATCATCGACGGAGCCGGCGACAAGGACGCGATCAAGGCCCGCATCAAGCAGCTGAAGGCCGAGATCGACACGACCGACTCCGACTTCGACCGCGAGAAGCTCCAGGAGCGCCTGGCGAAGCTCGCGGGCGGCGTGGCCGTTGTGAAGGTCGGCGCCGCGACCGAGACGGAGATGAAGGAGAAGAAGCACCGCGTCGAGGATGCTGTGCAGGCCACCAGGGCCGCCCTCGAAGAGGGCATCGTCCCGGGCGGCGGCGTCGCGCTGCTGAACGCCGTCAAGTCGATCAAGAGCGACAGCGACGAGGCCGACGAGCGGACGGGCTCCATGATCGTCGTCCGTGCTCTCGAAGAGCCGCTCCGGCAGCTCGCTTACAACGCGGGCCTCGAGGGTTCCGTCGTCGTCTCGCAGGTCCGCGCGGCGAAGGCCGGGCACGGCCTGAACGTCGACACCGGTGAGGTCGAAGACCTCGTTGCGGCGGGCATCATCGATCCGACGATGGTCACCCGCTCGGCACTGCAGAACGCGGCTTCGATCGCGAAGAACATCCTCACGACCGAGGCCATCGTCGCCGAGCCGCCGGAGAAGAACCCGGCTCCGGCAGGAATGCCTGATATGGGCGGCATGATGTAACCGACGGGGCCGCGCTGCGCGCGGCCCCTTGGTTTCATGGGGGAACCCCTGGTTCCCCCATGAGCCCCCTCCTTACGAGCGCCTCGGTCGGTCCGGAGTTTCAGGAGCCGCCCGAGGCGCTCGTGCTTCCAGCGTGCGTAGTGAGCCTCCCGCCGGGCAAAGCCCGGCTCCGGCGGCGTGATCGCCGCGGTTTCCGAAAACGTGGCTACGAACTGCGGTCGATCAATTCGAGCTCCTCAGCGGCGGGGAAGTCCGGCGGCACGTAGTCGATCCACGAGAGCTCAAGTTCCTCCAGCCAACCGTCTGCTGTCCATAGATCGACCCAGACCGTCTCCGTCGGGTCCGTCGGGTCCGTGAACGCCCCGATGTAATGACCTGACGGGACATCCGCTTGAGCGGCAGCAGACTAGTCCACCCCGAGCTCGACACACGGGCAGCCTTCCGTGGGGCACGTCCCCACCACGGTCGCCACGCGCGCCTGATGCCGAAGTTCTGCTACCCCAGGTCGCTCGGCGCTGAGGAGGAACTGGAGGACCTCCCTTTCGCGCTTCGTGAGTGGCCTCGGGAATTCGGCCCTTGCGAGTAGGAAAGCAAAATGGTCAGAGCAGCCGGTGTCAGGTCTTGCAGTGCAACATCTGCGGAGGTCACCATCGGCCGCCGGAGCCCGGCTTTGCCGGGCGGGAGGCTCACTGCGCTCGCCGGAATCGCGACCACTTTCGCCGGCTCCTGAAACCTCTGGTCGGTCGCTCCGCTCGCAAGGAAGGGGGCTCGTGGGGGGAACCAGGGGTTCCCCCCACGAAGCGCGAGGGCCTCCGAGCGCGAACGCAAAAAGGGCCGACGGTTAAGCCGGCCCTTTTGTTCTCGAATGCAGTTTCGCAGGTATTCCCGCGGCCCCGCATGAGGGTGGGGAGGTGGGTAATTGCGATATCGGCCAGAGGGGGAGCCGGTCGATCCCTCGGTCAAGGGATCCCCGAGACAGCGAGAGGCCCGCCGAAGCGGGCCTCTCGCTACGTCAAGCGGAGCTTGTGTCCCGCCCGTCAGGGCGTGATCGCGCTCACGAACACGTCGGTGTTGCCGAACTGCGAGCCGCAGTGCTCCGGCGGAGCCGGCTTGAACCCAGGCTCGTGGGAGTACGGGTTCTGGCCGAGGCGGGTTGCGATTCGGTCGGCCATGTCGCCGCGAACCGTCTCCGTGCCGGCGATGATCCGCTGGTACTGGTCGACGGCCGGGCAGCCGACGCCGAACCGGGCGTCGGTATAGATGAACCAGGCACGGCTGTTGGTCGAGACAAGCGTGTTGTAGTCGCCGTAGAACTGCCGCGCGAGGTTGTTCTGCGCACTCACTGCCGGGTCCGAGGAAGCCGTCGACACCTCCGACGGCGCCGACCATGGGCCCCCGACCGGCTTCGAGACATAGAAGCTGTCGATCAGTGCGTTCCCGGTTCCGAAAGTGGCCGGATTGATTGCGAGTAGGGCCTGGTATCCGAGGTCGACGCGGCCGTTGGGCGCAACGTCGAGACCCTGGAAGAACGCGTAACCCTCCGCCGCCGTGCTGACGGTCGTGAGCGGGCTCCAGACCAGGCCGCGGTTGGTCGACGTGCTGACGACCACGCGGCCCCCGCCGGGCGTGCGGTTGACCCACGCCGCGTACAGCGTCGTGCTGCCGGTCCGGGGGTCGGCCGCGATGCTGAGGAAGCTGTCCGTCCGGAAGTTGGCACCCGGGATCGGGTCAGCGATGTCCACGACGGGCCCGATCGTGATCGGGCGAGTCCAATGATCCCCGCCGTCACGCGAGATCGCGACGACCTGGCTGGATCCCTGTTCCCACGCCACATAGACGCTCCCGTCCGGCCCGCTACGGACCGCTGAGCCCTGACGCCCGTTGCCGGTCCTGTTGTTGCCTGCCGGCGACAGCTGCTTCGGAGCCGAGAACGTGCTGCCACCGTCCGCGGAGACGGCAACGTTGACCGGCTCGCTCGGGCAGCATACGGCGGAGCGGAACTCCGTCCAGCTGAGGTAGACGCGGCCGAAGAACGGGCTCGTCGGGATGTCGTCGACCCAGATCGCTTCCTTGTCGTTGAAGTCGTTGGGGTTGCGCTTCACGGTGGCGATCACCGGTCTGCTCCATGTGCTGCCGTTGTCGTCGGAGAACGAGACAGCGAGCAGCTCCGGCGCTTTGTTTCGCGGGTACGGGCTGCGACCCGGCTTGTACGAAGTGAGCGTCGCGTAGTAGGCGCGGACGCCATTCGAATACGAGAAGACGCCGTTC
>JACCXX010000177.1 GCA_013696805.1 Actinomycetota bacterium
GAAGGACGGCGTGAACGCGCGGGTCGTCGACCTCTACTCGGTCAAACCGGTGGACGTGGAAGGGTTGCGCGCGGCCGCGGAGGCCACCGGCGGCCGGATCGTCACCGTCGAGGACCACTGGCCCGAAGGCGGGATCGGGGAGGCCGTCCTCTCAGCATTCGCCGACACGGAGGAGCGCCCCCGGGTCGTGCAGCTCGCGGTCCGTGACATGCCGACGTCGGGAAAACCCGACGAGCTCCTGGCCGCGGCGGGCATCGACGCAGCACACATCGCAGAAGCAGCGCGCCGGCTCGTCGGCGCGCCAGTGCGCGCGTGAGCTACCGGGAGCGGGTCGTCCCGGCGGGTGACGCCGAGCTTCTGCTGCGCGAGTGGGGCACAGACGGGCCGCCGATCGTGTTCTGGCACGCGTTGGGCGACCACACGAGCCTGCAGATGATCGAGGCTGGGCCGATCCTGGCGGAGGAGTTCGGCTACAGGGTCGTCGGTGTCGACGCACCCGGATTCGGCGGCTCCCCGCGGGTCGCAGCCGAGCGGTATCGGATGCCGGCACTGGTCGACCTGGCCGAGAACCTGCTCGATCGCCTCGATTTCGACCGCCCCGTGTGGGCCGGCTCGTCGTGGGGCGGCATCGTCGGAGTTCACTTCGCGGCCACCCATCCGGAGCGACTCGCGGCGCTCGTCCTCGTCGACGGCGGCTACCAGGGACAGACGATTCCCGAGGGCGAGACGCTCGAGCAAATGCAAACGCATTGGCGCGCCCAGCCCGGCTTCGAGTTCGACAGCTGGCAGGCGGTAATCGAAGCGTCTCGCGACGATTTCGAACCGTGGTCGCCCGAGATCGAGACATATGTGAGGTCTGCGTATCGGGAACAGAACGGCCGAGTCGTCTCGATCATGGGCCCGGATGTGTTCTCAGCTGCTCTGCACGGCATTGACTGGGCGCCGTTCCCGCTACCGGCGCT
Organism: Actinomycetota bacterium; assembly: GCA_013696805.1. Lineage (GTDB taxonomy): Bacteria > Actinomycetota > Thermoleophilia > Gaiellales > Gaiellaceae > VAXT01. The sequence goes on from JACCXX010000177.1 coordinate 963, forward strand.
CAGCAAGGGCGGGGTACCCACCCTGCTACTGGCTGCAGGGGATTCCCCGAAGCCCGTACGCCGCATGCAACGCGAACGGTTCGCCGAATACGTTCCTCACGCCGAGATCCGAGTCATGGACGGCGTGCCGCACTTGATGTTCGAGGCCCGCCCCGAAGAAACGGCGCGAGCGATTGGCGACTGGTTGAAGTCGCTTCCCTACCCTTAGGAATTCATGGCTGTCGTCATCGGCACCAACCTCCGCAAGGAGCTCTCCGGCGATGCGCTCTTCGACGGTGTGTCGTTCAAGGTCGAGCGCCGTGACCGCGTGTCGCTCTCCGGGCCGAACGGCGCCGGCAAGACGACGCTGCTTCGAATCCTGAGCGGCGAGACGGAGCTTCACAGCGGGGAGTTGTCGTTTGCCAAGGGAACAAGGGTCGCGCTGCACGATCAGCGGCCACCCGCGCAAAGCGACGCGTCGCTTCGGGACTACGTGCTCTCCGGCGCAGCCGACTTGACCGCTGCGGAAGAGGAGCTCCGTCGGCTGGAAGAGGCGATGGCCGGGGGCGACCACGAGGCGGCGACTCTTCGGCGCTACTCCGATACACAGGCCCGGCTCGAGCACGCGGGAGGCTACGCCTGGCGTGAGCGGCTCGATTCGGTGACGCGTGGTCTCGGCTTCGTAACCGCCGATCTCGCGCGCCCACTTTCGACGTTCTCGGGCGGCGAGCTGACGCGCGCCTCACTCGCGCGCACCCTCGGCGGCGACCCCGACCTGATCCTGCTCGACGAGCCGACGAACCACCTCGACGTTGCGAGCCTGGAGTGGCTCGAGCGCGAGCTGCAATCAGTAGACGCGGGGGTGGTCCTCGTGGCACACGACCGCTGGTTCCTCGAAGCCGTCACGACAGCGGTGCTCGAGCTCGAGGCCGGCCGCTCGACGTACTTTGCCGGCCCCTGGCACAACTGGAGGCGCGAGAAGGCGGCCCGGCTGGCCGCCGCGTCGAAGGCCGCCGATCGCTACGACGAGGACATCGCGCGCCTCGAGCGCTTCGTCGAGCGTTTCAGAGCCAAGAAGAACCTCGCCAAGCGCGCGCAGGCCAAGGTCACGCAGATCGGGCGGCTGTCGAAGGAGCGCGCAGAGGTGAAGGACGAGATCTCGCTGCTGACCCGCCGCAGCAGGCAGCTCGGCTTCGACTTCCTCCAGCCGAAGCGAAGCGGGCGCACGGTTGCCGAGGCCGAAGGGCTGAATCTCGCGGCCGGCGACAAGCAGCTGCTCGCCGACGTCTCGTTCGCGATCGAGCGGGGCGAGCACATCGCTCTCGTCGGCCCGAACGGCGCCGGTAAGACGACCCTCCTCGAGACATTGCTCGGCCGGCGCGAACCCGCAGGCGGAAAACTGCGGCTGGGACACGGCGTCGAGCCTGGCTACTTCTCGCAGCACGAGATCGAGCTCGACGAACGAGGCTCGGTGCTGGCCTGCGTCCAGTCGATGACCGGGCTTACCCGGCCTCCGGCACAGAACCTCCTCGGCCGCTTTCTCTTCTCCGGCTGGCAGGAGCACGACAAGCCGATGAGCGTGCTGTCGGGCGGTGAGAGGCGGCGGCTCGCTCTGGCCGTCGTGGTCGCCTCGGGCTCCAACTTCCTGCTCTTCGACGAGCCGACGAACCACCTCGACGTGGAGAGCCGTGAGGCACTCGAGGGCGCCCTCGAGGCGTTCCCGGGCACCGTGCTCCTGGTCTCGCACGATCGCGCACTGCTCGATGCGATCGCCGACCGCACGCTGGCGATCGAGGACGGGACGATTCGCTCGTACGAGGGGGGCTGGGCCGACTACGTCGCTCGCCGCGAGGAGCGCGCAGCCGCAGCCGCGGAGCCCGCCGCGGTTCCGAAGCAAAAGAAGCAGAAAGCGCGGCCGGCCGAGCCACGCGGCCCGAGCGAGCTCGAGCAGGTCGAGGCCGAGATCGCCGCCCGCGAGGCGGAGATCGTCGAGCTCGAGCGCAAGCTCGCCGAGGACTGGGGCAACGTCGATGTCGTCGCGACGCATCGCCGCAGGCGCGATGAGCTGCAGGAGTTGATCTCGCGCTGGGAGCAGCTGTTCGAAAAGCAGCAGGCCTAAAGGGCCAACGAAACGGCGGGCCACCGAACCCGGGGTCAGACCCCGGCTCGAAAACCCCCATTCCGAGCCAGCCCGGGCACCGTTCGGGGTCAGACCCCTTTACGGAATGTAGAGAGAGTGTGCCGACTTAGCCGGCGTCGAAGGTGGCTACGACGGCCTCGGCGACGACCTTCAGCGGGCGTCCCGAGACCTGGCTCGCCTTGCGGAGACGGGCAAAGGCCTCCTGCTCCGTCAGGTTCTCCTTCGTCATCAGCAGCCCCTTGGCGCGCTCGATGACCTTGCGCGCCGAAAGAGCCTCCGACAATGACTCGGCTTCCTCGCGGAGCGCGGTCAGCTCATCATGCCGCGCGCGCGCCGTGGTGATCGCCGGCAGGAGGTCCTGCTCACGAAACGGCTTGACGAGGTACCCGAAGACGCCGGCTTCCACCGCGCGCGAGACGAGCTCCTCCTGTCCGTACGCGGTCAGCATCACGATCGGGATCGGTCTCTTGTCGAGGATCCGCCGCGCCGCCTCGATGCCGTCGAGCCGCGGCATCTTCACATCGAGGATCGCGAGGTCCGGCTGCGTCTCGCTGGCGAGCTCGACGGCCTCGATCCCGTCACGCGCCTCCGCGCAGACCTCGTAGCCGGCGTTCTCGAGCAACCCTTTGAGGTCGAGCCGGATGATCGTCTCGTCCTCGGCGACGAGGATCCTCACTCGGCGAAGTCTGTCAAAACCCCCTCGGCAGGCGGGTTAGTCGCCGGTCACACTGTTGACGATGACCTCGAACGGCGGATATTCGAGGAACTCGGCCGTGAACCTGAACGGAGGAACCGGTTGGAGCCCCTGCGACTCCTTCACGCCGGGACGAACCTCTACGAACCCGTCGAGCTTCCATTCCTCGAAGGTCTGTGCCGACCAGGCCGCTTCTCCGGGGCCGCGGCCGGACATCGCAGGCCCCCGTAGCCGCAACCGACCTGCCAGGCGCCTCCTCCGCTGCCATGACTGAACCGGGCTGAATAGTCGGCCTCGGACGGTTGAGGATCGAGGGCGTCTCCATTTTGGTCGACCATTCTCAGCGGGTTACCGCTACCCCCGCCGTCGATGACTTGCGTGTTTCCGATGAAGGCAACACGGGCGGAGCTGAGCCGTCCTGAGCAGGTCGCCGTGATC
>JACCXX010000036.1 GCA_013696805.1 Actinomycetota bacterium
CACGAGCCGGAATCGCCCGGCGAGTGCGCGCTCGATCGACTCATCGCCGAGCGCGGTGTCCAGTGCAACCCGGAGTGTGTGCGTCGGTCCGGAGCGCGGCAAGGGCTCGGCGCGCTTTTCATCCGGCGAGTCGCAGCCGGCTAGCGCGAGAGCGGCTAGCGCCGTGCTTAGAGCCGTAGCTCTCAGGCAAGCGGGTCGACCGGTCATTTCCGACGGCCGCGCGAGCAAGCTCGCACGGCCTGAGGTCGGCGCCGCAGGCGGCGCCTAAGCGAGCATCCGGTACAGCAGGACCGTGTTGATGAAGAAGATGGTCGAGACCACGATCGTGAGGCGGCTCAGGTTGCGCTCGACGATGTGCGTCCCTCCTTGTGACTGGGGGACGTATCCCATCCCGGCCATGCCGGTGTCGCGTCCCGAGTGCATCAGGATCAGCCCGATCAGCGCGAGCGAGACGAGAAAGTGGAAGAAGACGAGAATCTGGAGCACGGTCGAGACAAGGATATCAACGGCTACCCTGACTGCAATGCTGCGGTCTCGATACGTGCTGGTGGCGCTCGGGGCGGCGCTCGCGCTCATTGCCCCGCCCTCCGCCGGCGCCGGGCATGGTTTGAGCGGTTTCGTACGCGAAAGCACTTGGCACGCGCCCCAGGGCGGCCCGTTCGGTTCCTTCTCGCCGCGGTTCTCCGCTTCCCCGACAGCCGCCACGGCCAGCCGCTCCGTCGAGGTGCTCGCCCACGCGAACCCGCGGGGGGACGTCAACGGCAACATCTGGGTGCACGCCGACCACGCGTACATGGGCTACTACGGCAACGCGCGAACGACCTGCCAGAGCGGTGTCAGGGTCTACAGCCTGCGAAACCCGAAACGGCCCCGGCGGGTTGCGACCTTCGCGCGGCCGACCGGCGCGCTCACCGGCACGTACGCCGACCAGGTGCGCATCAAGGCCCTCCGCTCGGCTGCGTTCACCGGCGATCTCGCGGCGGTCGGCCTCCAGCGCTGCCGGTTTCCCTTCGATGGGAGCGGCGGCACGCGTGGGTTCGCCCTCTACGACGTCAGCCGCCCCTCGAGCCCACGACTGCTCTCGATCGTGAACACGCTTCCGGTCGTGGGCTCGCACGAGCTCTGGCTTCAGGTCGTGGGCGACCGCGCCTACGTGTACACCGCGATCCCCCGCGCCGAGCTCCACGGCTCGCCCGATGGAGTGACTCCCGCCAACCCGGACTTCCGGATCTATGACGTCTCGAACCCGAGCAGCCCGGTTCAGGTCGGCCAGTGGGGGATCTGGGCGAACCTCGGGATCAAGCCGAACGTCAATCAGTTCGTGCATTCGGTGATCACGAACAAAGCCGCGACGCGCGCCTACCTGTCCTACTGGGAGTACGGAACGGTGATCCTCGACATCTCGGATCCCTCGCGCCCGCAGCACCTCTCGACGCTGCGCGACCCGGCGCAGCTCGAGTTGCCCCACGCGCACACTGCGTGGCTGACGCCCGACGAGAAGGTGTTGCTGGAGACCCAGGAGTTCGGACGGTTCTTCAACTTCCGCGGCACCGGGTACCCCCGGCTGTACGACATCTCCGACGAGCGGAGCCCTGCCCTGATCAGCCGCTACGAGCTGCCGGGGGCCGAGACGAGCACCGTCCACGACCCCAAGATCGTCGGCAAGCGCGCGTACTTGTCCTGGTACGACTTCGGGGTCCGCGTGCTGGACATCTCGCGCCCCGGCTCGCCGCGCGCGCTGGCGCATTTCCAGCCAGGGGCCGGACGGAACCCGGCGAACCCCTGGTGCCCCGCCTGCACCTTCGTCTGGGGAGCCTTCCCGAATCGGGACTACTTCGTCGCCACCGACATGAACACCGGGCTCTGGGTCGCCAAGGTTCGCTGTGTCGTGCCGAACGTCCGTGGGTTGCTCCCTGCCGACGCACGCGCCGCGCTGGCTCGCTCGGATTGCCGGACCGGCAAGGTCGGCAGGAAGAAGGCCGGAGCGACGCTACGTGGCCGTGTGGTGACGCAGAAGCCGCGTGCGGGCGCGAAGCCGAGCTTCCCGTCGGCCGTCCGGCTCGTCGTCAATTCCTAGCGCGCGCCGAGGTCGATGACGCCTCGACCGACTCGTGCTCGGCTTGAGTGGTGGCTTCCACCGTTACCCTGCTCCCAATGGATCAGGCCGGGGCCCGAGAGCGTATTCAGAAGCTACTCGTCACGGGTGACAACCGCATGAAGCAGGGGGTCGCGCCCGAGAAAGCCCGCGGGAGCTACGAGCAGGCGTTGGAGGTCGCGCGCGAGGCCGGGCTCGAGGAGAGCGTTCGTCCGCTCGTCGAGATCAGGCTCGCCGACCTCGAGCGGCTGACTCCAGGATCGCCTCGATCCGCTCCGCCTGCCGCCTGAGATCGTGCTCGGCGGCGGCGGCGCGCGCGGCTTTGTTCGGCACCGGTAGGTCGGCCGCCCGGCGCAGGCCGTCGGCCAGAGCCGCGACGTCGAGTGGGTCGACGAGGACACCGGCCCCGGGAGGGACGAACTCGGGAGGGCCGCCCACCCGAGTTGCGACGACGGAGCGTTCCATGGCCATCGCCTCGAGGAGCGCCTGGCCGAAGGGCTCGATCGTCGAGGGCTGGCAGAGCACGTCGGCGGC
>JACCXX010000047.1 GCA_013696805.1 Actinomycetota bacterium
CGCTGCCCGCTGTTCAGGTCGAGACGCGGAGCAGTGCGACGGCCTGAGCGGCGAGGCCCTCGCCGCGACCGGTGAAGCCGAGCTCGTCAGTGGTCGTCGCACGAACGGTGACACGCCCGATGTCAACGCCCATCGTTCCCGCGAGTCGCGCGCCCATGGCCACACGGAGCTCCGAGATGCGCGGGCGCTCGCCGATCAGGACGCAATCGGCGTTCACGAGCTCGAAGCCCGAGATCTTCACGACCTCGTAGCTCCGCTGGAGGAGCCGGATCGAGGACACGTCGAGCCATTGCGGATCGCTCGACGGGAAGAGCTCGCCGATGTCGCCCTTGCCCGCCGCGCCGAGGATCGCGTCGATGAGCGCGTGCGCGATGACGTCTCCGTCGGAGTGGCCGGCGAGCCCGGGCTCTCCGGGAAAGTCGACCCCCGCGAGCACGAGCGGGATCCCCGCCTGGAACCTGTGCGCGTCGATTCCGATGCCGACCCGGAGCTCGCTCACCCCAGGGGCTCCTGGCGCGCGTCACGCTGGTCGAAGACGGTAACCGACTCGTAGCCCGACGCCTTCGCATGCTCGATCGCACGATCAAGGTCACGTCCCACGTTCTGCGGGACATGCGCATCCGAAGCTGTCGTGATCGGGATTCCGTTCTCCTTGGCCGCCGAGAGCAGGCCTGCATTGGGGTAGAGCTTGCCGTGCGGCCTGTGCAGGCCCGCGCTGGAGACCTCGAGGCACGTCCCGACGAGTGATTCGGCGAGGCCGTCCCAGTCCCAGTCCAGCTCGGGGCCGTACATCTTGACCAGGTCCGGGTGCGCCAGGACATCGGCGTGCGTAGCAGCATCGACTAGCCAGTCGTAATACCGCGCCCACGCCGCCTCGGGCCCCACGGCCTCGACCAGGCTCGGCTCCCCGTCGACTCCGAGCCCGTCGATCCAATGGATCGAGCCGACGAGATAGTCCCAGGGGTAGGGCTGGAGAATCTCGTCCATCTCGTCCGCGCGGTCCCGCAGATGGTCGACCTCGAGCCCCAGCTTGACGGGGTAGCCGCGCCGCTTGGCCTCAACGACGGCGCCAACGTATTCCTCGATGTCGTAGATGCAGCGCTCGACCTGAGAGGGCTCCGACCACAGAGAACGGGTCTGCTCGAAGTAGTAGACGTGCTCCGTGAACCCGATCTCGTCGACACCGCGCTCGCCGGCGACCTCCACGTAGCGCTCGATCGCCGAGACGCTGTGGTCGATCGCCTCGTCCGGAGCCCGGAGATGCATGTGGTAGTCGACGATCACAGCCAGCTCTCGACGAGGGCCAGGTCTGACGGCTCGGTGATCTTCAGGAGGCGCGGATCGCCCTGCACGGCTCGTACCCGCCCGCCGGCGGCCTCGACGAGCGCTGCACAGTCGCTCGCCGCTCCCCCTCGCTCGACCGCACGGCGAAGAACGTCTGCCAGGAAAGCCTGCGGTGTCTGCACGGTGACCAGCCCTTCACGGTCGATCGTCTCGGTGACGGCCTCGCCCTCGACCCGCTTGACGGTGTCAGACACCGGAAGGGTCGGTACAGCGCCGTCCCAGCCTTCCTCGAGGCCGCTCACCACCCGCTCGATCACTTCCTCCGTGACCAACGGGCGAGCCGCGTCGTGGACGAGGATGACCGCAGCGTCTGCTGGAACCTGCGCGAGCGCGTTTCGCACCGATTCGCTGCGCGTCTCGCCCCCGGTCACGGTCTCGGCGACCTTGCCCGCGGCGATCTCCTCCGCGACGAGGATGCACGGCTCCTCCCACTCGGGCGGCGCGGCGACGACGATGCCCTCGATCCAGTCCGACGCATCGAGCCGCTCGAGGCTCTCCGCGATCAAAGGGCGCTCGTTGAGCGGCGCGAACGCCTTGGGTCGGTCCAGCCCGAGACGGTCACCACGCCCTGCTGCAGCCAGAATCGCCCAGACGCTCACGGGCGACCGAGCCTATGCCTTCGCAGCGACCTTCCGTTTGCCGTTCGAGCTCTTGGCCGGCGTGTCCACGCCCGCGAGAATGTCGTCCAGCCACTCGGCGGCCTCCTCCT
>JACCXX010000066.1 GCA_013696805.1 Actinomycetota bacterium
AGCTCGTCCCGTTCGGAGGCGAGCACGCGCACAAAGCGTTCGCGCTCGCGGTCGGTCTGCAGCTCTTCGTCGACTCGCTGACAGGCGGCGGATACGGAGCCGTGCTGATCGTTGCGCGGCCCGAGGCCGACCCTGTACCGAGCCTACGAGCTCGGGCTGCCGGCGTCCGTCTGCCCGGCGACAGCTGAGAACTTCGGATCGTCGCGAATCGGGTCGAAGTCGGAGTCGCCCGCGGCGAGCTCTGCGAAGGTTGCGTCCTGCTCGACCGAGCGGCGTAGATGCTCGAGCGCCTCGTCGCGCTGCCCCGCCAGGCTCTCGGCGCAGGCGAGGTTGTAGAGGATCGTCGCGTCGTCGGGAAACTCGCCGTGGAGCTCGAAGAGCTCAGCAATCGCGGCGTCCCAGTCCTTGGTCTCCCAGTGCCGCAGCGCCTGCACGCCCCGTTCCCACTCCACGGGCTCGAACGCCTTGCCCCGGGGCCCACCGGCGGCGAGCACGGTCGTTTCCGCCTCCTTCGCGACGGCCTTGCGCTTCGCGGCCGGATCACGGACGAAGACGAACGTCCCGGCTGGTGCATCGATCTCGTCGCCGTTGATCGTGAACACGGCATGCCCGTTGGCAACGAAGTACAGCTCCTCGTGGGGTCGAGGCCCGGTCTCGTCGTGCTCGTTGATGATGATCTGATCGGGGCCATCCGCCGTCCAGGCGTTGACTCCGAAGGCGCCGATGCCGAATGTCGCTCTGACCTGCGCCCAGCGCCGCCCGTCATGCGTTCCGATCTCGAGCTCCGAAATGTGTGCGGCCCTGGACTCCGCGCTCATGCCGGGAACTCCGGATCGTCGCGCAACCAGTCGAAATCCTTGTCCTTCGCGGCCCACTCTTTCGCCTTGGGGTCAAGCTCGATCGCCTGCCGAAGATGGGCGAGCGCCTGGTCGCGGTTCCCGGTGAGGCTCTCGAAGCAGGCGGCGTTGAAGAAGCCCTGCCACTCCGTTGGGTGCTCGGCGAGCGCCGCTTCCAGCTCCTTGCGCCCCGCGGTCTCGTCCCCGTTTTTCAGGTGTCCGAACGCGACGAAGATCGCCTCCCACTTCGAGATCTCGTGCGGCACGCCGGGCTTGGCTCCGAGGGCGACGATCGTCGTGCCGGGCTCGGTCGCGTGGGCACCGCGTTTCGTGCCGGGCACGGCGACGACGAAGGTCCCAGCCGGCGCGTCCACTTCCTCATCGCCGAGCGTGAACGTCGCGTGGCCGGAAGCCACGAAATAGAGTTCCTCGTGGCCGCCTTTCTCGAAGTGCTCCTCCACCACCCTGTCGCCTGCCTTCTCGGCCGTGTAGGCATTGCAGCCGAAAGCCTCGATCCCGAGGCGGCGCCGGACGGGCCGCCAGGTGAGCCCTTCCTCGTCCACCGGGAAGCGCTCGAGCTCGTCGAGATGCACGACCTCGTAGGCGCTCACCGGCTACGCAACTCCTCGAGCACGACTGGGTCCACGGCCACGATTCCGTCAACGCGCTCCTCGAGATTCTCATTCCCTGCCCAGCGGAGGAACGCGTCGTCGAGCTCCCCCTCGTAGCCGAGCCGTGCGAGCCGTTCGCGCAACTCCTGCGCGAGCGCGTCGTCGACCTCAACCCACTGGTCGCGCGGGGTCTCTCCGAAGATCGCCTGGTGTAGCCGGTAGATGCGCTGCAGCTCCTCGATCGGCCGCTGGTGGTCTTCCACGCGGAGGTCGACGGCGGTATCCGAGAGCTTCGCGTAGCCGCCGTCGCGCTCGACGATGAGGAGCGATGCGGACTGCTGGCCACGCTTGTCGCCGCCCGCGGCCTGAGCGGCGGCAAGGCAGTCGAGCAGGCGCTCGGCGAGCGGGCGGCCCCCGCTACCCTCGAAGGTCTCCACGAGCGCATCGACGGTCTCTGTCGAGACGAGAATGTTGCCCTGCGCAGCGTAGCCGGCACCGGTGCGTCCGCCGGCCCAGTCGTAGCACTTCTCACCCGTGTACGTTGCGGCTCGACCCTGGCCGTCGACGATGCCCAGCTGCCGGTGCTCCCGGCCCTCGTCGGCGGCCGTCAACTCGTCTACGGCTTCCTGGGCCGACTTGCCCTCTCGAAGCAAGGCCAGCCCGTTCGGGCCGTACCGCGGGTTCGCGTACGCCTGGGTCGCGATCGCCCCGACCTCCGGTTCCGCCCACGGGACGACCGACCCGACGGAGAGGAACTTCGATTGCACGGCGACGCCCCACTGGCCCGCCTCGAGGTCGCCGGCGACAATCGAGTACGTCGCAACCGTCTTAGCCATACGTCAGCTTCACGAGGTCGATGTCCAGGAGGTCGCGCTGCTCGGGGGGGACGAGCACGCAGGCGACCTCAGGCCGGGCGAGCGCGGCGACGATCTGCTCAGCCGAGTCGGCACGGACGACTACCGGTGTGCCGTGATCGAAGGCCTCCCGCAGCCGGTTCAGCTCGGACACGTCTTCGAGGACGAGCGGCTCGCCGGGGAACCTTGTCTCGCCCTCGACGGCCAACTCGGGCACTCGCTCACCAGTCGCTCCAAACCAGCGCTGCCTCAAAGCTCGATCGACTCTCCGGGCTCGGGCGAGATCACCTCGACGCCGGTTGCCAGGGCGCGCAACTCGTCAGGGGTTCCGCGGAGGATCGGGAATGTGCCGTAGTGGGAGGGGACGCAGCGCTTCACGCCGAGTAGCTCGAGCGCGTACGCGGCCTCGACCGGGTCCATCGTGAAGTGACCGCCGATCGGGAGAATCGCCACGTCGGGCTTGTAGAGGTCGCCGATGATCTTCATGTCGCCGAAGACGCAGGTGTCGCCGGCGAAATAGAGCCGAGTGTCGTCGGCCTCGATCACGAGTCCGCATGGCTCGCCCAGGTAGACGAACTTCCCATCTTCGAAGGCGCTGCTCGAGTGGTGCGCGTTGGTCAAGGTGATCTTGACCCCGTCGACCTCGGCCGTACCGCCCTTGTTCGGGGCGTGCTCCATTGCCTCCGACAGCCCCTGGGTGGAGAGCCAGCCACGCACCTCGAGCTGGGCGACGACGGGGCAGTCGAACTTCTGGGCGAGCTCGACCGTGGAGCCCACGTGGTCGTCGTGACCATGCGTGAGCGCGATCAGGTCGATACGATCCGGCTCCTTCTCGCCCTCGGGGCACTTCGGGTTGTCGAGCCAGGGATCGACGTAGATGCGCTTGCCGCCAGGAGTGTCGAAGCGGAAAGCAGCATGGCCGAGCCAGGTGAGTTGCACGTTTCCCACGGCGCTGAGACTAGCGCGCCTCGAGCAGTCGAAACGCCTCGATCGGGCGGCTCTTGCCCTTCAACGACAGCGGGTCGAGCGCTTCGGTGACGGCGTGGTCGCCGAGGGCGTCTCGCGTGCTTTTGCCGATCACGACCTCGCCCGACCGGGCGACGCTCTGTAGCCGAGCGGCCAGGTTCGTCGTGTCGCCGATCGCCGTGAAGCTCCTGTGCTCCGAGCTGCCGACGTTTCCGACCATGGCGGGGCCTGAGTTGACGCCGACCCGGAACCGCGGCCAGTCCGGGCGCCCGGCGGTGAGCTTCGCAGTTGCGCGCTGGAGCCCGAGAGCGGCTCGCGCGGCGCGGAAAGCGTGATCGGGATGGTCATCCGCGGCGTTGAAGACGACCATCACCGCATCGCCGGCGAAGCGCTCGACCATTCCGCCCTCTGCCGCCACCGCCGGAACGGCCTCTGCCCAGAACTCGTTCAGCATCTCGATCAACTCTGCCGGGTCGACTTGCTCCGAGAAGGCCGTGAAACCCTCGAGGTCCGCGAACAGGACGCTGACGTTGCGAGTCTCGCCACCGAGCGCGCCCGCGCTCGGGTCCGACCGGAGCCGCGCTGTGACCTGCGGCGAGAGATAGGGGCGGAAGAGATCCTCGAGCTGGCGGATCTCGCTTGCCGCCCGCTCGACGAGCTTCGACTCCTCGGCGGTCAGGTC
>JACCXX010000118.1 GCA_013696805.1 Actinomycetota bacterium
TCGGTGTTGACGACGGCTTCCCGCTGCGCGGGGTTGAGATCAGCCAGGTAGGTCTCGGGCGAGGCGACGGACACGCCCTGCCGATGCTAGCGCCGCTGCGGCGACGCCCCCCAGACCCGCAGTCGCGACCAGGGTCAGGACGAGCGTCGTACCGCTTCCAGGCACGGCCTGAGCCCACTGGACGGCCCCGACCGTGCCGACGGCCGCGCACACAGAGAGGGAGACGCCAGCGAGGCCGAGCGTGACGAGCGCCGTGCGTCTCCGGCGCCTCCACGCGGCGGCGACTGCGAGCAGCGCTGCCGGAAGAGCGACTCCGAAGGCACCGAGGGAGACGTAGAGCTTCCAAGTCAGGTACCCGGGCCGCTCGTCCCAGGACGCGGGCGGCAGCGTGTTCTCCGGAATCGCGTACAGAGGCAGTACGAAAAGCGCGAGCGCGCTGAGGAAGACGAGGGCCGACCGGAACAGCACGACGGGCTGCACGCCACGGGCGACCTCGACGGCTATCCCTTGCGAGGGACCGAAGCGCGCGACCGCCCGGTCCTCCCCCTCCTCGGCGGCAAGCTCGAGTAGGTGATCGCGCGCCTCGGCGATGACCCTCTGTGCGCGGCGGCCGCGCACTCCGTAGAACCCAAGCTGTGCGGACAGCTCGATGAGGTAGCACTCGATCACGCCACGACCGCCTTCATCGTTTCCGAGAACTGTTTCCATTCACCCCGCTCCTTTGCAAGCTCGGTGCGGCCGCGCTTCGTCAGCCGGTACATCCGCCGGCGCCGGCGCCCTGCAACCGTCCAGCTACTGGTGAGCAGGCCGCCCGACTCGAGCCGGTAGAGCACCGGGTAGACGGTGCCCTCGGCGAGGTCGAACGCGCCGTCGCTGCGATCGCGGATCTCGTCGATCAGTGCATAGCCGTGAGCAGGGCCCTCGGCGAGCGCGGCGAGCAGGACGAGATCGAGGTGACCTTTGAGAGCGTCGACTGGCACGAGCACAAAGATACCTAGAACTTCTAGGTATTGCAATTTTACTTACGGCACAAGGTACCGTCGCATTCGTGGGCTATGCGTTCGGCTCCATCGACGAGATGGGCGACGGCACTTTTCGCAAGGTGCGCCAAGAGCTCGGAGTGACCGCTTTCGGCGTCAACGTCCTGGTACTTCAACCGGGTGTCGTTGCACGGCCGCACTATCACGACGTGCAGGACGAGCTGTACTTCGTTCATCAGGGTCGAGCGCGGTTCGAGGTCGAAGGCGAGTCGCGGGAGCTAGGCCCCGGGGGCTTGCTGCACGTCGAGTCGAAGACCCCTCGTCGCATGACGAACGTGGGGGAGGACGAGCTCATCGTGCTCGTCGTCGGCGCGAAGGGCGGTTACGTCGGCCGGGATGGGCACCTTGCCGACCCGTCCTCTTTCACGTCTTAGTCGCCTCGTCAAGCGCCTGCTCGAGCCAGGCGACGGCTGCCTGGAGCGCCTCCGAGTCACTCGACTTGACGACAACCTCGACCGTCGCGCCCTCAGCATGGAACTTTGGATACGAGCCGACAAGAACCCCGGGGTACCGGTCGCCCATTGCCTCGAGGACGCTGACGATGCGTGCCTCCGTCGTCTCGTACGTGCGGCGCCACGAGGAGATCGGACGCTCGGTCGGCAGCTCGTCGACGATCGCGTGGAACATGGCCTTCATCTCCGAGGGGAGGCCCGGCAGGACGTAGACGTTCTGGATCACGAAACCGGGTGCGCCGCCGAGCGGGTTCTCGATCGGACGCGCGCCCGTGGGTAGCTGGGCCCAGCGGGCCGCGTACTCGCGATCGGCGGGGAAGCGCTTGCGCAGGCGCTCGGCGAGGTCGACGACCTCGGCCTGCTGGGCCTCGAAGGCGGCCGAGATGCCTTCTCGCGTGACGTCGTCCGGCGTCCCGCCGAGGCCCCCTGTGACAATCATGTAGTCGGCTTGTGGCGCCTCGTTACGAACGAACTCACCGATGCGCTCGATGTCGTCGGGGAGAACGGCCATCAGGGTGACTGAGATGCCGAGCTCCTCCAGCTCCTGCCCCAGCCACGCGGCGTTCGTGTTGATCGTGTCGCCAGACAGGAGCTCGTTGCCGATCGAGACAAGCGAGGCGGTGACGCGCGCCACGGCGCGATCCTACGGCAGCGGCCTCCTCGCGAGTGCCATGTCCACCTGAGCGGTAACCCAGACGGGCGTGATCGCGTAGCGGTGGGAGTAGCGATAGCTCCCATCGGGCTGGCGGAGGGCGGCGAGGTAGCGGAACGGAGCGTGGCCCGGAGCGACGCCGGCGGCGATGAACGCCTGAACCGACCAGGCGGTCGACTGGGCGTCCGAGCTACGGCCCGGGACGAGCGGGAAGCCGCCGTCCCGTCCCTGGAGCATGCGCAGGTAGCGAAGAGCTCGTTGGATCGGCCGCGCCCGGGCCGAAACGCCCGCGGCCCGAAGTGCCTGGACTGCAGCGGCGGTGTCGTTGGAGTCGGCGAGGCCCCTTGGATACCACGACCAGCCTCCATGCGGCCGCTGCTGGCGAAGGAGGTAGCGGACGCTCGTCCCTGCAGGCCTCCCTGTTGCGCGCAGGGCGAGCACGCCCCAGATCGTCGAGTTGACGAGCGTGCCGATCCGTCCATCTGCTCGTCGAAGATCTTCGAGCCGCCGGACGAGGGCACCCGTGTCCGCGCCCAGGGCGTCGAGGGCCAGGATCCTCAGGGCGAGGTCGGTTGCCTGCGGGTACGGCTTGCCGGCGAGGTACTGCGCCGCCGACTGCGGGGGCCGACCCGTTGCCGCGAGGCCGAGCACGGCCCAGGCGGTCAGGCTCGGGTCTGACTGGTCACCGGGCTCTGCGAAGCCGCCGTCGGACTGCTGTCTCGAAAGCAGGTACTGGCTCGAGCCTGTCGCGGGCGCGACGAGGACGAGCGAGGCCAGGAGGGCGGCTGCGAACCTCACGCCCAGACGACCTCAGTGCGAAGGCGACGCCCGTAACGCTCCAGCAGGCGGCGTAACTCGGGGCCCACGGCGAGCGCGATGACCACGTTGCCGACTGCGTGCGCCGCCGAGAACCAGACGCCGCGCCCGTACACGACGGTCAGCGCCTCCCAGGTGTGAGGCCAGAAGCTGAGCCACAGCCAGAGATCCATCAGAGCGCTGAAGGCAAACCCGAGCACGAAGCAGGCCGCTGCAAAGGCAACTCGATGACGGATCGACGAGCGCAACGCTGCGCCGGCGAGCCCGCAGGCTCCCCAGCCGAGCATCTGCCACGGCGTCCACGGCCCCTGTCCCAGGAAGAGGTTCGAGACGAGCGCGGCCAGTGCTCCCGTCGCGAAGCCGGCCCGCGCGCCGAGCGCCGCACCCGCCGCAACCGCGATCACCGTCACGGGTTGCACGCCCGGAACGGCGGCGAGCAGGACGCGACCCGCACCTGCGACCGCCGCCAGCGTCGCGACAAGGGTCACCTCGCGAGCCGCGCCCGGACCGGCCTCGATCCACGAGACGCCGGCTACGAGCAATGCGACCGCGAGGAGAAGCAGCGGTAGGGCGGCGTCGTCGGGAGCTGCTGCTGTCCAGACCGCGGCAGTCGCGGCCGCGGCGAGGGCGCCGAGCGCGGCCAGCCTAGGCAAGTGCGGCCTCCCTCACCCCGAGCGGCACGAGGCGGTCGGCGACGTCCCCCGCGAAGACCAGGTCGTGCGTCACCACGAGGGTGGCGCGGCGGTCGGAATCCTGGCGGAGGAGGTTTGCGAGCTCCTCCTTGCGCAGCGGGTCGATCCCGCGGGTCGGCTCGTCGAGGACGAGCACGTCGGGTTCCGTGACGAGAACGGCTGCGAGCGCCAGGCGCTCACGCTCGCCGCTCGACAGGTCGCGCGGATGGCGGTGCTCCAACCCCGCGAGACCGACTTCGGCGAGCGATCGCCGCGCGCCGGCCAGGTCGCCGCCGACGGAGAGCGCTACCTCTTCGTCGGCGCGCTCCCGAATCAGGTACCGGCCCGGATCCTGCGAGAGGTACGAGGCGCGGCCGACCCTCTGGACACGGCCTGAGTCGGGCTCGAGCAACCCCGCGACGAGCTTAGCGAGAGTCGTCTTGCCGATCCCGTTCGGGCCGGTCAGGGCAACGATCTCTCCACGCCGCAGCTTCAGCGAGGCGCCGTCGAGTACAGGTCGGTCGCCGTAGGAAAACGTGGCGCGATCGACCCGGCAGAGCGTTTCGCCGCCGGCCATGTCACCCCAGGGCTGTGCGGGCTGCCGAGGCAGATACGCGGGGCGGTTCTCGAGCAGCCATTCGAGCGCCTCCTCCCTGGGAGCGTCCAGCAGAAGACGCCCCCGCTCCATGAAGACGACGCGCTCGCAGCGCTCGAGGGGCAATGATGGGCGCTGCTCGGAGATGACCACCGCCGCCCCGCTGCCGAGTGCCAGGTCGAGGATTGCCTCGGCGCCCTCCGGATCGAGCTGCGAGGTCGGCTCGTCCAGGAGCACCAGCTGTGGCTCGAGCGCGAAGGCAGACGCCAGGCAAACACGCTGCAGCTCCCCCGCCGACAGCGTCTCGATGCGGCGCGACGCTAGGTGCTGCGCGCCGACGACGGCGAGCGCTGCATGTGCGCGCGGGAGGATCTCGGCGGGCAGAGTACCGAGGTTCTCGAGCCCGAAGGTCACCTCGTGCTCGACCCGGTCGAGGACGACCTGGTCCTCCGGATCCTGGAAGAGCGTCGCCACTAAGCCGGCGAACTCCGCAGGACGCTCGAGCCGCGTGTCTCGGCCTGCGATCTCCACCTGTCCGGCGAAGCGCCCGCCGTGGAAATGCGGGACGAGCCCGGAGAGCGCGCGCAGGAGCGTCGACTTCCCCGAGCCGGAGGGGCCCAGGAGAGCAACGGCCTCACCCGGATCGAGCTCGAGGGACACCGAATCGAGAGCGGGCTCGTCCCCCTCGGGGTAGGTGAAGCTGACCTCGGTCGCCCTGGCTAGAGCCACAAGGCTCCGATCAGCACGAGGGCCGGAGCGACGATGAGCGCAGCGTGATCGAGCCGGCCCCAGGGCGCACGCGGCGTGCGTGTTCGCCCTGGGCGCCCATAGCCGCGCGCCTCCATCGCCTCCGCGAGGTTGAGCCCGCGCTCGAGCGAGCCCGCGACGAGGGGCGAGAGCAGCCGGGCGTGCGACCACAGGCCACGAACCTCAACCCCGCGCCCGCGCAGCGCCTCGACCAGGCCGCGGACATCGCGTTCGAGAGTCGGCACAAGCCTGGTGGCAAGCCCAACAGCGAGGACGGAGCGGCGCGCGAAACCCGCGGCCTGAAGCAGGCGGTCGTGGTCGAGCAGCAGCGCATAGGCGGCAAAGGCGAGCGCGACGGCGGCGAGACGAACTCCCTGGAAGAGCGCCACCTCGAGCTCCTCGCCGGTCACGTCGAGCCGCCCGAGGGCCGGGAGGTCGGGCCCGGTCCAGACGATGTGAGTTCCGAGGTGCTGGACGAGCGGCGAGACGAGGAAGACCATCAGCGCCGTGCTGAGCGAGCCGGCGAGGTACGGCCACCGCCGGCCGCGCGGGGCCTGCAGGCAAACGGCGAGCAGGACCACGGCAAGCACCGCCACGGAGACCGTGCGGTCTGCGAGGAGCGCCGTCACTGCGGCTGCGGCGAGCAGAGCAGCAGCCGGGCCCGGGCTCACCCGCGCACCTCGTACCGGAACCTGTAGCGGTCGGGGTCGCGCGCCAGCGCCTCGGCATCGCCGGAGAAGACGAACCTCACGGGCGCACCGGGCTCGCCGCCTTCGTTTCGCGGAGTAGCCGTGAAGGTTCTCCCGGTCTTTCCGGCGATGAGGAACAGGTGAACGTCGGGCGGGGCCGCAACGGACGACGGGGCAACCGAGCCTGCTCCCAGCAGGCGGCCGATCGCAGCCGCGCCGCTCCTCGCTCCCGTGACGTAGCGAACCACGACCGGCCTCGTTCGCCCGTCGAATCCGTGCAGAAACGGCTCCGGGAAGGCCCCGACGACGACCGGCTCGCGCATCTGCTCTCGCCAGCTGCGCAAGTCCCACCACTCCACGTCGCCGTCTCGCAGCTCGTAGTCGGTGGCGCTCCGGTCGCCCTCGAAGCCGTTGATGAAGTAGAACCAGTCGCGGCGCGTGCCGAGGTCGCCTTCCAGGCCCTCGATCGACTCGACGAAGCGGCCGCCATACCGCGTCTCGATGTCGGCTTCGCGATCGAGCGCCTGCATCGCCGTCAGCCCGGCCGGCACATTGGTGACGAGCAGCACTTCGCGGCCCCGGTCACGCGTGATCCAGAGCGAAGCCGTCCCCGTGCTTGCCGGTTCGGAGCCGCAACCGGCGAGCAGGAGGACGGCACAGAGCCCCGCTACCGCAGTGCGTTGGATCGGACGGCTCCCGCCAGGACAGCGCGCACCAGCCCTCGATGACGCCCGATGCACGCTCTCCCACGACGCGTCTTCCGGCGGCGACCATCGACGAGCAGGACCGCGCCGTTAGCCGGACGCGATTGTCCGGCGTCGTTCTGAAGGAACACGACGTAGCAGTTGGGGCTCGACCGGTCGAGGGAAAGCGTGGGCGGTCCTCCTTGCGGCCCGAAAGTGGCCCAGTACCAGACCACGGTGTCGCTTTCCTTGAGGATGACCTTGTCCGCTCCGACTTGTGGTGAGATGCCGTTGACCTTGAACGTCCAACCGTTCGAGCCCTCGGCTTTGTAACGGCCGATTTGGTCGACGAACGGGCCGAACGAGAACTGCGTGACGTGGTAGTAGAACTCGCCGCGCGCGCTCGCAGCCTCCAACGAATCCAGGGCGCTGGCGCCGGACGTAGAGACAGTGGGCTCGGCCATCCCGAAGATTGTTTGCGTCCTGCCCTCCACGCGCACGCGCACGTTGACGCCGAGGGCCGTCTGCACGAGGGCCGCAAAGAGCGCAGACACCACCGCCAGGATCATGAGTCGTCGGAACACGAATCCTCCTTCCGCGAGGGGTTCGACGTAGCCGGCAGGCGGTAGGTCTTCTGACTCGGGGCTCCCCCCTCGCCGCCTTCCCAGCCATTCAGGCCAGTGGCATTTCAGCGAGGAGCAACTCCCCTTACAGCGGCGGGACCGTCCCGGATTTGCACCGGATTCCCTGACCGCGTGCCGTTTCGGGGCGAGCCTATCATGGCCCTTCGTGGCCCTTTCGCGCGCGCTCAGCCTGTGGCTACCGGTCGTCGCGTGGGCGGGGCTGATCTTCGCACTCTCCTCGATTCCCGACCTTGGCACGGGGCTCGGCACATGGGATCTCGTGCTCCGGAAGCTCGCACACGCTGCCGAGTACGCGGTGCTTGGCTTCTTGCTGGTGCGCGCGATCGGCCGCGAGTCTGCGGCGCTCGCGCTGGGGATCGCGTACGCGGCCAGCGACGAGCTCCATCAGCACTTCGTCGCGGGCCGGCACGGCTCGGCAGTCGATGTCCTCATCGACGCCGCAGGAGTGGCCGCCGGCGTCGTCGCCTTCAAGACACTGTCCAACCGAGACTGATTTCTGTGGATCGACCGCGCGCCCTGGGGAAAACCACCCTGAAGCCTCGAAACCCCACCTAGTCGGGGTCAGACCCCGGACAGGGAAATGCGCTCGTTTGTGATGGAAGGTGCGCTCTAGGTTTGGTTGGACAGGGCCGTACGACCTCTGGCGCTGTGCCTAGAATCTTGGCCGTGAAGGACACTGACCTCGGCGACCGCCAGCTCGACGCGCTCCTCGAACGACTCGACCGCCTACGCGAAGAGCTTGCGACTCTCAACCGCCGCCTCGATGCGGGCGAGCACCTTGCTCCGATCGTCCGCGAGCTGGCCACGCTGAACGACTCGTTGCAGGCACTCGCCTATGCCGCGCTCGGCCAGCAAGGCCCTCAGGTCCGCCGCCGCCGCGCGGGCTAACGGACGAGCCGGTAGATGACGCCGAAGTACGAGACGGCATAGAGCTCGCCGCGCGGCCCTTCGGCGAACGACGAGAGCCCTCCGATCGAGAACGGCTCCCGGCGGTATTCGGTGACCACTCCCTGGTCGACGACGATCGTCCAGACCCGACCGCTGGCGAAGTCGCCGAAGAAGTACCGGCCCCGCGCCTCGGGCACAGCGCGCCCCCGGTACACGAAGCCGCCGGTGATCGCGGCGCCTCCGCCCCGGCCGTAGACGTGCACGGGGAAGACGAGCGTGCCGGAAGGGTTCGGCTCCTCGTTCTTGTGGCGACTCTCACCTTCCCACACACGCCAGCCGTAGTTCTCCAGGCCTGGGCTTTCAGCCGCGGTGAAGTCGATCTCCTCCCAGGCCTCCTGGCCCACGTCACCGATGTACAGATCGCCCGTTTGCCGGTCGAAGGAGAAGCGCCAGGGGTTACGGAGCCCGTAGCCCATCATCTGGGCACGCGCCGCGGGCCGGTTCACGTCGATCCGGAAGAACTTGCCCAGCGGCGAGGTGAGCGACTGCGCGAAGTTGTTCGGGTCGCCCCTGCCTCCGCCGTCGCCGATACCGAAGTACAGCCGCCCGTTTGGCCCGAACGCGAGCTGGCCTCCGTTGTGGTTCGGCGCCGGATGCTTGACCGCAACGATCTGCCGCGCGGTTCGGGGGTCGGCGACGAAGTTGCTCGCCCGGTACTCGACGATCCGGATCGCGCCGCTACGCCCCGTGTAATAGACGTAGAACTTGTGGTTCCGCGCGTACCTCGGGTGGAACGCCATCGAGAGCAGCCCCTGCTCGACGTCCTTCGCAACCTTGCCGCGCAGGTCGAGGAACGGCTGTGCGCGGAGCTTTCCTCCGACCCGGACGCGGATCCGCCCGCTCTTCTCGACGACGTACAAGTTGTTCGGCTCGCTCACGGGCACGGCTGCATGCACCGGCTCCTTCAGCCCGCGCATGACCACCTCGAACCGATACCCCGCACGGCCCTCCTCATCGCCTGCGGCGACCGCGATCCCGGCTGACAGGGCAGCCACAGAGAGCGCCGCGAGGCCGACGCGCCGGAACAGCACCGCCGCTAGGACACGAGCCGGTAGACGACGCCGTCGAGCGAGGTCGCGTAGAGCTCGCCCTTTGCGTCCTCGCCAAAGGAGGAGAGGCTGCTGATCTTGACGGGCTCGCCTCGCACCTTTTTGCCGCCCGGAGCAGCCACGGTGCGGATCTGCGGCTCGCAGTTGTCACCGAAGAAGTAGCGACCGCGCGCGCCCGGTACAGCAGCGCCGCGGTAGACGAAGCCGCCGATCACCGAGCAGTTCGGCCCGTTCGGCTGCACGACGATCGGGAAGACGAGGCGACCACTCGTCGGTTGCTCATTCGTGAAGCGCGAGCGTCCCTCGTACACGCGCCAACCGTAGTTCTCGAGGCCGGGGCTACGACGCGGCGTGAAGTTGACTTCCTCGAAGGCGTTCTGACCGACGTCGCCGATGTAGAGGTCGCCGGTCTTCCGGTCGAACGAGAAGCGCCA
>JACCXX010000123.1 GCA_013696805.1 Actinomycetota bacterium
CCACGAAACGCACACCGTCTAGGAGCGAACCGCCGCTGTCGCTCGGGTGTGGAGGGCCTTCACCTTTCTAATTTCGTCCGCGTCCGGGCCCCTGCCGTCCTTGCCGGAGACCTCCAGCACGGCGGGCAAACCCTGCAGCCGCGGATTGCCCAGGAAGACGCCGAGCTTCTCGCCGAGCAAGCCCTCGCCGATGTTCGCGTGCCGATCGCGATTCGAGCCGAGCGGCGCAGCGGAGTCGTTGACGTGCAGCGCGCGTAGCCGGTCGAGGCCGATCTCGCGGTCGAGATCGTCGAGCACGGCGTCGAGTTCGACCGGATCGGTTACATCGCAGCCGGATACGTACAGATGGCACGAATCGAGACAAACGCCGAGGCGGGGGTGGCCGTCGAGGCGATCGTAGAGCAGCGCCAGCTCCTCAATCGACCTGCCAATCGTCCCGCCAGCGCCGGCCGAGTTCTCCATCAGCAGCCACGTCGTGTCCGAGCAGCGCTCGAGGATCATCCCTAGCGCGGCGCAGACGCGGTCGAGGCCCTTGTCCAGGCCGGCGCCGAGATGGGAGCCGATGTGGAGGACGACCCCGTCAGCGTCGATCTCGGATGCCACGTCGACCGTGTTGCAGAGCGCCGCGACCGATTTCTCGTAGATGTCGTCCCTGGGGCTCGCCAGGTTCACGAGGTACAGCGCATGGCAGAGGACGCCTTCGATGCCAGCGCCCTCGCGCCGCGCCTTGAAGCGCTCGAACGTCGCGGGGTCGTGGTTCGTCGGCCGCCACATGCGGGGGCTCTGCGTGAAAACCTGCACGGAGTCGCCGCCGATTGCCTCCACGCGATCGATGGCCGTGTGGATGCCGCCGGACGACGAGACGTGAGCGCCGAGCTTCACGCACCTACGATATAAGCGATGTACCCGACCCCCTCCACCGGTTTCTGGCGGCTGCAAAGACTTCGTCAGGCGGCGTCCTCAGTCGCCCCCAGGCAGAAAAGCCTGGGGGCTCCCTGCGTCCTACCTTGGCTCGCTTTTCGCGCGCCAGAAATCCGGTAAGGAGGCCGGGCAAATCGCTCAGGTGCCACCAGTCGTCCGTTTCGCGCCGAGTCCCACCGGGTTCCTTCACATCGGCGGGGTGCACACAGCGCTCTTCAACTGGCTTTTTGCCCATCACGAGGACGGCGAGTTCCGCCTCCGGATCGAGAACACCGACACGAGCCGGGAGGTGGCAGAGACGGTCGAGCAGATCCAGGAGTCGCTGCTCTGGCTCGGTCTCGACTGGGACCGGGAGGTCACGTTCCAACTCGATCGCATGGAGCATTGCCGGAAGGAGGCCGAGCGCCTCGTCGCCGAGGGCACGGCGTACGAGGACGAGGGCGCGATCCGGATGCGCATGCCAGACGAGGGGGTGACGGCGTGGGACGATCTCATCCGCGGCCGTATCGAGTATCCGAACGAGAAGCTCGAGGACGTCGTCGTCGTCCGAGCAGACGGCCGTCCTACCTACAACTTCGCCTCGCCCGTCGAGGATCGGCTGGACAGCATCACGCACGTCCTGCGCGGCGAGGATCACATCTCGAACACGCCGAAGCAGATCCGCATTCTCGAGGCACTCGGCGCCCCCCCGCCCGAGTACGGGCACTTGGCGAACATCCTGGGAGAGGATGGAAAGAAGCTCTCCAAGCGCCACGGCGCGATCTCGGTCGAGGAATTTCGCCGTGACGGGTATCTCCCGGGGGCTCTCGTCAACTTCCTGGCCCTCCTCGGCTGGAGCTACGACGACAAGACGACGATCATGAGCCGCGACGAGTTGATCGAGCGCTTCACGCTCGAGCGGGTCGGGGCGAGCCCGGCCACGTTTGACTACGCCAAGCTCGACTGGCTGAACGGTGTCTACTTGAGAGCACTCTCCCCGGAGGAGTACGCGGACACGCTGCTCGCGTACCTCCGCGAGCAGGGTTTCGAGTGGGACGAGGGGCTCGTGCGGGCAGCGGCAGTACTCGTCCAGGACAAGATCGCGAAGCTCGGCGACTTCCCGGATTTCGCAGGGTTCCTGTTCGGAGACGTCGAGGTTGATGTCGCGTTGCTCGACGGGTCGGCGTCGGTGCTCGCCGAGGCCGAGCAGGAACTCGAAAGTCTCGAGCCATACACGGCCGAGACGATCGAGGCGGGCCTCCGCGGCCTGGCAGATCGGCTCGAACTCAAACCGCGCGCCGCTTTTGTCCCTATTCGTGTTGCGGTCACCGGTTCGAAGGTGTCACCGGGCCTCTTCGAGAGCCTGGAGCTGCTCGGTCGCGAGAAGTCAGTCGAGCGAATCAGAAACGCGAAGGCGGCAGCGGCCTAGGCTGCGCAAGCGGGTCAAGAGCCCGCTGGAACTCGCGCCAGGCGCGGCGGCGGAAGTCGGACGAGGGACGCAGGCGCTCGATCGCCGAACGCAGCGCAAAAGCAAAAGACCGCTGATTCTCCTCGCTTCTCATTTCTAACGAGTAAACGCTCCCTGACTCGTTCGAGGTACGCGTTTCGCAGCGCGAATACCGCAAAGAGCGTGGTTTCGAGGGGTGCATACAGCAAGAACGACCCCGGCTCTGCCGTCTAGTCGTCGAACCTTTCCAATGGACATAGGATCTGAACCAGACGTGCGGCGTATGCGGGCAACAGTGCTCGTGGTTGAAGACGACCCTTCATTGCGGCTGCTTTCGCGCGTGAACCTCGAACTGGAGCACTACCGGGTCCTCGAGGCGGAAACGATCGACCGCGCGGAGGAACTGCTCCGCGCAGAACAGGTGGACGTCGTCCTGCTCGACCTGCACGTCGGCAACAGGCACGGCCTCGAGCTCCTACCGCTCCTGCGCGAGCAATATCCCACGACCGGGGTCTGCCTCTTGAGCGGAACATCGGAGCTCGATCCGCCCAAGCAGGACGGAGTCCTGTTCATTCGCAAGCCCTTCGATCTCGAGGTGCTCTCGCGAACGGTCCGCTTGCTCGCGGCCTGTGAACCTGCGACGACCTGATCGTCCCCGCGTGCGGATGTAGATATGTAGATTCCCGACGATGAGCGTCGCAGCCGTTCGCAGTCCAACTGAGTACGAGGACCGTCTCCGCAGCTACCTGTTCGACCGCGCGGAGGAAGGTCGCGCCGTGAGGGTGGGTGAGAAGGAAGTCTCCGAGCAGGCAGCGATCATCGCGCGCTACCCGGACCTCTTCACACGCGATCAGCTGGAAGCTCTGCGCTCGGCGGAAGGGGGCGCCGGAGACGAAGATCGCGAGCGCTTCTACCGCTTGCGCAAAGCGTGTGAGGCCGGGCTGGCTGCTGCCGAGCTCTCCGAGCGCCACGACCAGCTCGAGAATGCCATTCTCGCCGCTCGGGTCTCCTTCCGCGGGGAGGACATGCCGCTCCGTACCGCCCAGGCGATGCTCGCCGTGCTCCCTGACTACGGAGGGCGCGAGGAGCTCGGCGCCCTGCACGGCGACGCCTCCGCTGCGTTCAACGACGACCGTCTCGCGCTGCTCGCCACCGACGAGGAGCTTGCAGCAGAGCTGTCGGGGATCTCCGATTCGGTCGAACGCAACGAGGAGGAGAAAGGGATCTCACTGCACCAGCTCAACACTGCGCTCCAGCGGGCGAGCGACGCTTCCGAGGGGGCTTTCTCGGGTCTGCGCGCCAGCTGGTTCGAGCGCCTGCTCGGTCCCGAGCGCGAGGACGTCCCCACCTCGTACCACGTCGGCTATCTGCGACGGCTCTCTCCGCTCGAGGGCACGTACACGAAGGAGCGTGCGACCGACGTCTGCTTGGCCACGCTGAAGCCGCTCGGTTTCGACCTCGCCAACGATCCCAAGATCAATCTCGACATCGAAGATCGTCCACAGAAGTCGCCGCGCGCATGTGTGATCGCGTCTGACGCACCGAATGTCGTCCACCTCATCACGAGGGCTGCGGGCGGGTTGCACGACTACCAGGCGTTCCTGCACGAAGCCGGCCACGCGCTCCACTTCGCCGGCTGTGATCCCGAGCTCCCGTACACGTTCCGCAACCTCGCGCGCGACCACGCGCATACGGAGATCTTCTCGTACATCCTCGAGGCCATCTCGCGTGAGCCCGCCTGGCACGTTGAGCACTTCGGCCTCTCCGACGAGGAGGCGAAGACGAACGCCGAGGCGACGACATTTCTGGAGGCGCTCCTCTTCCGGCGCTACGCGGCGAAGCTCGGGTTCGAGCTCGACTTCTGGCGCCGCTTCCGCGAGAACGGCGGTTCGTCCGCCGGCTACTCGGAGCGCCTGACCGCGGCGACGGGCGTTCGCTATCGAGAGGACGCGTACCTCGCGGACATGGATGCCGGCTTTTACTCGGCCGACTACCTTCGCGCGTGGATCAGGTCGGCCCAGCTGCGCGAGCACTTCGTGCGCGAGGTGGGCGAGGACTGGTGGCGCTCGCCCGACACCGGGGAGCTGCTGCGGGAGCTCTTCAGCGAGGGCACGCGCCCCTCGAGCGAGGACATCGCCTCGCGGCTCGGCTACGACCCGCTCGACACGGGGCCGCTGCTGACCGAGCTCGGTGCGTAGTGCCTGAAGAAGTTCGCTTCGACTCGTTCTACAAGTACGAGGAGCTCACGGGGCTGCTTCAGGGGTGGGCGGCGGAGCGACCGGAGCTCCTACGCGTTGAGTCGATCGGCAAGTCGTTCCAGGGCCGCGACATCTGGCTGGCGACGCTCACGAACTTCGAGACGGGCGCCGATCTCGACAAGCCGGCCTTTCTGATCGAGGCGAACATCCATGCGCTCGAGGTGACCGGGTCAACGGCGGCTCTGAACCTCGTCCAGCGGCTCCTCAATGGATACGGCAGCGACGAAAAAGTCACGCGCGTCCTCGATACGCGAACGTTCTACGTCATTCCGCGACTCAATCCCGACGGGGCCGAGCTCGCACTGGCCGACACTCCCCGCTTCGTGCGCTCGAGCGTGCGGCCGTACCCGTTGCTCGACCAGCAGGATGGGCTGCACGAGGAAGACCTGGACGGCGACGGTCGCGTCCTGATGATGCGCATGCGCGATGCGAACGGCGCCTGGAAGCCGCACGCAGAGGATGCGCGCCTGATGGTGCGGCGCGATCCCGACGAAGAGGGTGGCGAGTACTACCGCATGCTCTCGGAAGGCACGATCCGCAACTACGACGGCGTCTCGATCAAGGTCGCGCCGCCGGTCGAAGGTCTCGATCTCAATCGCAACTTTCCGATGGAGTGGGCTCCCGAGGGAGAGCAGAGCGGTGCCGGGCCCTTTCCCGCCTCCGAGCCCGAGACCCGCGCGATGGTCGAGGCCGTCGTCGCGCGCCCGAACATCACGGGCCACATTGCTTACCACACCTTTTCCGGCGTTCATCTACGCCCGTACGCGGGCTACCCCGACGACCACTACCCGACGGGGGATCTCCGCGCATACACGTTGATCGGCGAGCAGGCGACGAAGCTCACCGGGTATCCGGCGGTCTCGGTCTTCCACGACTTCAAGTACGACCCCAAGCAGACGATCAAGGGCGGTGCTCACGACTGGTTCTACGACCACCACGGCGTCTTCTCGTGGACGACGGAGTTCTGGAGCCCTCAGCGCGAGGCGGGGATCACCGACTACAACTTCATCGACTGGATTCGCGACCACGAGGCCGAGGACGACCTGAAGCTGCTCAAGTGGAACGACGAGCAGCTGGATGGAAAGGGTCACGTCGACTGGTACCCGTTCGAGCACCCTCAGCTCGGCGATGTCGAGCTCGGCGGCTGGGACATGATGTACGTGTGGGGTAACGTGCCCCCGAAGTTCCTCGAGCGAGAAGTGGCGCCGCATGCCGACTTCGCGATCTGGCACCTCCTCATCTCGCCACGGCTCGAAGTGCACTCGCTGAACGTGGAACCGATCGGGGAGAACGTCTACCGCGTGCGGCTCGTCCTGCAGAACACTGGCTGGCTACCGACCAACGTGAGCGACAAGGCGGTGGAGCGTAAGGCCGTCCGCCCGTTGGAGGTCGAGCTGACGCTGCCGGAGGGCGCGACGCTCTCGGCCGGCGACCGGAGGGTCGACCTGGGCCAACTGGAGGGCCGAGTGCACAAGCGGAGCCCTCTGTGGTGGTGGGGCGACGACGCAACAGGTGACCGCGCCAAGGCGGAGTGGGTGATCGAGGCTCCCGAGGGCGCCGAGCTGGGCATCGAAGCGCGGCACCAGCGAGCGGGCACGATTCGCCAGGTCATCAAGCTTTTGGGGTAAGCACGAGGCATTGTGGGACGGGGGTTCCACAGAGACCCGTCCCACGCGGGGGCGCGTTCAGCCTCAGGCCAGGGTCGTCCGGTTCGTTGGATGGTCAACTCGTCGATCGGCTCTACGCGTGAGGGCGGCTCTCGGTTTGCCAAAGTCTCTCCGTAACGCGGAGCGAAAACGAGGAGATAATGGAAGCGAGGATCGCCTCCGGCTCGCTGGAAGCTTATCCCTGAGAGCCGCAGAGGCGCTGTCAGCAATCCGGGCGCTC
>JACCXX010000132.1 GCA_013696805.1 Actinomycetota bacterium
CGCACCTCGACCGAGTCGACGTCGGTTCCGTAGAGATCCTGGCCGTGGTAGAGGATCTTCCCGTTGATCTTCGCCCCTGGAATGAGGGCGTTCAGATGGTTGAAGCAACGGATGAACGTGCTCTTCCCACACCCGGACGGACCGATAAAGGCCGTCACGTAGTTCCGGTAGATCTCCAGCGAGACGTCCTTCAGCGCCACCGAGCCGTCGTAATCGACGCTTAGGTCCTTGACGTCGAAGACGACCTCGCGGGTTCCGGGCGCCGGCTGCTTGCGGTCATCCCGCTGGACGAGGTTTTCGAGACTCACCTCGCCGATTGTGCCAGGTGCCTTCGTCAAGTCGACCATGCGCTCACCACTTTCGCTGATAACGGTTACGAAGGAAGATCGCGAGGGAGTTCAGCGTCAACAGGATTCCGAGCAAGACGATGATCGCCCCCGCGGCGACGCCCCTGAACTCCTCTTGCGGCCGGGCGATGTACTGGAAAATCTGCACCGGGAGAGCCGTGAAATCGCCGAGCAGCGTCGGATTGAACGACACATAGGTCAGGGCGCCGACAAGGAGTAGCGGGGCCGTTTCCCCGAGCGCCCGGGACAGGGCAAGGATTGACCCTGTTGCAATCCCGGGGGTGGCTCCGGGCAGCACCTGCCGCCAAACCACCTGCCACTTGGTCGCGCCGAGCGCGTACGCGCCTTCGCGGATCGATCCCGGGACGGCCCGAATCGCCTCGCGGGCGGCGATGATCACGGTCGGCAGGACGAGCAGCGTGAGGATGAGGGCGCCGGCCAGCAGCACGCGGCCGAGCCCGAGCCCGCGGACGAGGAACGCGAGGCCGAGGATCCCGTAGACGATCGACGGAACAGCGGCCAGGTTCTGGATGTTGACCTCGAGCCAGCGGTTGTACCAGCGCTCGCGATCCGCGTACTCCTCCAGGTAGACGGCGGTGCCGACTCCGATCGGGACGGTCAGCGCGATCAGCAGAAGACCGAGAAAGATCGTCGCCAGGATCGCGGGCTCCGCCCCGGCGATCGCAGGCTCAGCCGAAGGCGGCTCAAAGAGCAGGACCCCGTCCACGTACCGCCACCCCTCGAGGACGACCTGGACGAGCAACGCGCCGAGCGTCGCGACGCCGATGGCGAGCGAGAAGAGCAGGAACCCGTGGAACGCGAGCCCGCTGAGATGGCCGCGACGGCGGGAGCCACCGCCGAGCGAGCCGGGCATCGCGCTCATGACCACCTACTCCACATGGCGCGCTCCTGTGTACATCGGACGCGTAGCGTTCTCACTCGTAGATCTCCCTGAAGCGACGAACAAGACGGATGGAGACCATGTTCATCATCAGGGTCATGACGAACAGGGTCGCGCCCACGGCGAAGATGGTCTTGTAGGCGGTCGTTCCAGTGGCGACGTCACCCTGCGCTGTGGCGGCGATAAAGGCCGTCATGGTCTGAATCGCCTCGGTCGGGTCGAGAGTGAGATTCGGCTGGCCGCCGGCGGCGATGAGAACGATCATCGTCTCGCCGATCGCACGCGAGATCGCGAGCACGAACGAAGCGACGATCCCGGAGATGGCCGCCGGAACAACGATTCGGGTCGAGACCTGCAGCCGCGTCGAGCCAAGCGCATATGCGCCCTGCCGCAGATCGCGTGGCACAGCCGCCATCGCATCCTCCGAGACCGAGGCGACAGTCGGGATGAGCATCACCCCCATGACGAGCGCTGCGCTCAGTGCGCTGAACGGGCCCACTTTGAAGCCGACGTCCTGGAGGAGCGGCGTGACGAAGGTGAGCGCGAAGTAGCCGTAAACGACCGTTGGAATCCCAGCCAAAACCTCGAGCATGGGCTTGAGGAACTTTCGAGCTCGATCGTGCGCGTACTCGCTCAGATAGATCGCGGCGCCGAGCCCGAAGGGGGCGCATACCAGCACCGCGACGAGCGTGACGAGCACCGTTCCCGCCACGAGTGGCAGGACGCCGAAGCTCGGCTCGCTGAAAAGCGCCGTCCACTCGGTGCCGCTGAGGTAGTCCCACAGGGAGACCTCGCGGAAGAACTCGATCGCCGGGATGAAGAGCGCAATGACGATGCCGACCGTCGTTGCCACCGAGACCAAGGCGCATAGGGCGAGGAGGCCTTTGATGACATCCTCGCCCCAGCGCCTGCGTACCGCCTTTAGCTGTGGAACTGCAGGAGAGAGGTCACTCGTCGACAGTTTGTGAGCCCTCTCGCTTCCCTATTGGTTCTTGATCGCGTTGTTGTACTGCCGCTTAGCCTTCGCCAGCTGAGGGTCGGTTAGCGGGACGAAGCGTGACGCACGCGCGAGCATCCTCTCGTTGACGATCATGTAGCGGATGAAGGCCCGGACCACTGCCTTCCTCTTGAACGACGACTTCTTGGCGTACACGAAGAGCGGCCGCGAGAGCGGCTTGTACGCGCCGGCCTGAACCGAGGCGATGGACGGAGCAACGCATTTCGTGCCGTTGTGAATCCGGAGCAGCTTCAGCCTGCTCTTGTTCTCCGTGTAGTAGGAGAGACCGAAGTACCCCATGCCACCACGCTCGCCGACGACGCCGCGGACGGTGACGTTGTCGTCCTCGCTCGCAGAGTAGTCCGAGCGGCTCTGCCGTGCCTTGCCGTTGATCTTCTCGGTGAAGAAGTCGAAGGTGCCCGAGTCTGTCCCAGGACCGAAGAGCTTCATCGGGACGTCCGGGAAACTCGGCCGCACTTGGTTCCAGTTGTTGACCTTGGAGCCCTTATCCCAGATCAGCTTCAGCTCGCCCGGGGTGAGGCAGGTGACCCAGGTTGCGCTCTTGTTGACCACGACCGAGAGGCCGTCGTTGACGAGCAGGAACTGGATGTACTCGACGCCGTTGGTCTGGCATTTCGCAGCTTCCTTGAGCTTGATCGGGCGCGAGGCGTTGGACAGGTCGATCTCCCCGCGGCAAAAGCGCTCGAAGCCGCCGCCCGTGCCCGAGATGCCGACGACGACCTTCGCGCCGCGGTTCGCACGCTCGAAACGCTCGGCCGCAGCCTGCACGAACGGACCGACAGTGCTGGAGCCGTCCGCCGAGATCGAGCCCGCGACCGCGGGACCGGTCGACTTCGCAGTGGCCGCGGCGGCCACCGCAAGCGCGAAGACCGCCG
>JACCXX010000128.1 GCA_013696805.1 Actinomycetota bacterium
ACCGAAGTCACGTTCAGTGGCTCGTAGCTGGCGTTGAGGACCAAGACCTGCCCCATGACTCAGAGAAATGTAGCGAGTCGGCCTACCCGGCCTTCTAGGATCAGGGCGCGATGGACCTCTCAGTAGCCGCCTGGATCGCGATCGCAGCCGCCTGCGCGGCGGCGGCAGCGCTTGTCCTCTTCGCATATCTCGTCGTGCAGGTTCGCCGTCTACGGGCGGCCCAGGAGGTGCTCCTCGGAGGAGGGAAAGGCGACCTCGTCGACTTTGCCGTCTCGCTCCAGGGGAGAATCGACGATCTGCACCGGGCGGTCGACGAGATCGCGGGCGGCCTGACACGCGTTGACCGGCGCGTGGACGGCTCCGTCTCGAACACAGCCATCGTCCGCTACGACGCCTACGCGGGCGCGGGCGGCCAGCAGTCCGCGACGATGGCGTTCTTGGACGCAGCCCGCTCGGGCATCATCGTCAGCGCGATCCAGGGCCGTGACTACGCGCGGGTCTACGTAAAGGAGCTCGATCGCGGACGACCGTCGGTCGCGCTCTCGCCCGAGGAGCTCGAGGCAGTCGAGCGGGCAATGGCCAGCTAAGCACGGGAGGAACCCCTGGTTCCCCCGTGAGCCCCCTCCTTGACCGCGTAGGGGTGATGCGACCGCAGGAGGAGCCGCCGACTGGCGGCGTGGGCCAGACGCTCTCCTCTCCGCGGTTGAGCCTCTCGCCGGGCAAAGCCCGGCTACGGCGCCTTTCGCGGTGGCTAAAGCCGCGTTCGGTTAGCCAAGCGAGAAGATGACCGGGTACTCGGCGGTGTTGTTCTTCGTCGTGCTCTCGGTTGGTACAGGCTCGACCTCGATCACGACCGACGTTCGCTCGGCGAACGGCACGGTTCCGATGTCGCTGAAGACGACGGTCTTTGTCTCGCCCGGGTTGATCAGGTCGAGGACCTGACGCTTCTGGATCGACGTCGGGTTCTTCTGGATCGTCAGGCGGACCGGAATTCGCGACTCCTGCGCACAACCGGAGTTCTTGATCTCGACCGAGAACGCCAGGTCCTTCGTCGATTCGACCGTGTTCAGGTCGCTCGGAGAGAGTTGCTGGCGCACAGGGAGGGCGGTGACACTCTCGATCCCCGTACCGCGCGGGCTACAGGAGCTACCGCCGCCGGTGGCTGCGCCCCGTATGCGCTGCCAGATACCTGCCATCGACCGCCTGGTGGCGATGTCCGCGTTCGGGATGAAGTTCGAATCGGGAACCTCGACACCGCTGATGTCCTGGCGGTCCAGCTCGCCGGCCGCGGGGTCCTTGAACAGGTCGTCCCAGACGACGTCGCTGGCCACGAGCCGCTTTGCCTGCTCGGCCAGAAGCGCACCGGCCTGATTGGCGTTCCGTGACGAGGCGGTCTGGCGAAACGCCTGCGCCATGCCGCGGAGCCCGCTGAGCCGGAAGCCGAAGGCCTCGATTGCGTGGCGGTTCTGCGTCCGCAGCGGGCCGGGCGGGTCGAGGTCGCGGGCCTGGTCGGCCTGCTGCTCCTGTTGTTGCGCAAGACCTTCGAGCTTCTGCTCGATCTCTGCCGGCTTCTGACCGCTGCTCGTGAGGACGCCGTTCAGGTTGCGCCCGAGAGCCTCCGAATCGTTCGCGAGAGTCGTCACCTTGTCGACGTAGTCGCGGTACGCCTCCTTGCGCCGATCCTCGCGGCACGAGTTGACCCAGAAGACGAGGAGGACGACGACGAGGATCGCGAAGCTGATCAGGCCGATCAGGCGAAGGAGCGGCGTGAGCCCTGCCGGCGGCCGCACCGGGGGCCGAGGGCCCCGACGGCGAGGGCGCTCGGCCTGGTTGGCCTCGCGAGTTTCACCCTCGTCGAAGAAATCGAACTCGATGTCGCTGTCTCGCTCGCTCATGGCCGCGCCGAAGCCCGGCCACTGTACCGCGTTGCCCGGTCGATCCACATAGCCCAAAGGAGTTCCGGGGGCCATGGCCAAAGCCGAGGCGCGGATGTCGAGCGCTCTACGAACCGTCCCCGAAAACGGCCTCGTCCTAGGCCGCTACAAGCCCCTGCGCCCCCTGGGGACCGGCGGTTCCGGCTCCGTGTGGCTCGCGCACGACGAGAAGAACGGCCAGGACGTGGCGCTCAAGATCATCGGCAAGGAAGGCAAGGCCGCCTCCAGAGCCGAGCGTGAGGCTCACTCGGCGGCCCGGCTCCGCCACCCTCACTGTCTCCTTGCCTACGGCTTTGCGAGCGATGAGAACCACGTTTACATCCCGTACGAGTACATCCCAGGTCACACATTGCGACATGCCCTACGCGCAGGGGAGCTCGACGACGAGGGCGTCGTCGAAGCCGCGACGCAGGTCCTCGAGGCGCTTGCGCACGCACACGCGCATGGGATTGTCCATCGCGACGTCAAGCCCTCCAACGTCCTGCTCGCGGACGGGGATAGCGTGTCGGTTCGCCTGTTCGACTTCGGCCTCGCGCAGCTGGCAGGCGCCGAGACGCTGACTGCCGCCGGAGACGTCCCGGGCACGCTCGCCTACATACCGCCCGAGCGGCTCCAGGGCAAGGGCGCCGGGCCTGCCGCAGACGTTTGGGCCGTGGGCGTCCTCCTCTGGGAGGCGCTTTCCGGTCGACATCCGTTCTGGCAGGCATCGCCGGTGGAAATGGGGAAGCTGATCCAGTCGGGCGCTGCCTCGCTCGCGACCGAGCGTCCGGATCTTTCCGGCCGGCTCGTCGCCGCTGTCGACCGCGCCCTCGCCGTAGACCCGGCCAGGCGCCCAACGGCCGTCGCGCTCGCACAGGCTCTGCGAGGATCGCGACGAGAGACCGTCGAGCGGCCGCTGAAACCCGTCCGGCTTCGGCTCGATAGCCGGATCCCGGTGCAAGCAGGAGCCCCCGTCCTCGCGGGGCTCGCAACAGCCTGGGTGGGGGCCTCGCTGCCGTTCTATCCGCCACACTGGCCGCTGCTCCTCGGCGCGCTCGCTGCCGGCTTGGCGGCGCTTCGTCCCCGTGTCGGGCTCGCCTTCGTCCTCGCCGTGCCGATCTTTCCGCTGGGAAACGTCGCGCTTGGCCTCGGAATGGTCTACGCGGTGGCCGCAGCAGCGTGGCTCGGCCTGGCATGGTTCCGACCGCGCTCCGGCCTCGTCTTCGCTCTGGGCGCAGTAGTGGGTCCGCTAGGGGCGATCGGTCTCCTGCCACTGGCTCTGCAGCGCGTCGACGGGTGGTTTCGCCGAGCCGTGTATGCCTTCGCAGCGGTGCTGGTAACGGGCTTCGCCGGCCCGACACAGCTGGACGGGGTCGCGACGGAGGAGTCACCCTTCGCCGTCGGCGGGTGGCTCTGGGAATCACTCGCGACTAAGCCCGAGCTCCCGCTGGTGGGGCTGGTGCTAGCGACGGGGGCGGCGGTCCTGCCCAGCGCACGACGTCTGGGCGAGCCGGCGATCGTGGCGCTCAGTGCCGGCTTGCTGGCGGGAACGCTTCTTGCAGCGCCGAACGGATCCGAAGTCTCGTTCGTAACGGCCGCTTGGATCACGTGTGCGGTACTCCTCGTGCAGTGGCGGCGGCAAGGTGGCGGCCCCACCCGGGTACACACTATTGGCGCGATTTCGCGCGCCACGCGTGCGGCTTTCCTCAGTAGGGGTGAAGCTGGCGGGTGGTCCGCGGTGGCCCAGGGCCAGAACCCACACCGGCTAGGGCACGCGACACGTCGCTAGACTCGCTGCCCGAGGGAAGCAACCCCTCTCCGTAGCCCGTGCTCCGCACCATCGAGTCGAAAATCGAGTCCCTGTTCGAAGGCGTCTTCGGTCGCGCCTTCCGTACGCACGTGCAACCAGTCGAGCTGGCACGCAAGCTCGCCAAGGAGATGGACGACCACCGCATGGTCTCGGTCTCTCGCGTGTATGCCCCGAACGAGTACGCCGTCTACCTGTCGACCAACGATCGCGAGCAGTTCGAGTCCTACGAGAATTCCCTCGTCAACGAGCTCCAGGAGTATCTCGCCGAGCACGCGCGCCGCGAGAGCTACGTGCTGCTCTCCTCGCCGAACGTCGTCATGAACACCGACGAGGACCTCGCCGTGGGCGAGTTCGGGATCGCCACTCGGATGGTCCAGCCCGAGCCCGGCGCCGAGGAGCCCGTCCCGGAAGCCACCCCGGGGGCGACGATGGTCTACCGCCCGAAGGAATCGCCTCCGACCCAGGCCGCCACTCCCGCGGAGCTCGGAGTCGAGCCCGAGGTCGTCACGCTCATGGTGGACGGGGCGAAGCACACGATCGATCGCCAGAGCGTCGTCATCGGCCGCTCGAAGGACTGCGACATCCGGATCGCCGATCCGAACTCCTCCCGACGCCACGCCGAGGTGCGCCAGGAGGGCACGGCCTACTGGCTGGTCGACCTCGACTCGACGAACGGCACGGCGGTGAACGGCCGCCGCCAGCAGCGCGCGAGGCTCGAGAACGACGACCGGATCACGATCGGGTCGACCGAGCTCGTCTTCCAGCGCAGATGAGGCTTCTCGCGGTCTCCTCGGTCGACGTCGACGGCGTCCTCCTGCTCCTGAAAATCGGCTTCCTCGGCCTGCTGTACCTCTTCATCTGGCGGATCGTGCGCACCGCAAGCAAAGATCTACGCCTGCCTCAGGAAAGTTTCATCCTCGCTCCCCAGCAAGCCGAGGCGGCGGGCCTTCGCAAGCGCAGCTCTCCGCCGATGGGCCGCCTCGTTGTCGTCAAGAGCCCCGTTCTGGAAGTGAAAAGCGAATATGTGCTCGACTCGGCGGGGATCTCGATCGGCCGCGGGTCGCAGAACACGGTCGCGCTCGACGACGACGAGTTCGCGTCAGCTTCGCACGCGCGGGTGGAGCCGCGACAGGACGGCGTCTGGCTCGAGGACGCAGGGTCGACGAACGGCACCTACCTGAACGGCGTCAAGCTGTCTCGACCGCGCAAGCTGACACCGGGGGATCTCGTGCGTGTAGGAGAAACCGACTTCCGCTTCGACAGATGAGGATCGGCCGCTCGACAGGCGTCTCTCACCCCGGCCGCAAACGACGTCGGAACGAGGACTCCTGGGTCTGTGACCCGCCGATCTTCGCGGTCGCAGACGGGATGGGCGGCGCCAAGGGAGGCGAGATCGCGTCGCGGCTCGCCGCCTCCGCGCTGGGATCTGCCGCCGACGGAAGCGCCGAGGAGCGCGTCGTCGCGCTCGTCCAGGAGGCGAACCGGCGGGTCTACGAGCGCTCGGCAGAGGATGCGAGCGCCTCGGGCATGGGCACGACGATCACGCTGGCCCTGGTCGAGGACGACATCGTGACGTTCGGGCACGTCGGAGACTCCCGCGCCTACCTGATCCGCGAGGAGACCATCGAGCAGCTGACCGACGACCACTCGCTGGTCGCCGAGCTCGTGCGGAGCGGCAAGCTCTCACCCGAAGAGGCCGAGATCCATCCGCAGCGCTCGGTGATCACGCGCGCCCTCGGGACGGACCCCGACGTGGACGTCGACACGTTCTCGATCGAGTCACAGGTCGGCGATTTCTTCCTCATCTGCTCGGACGGACTGACCTCGATGATCGACGACGACGTGATCCGCGAAGTCGTTGCACGCAAGCGGGACGACCTGAATGCGGCCGCGCGCGCGCTCGTGGAGAAGGCGAACCGGAGCGGAGGTGAGGACAACATCACCGTGGTCTGCTTCGAGATCGCCGAGGAGAGCGCCGACGTGCCCGCGGACACCGCTCAGCTGCCGGTGCTCGACCAAAACGGTGCGGGGGACGACGAGGACACCCTGTCGGGCCTCGAGAGTGTCCCGACCGTGGACACGATGGTCGTGCCGCCGGCCGAAGCGCAGGCCGCCGCGGCGCAACCGCGCAAGCGAAGCCGCTGGCTGACGCTGCTGGGGGTGCTCCTGGTCGTGCTCGTCCTGCTTTTCGCAGCTGCCGGGCTCTACTGGGCTCTCTATCTGTGACCCTCAGGAATCGCGAGCTCGTCAACCTCTTCGTCGTCGCGGTCATCACGGGCCTCGGCTTTGCCAGCGTGTATATCGCGCGTCAGGAGGTCGTCTCCACGGCCTCCCTGTCGTACGCGCTGTTCTTCTTCGGGCTGTACGTCGCCGCCCACGCCGTCGCCAGGCTCACCGTGCCGCACGCCGATCCCTACCTGCTGCCGCTGACCGGCCTGCTCACGGCATTCGGCGTCACCGAGATCTACCGCCTCGATCCGGACAACGCGTTCCGGCAGGGGCTCTGGATCGTCGTCGGCGTGGCCGCGTTCTCGGCGACGCTGATCCTGCTGCGCCACGATTTCCGCCGCCTGGAGTCGTACAAGTACATCTTCGGGGTGACCGCGATCGGACTGCTGATCCTTCCCGCGCTGCCGCTGATCGGGCAGACGGTGAACGGCGCCCGGCTCTGGGTGAAAGCCGGCCCGCTGCAGTTCCAGCCGGGTGAGCTCGCCAAGATCTTCCTGATCGTCTTTCTCGCCGGGTACCTCCGGGAGAAGCGCGAGGTGCTCGCGCAGGGTCGCCTGAAGGACTTCGGCCCCCTGCTCGCGATCTGGGGCGCGGCGATGCTCGTCCTCGTGGAAACCAACGATCTGGGAAGTGCTCTTCTCTACTTCGGGATCTTCCTGGCGATGCTGTACGTCGCCACGGCGAAGCCCTGGTTCGCCGGCGCCGGAATGGTCCTCTTCGTCGCCGGCGCTGCGGTGGTGTATCAGCTCGTGAGCCGCGTCGAGACGCGAGTCACTATCTGGCTGCATCCCTGGACCGATGAGAAGGTCTTCTGCGCCCAGACAGGCGGGCTGGCCCTGCGGCAGGAATGCGACTCGTACCAGCTCGTCAAGTCGCTCTACTCGATCGGCAACGGCGGTTTCGGCGGCAAGGGCCTCGGTAAGGGCACCTTTTCCAACTCGGGCGGCGATCCGCTGATCCCGTACCTGAACACGGACTTCATCTACTCCGCGCTGGCACAGGAGCTCGGACTGATCGGCATCGCCGCGCTCATGCTCGTCTTCATGCTGTTCTGCCTGCGCGGCTTCCGGATCGCACTCCTCGCGCAGGACGGGTTCTCCAAGCTGCTCGCCCTCGGGCTGACGTTCGGCTTCGCGCTCCAGACGTTCATCATCGTCGGCGGCGTCCTGCGGGTGATCCCGCTGACCGGGATCACGCTCCCGTTCGTCAGCTACGGCGGATCGAGCGTCGTCGCGAACTTCATCCTGCTCGCGGGCCTGCTCCTCGTCTCGAACCGCGCGAATGCGACCGCGAACATTCCGATGGAAGGCAGACCTTGAACCGCCAGATCACTCGAGTCGCCGTCGTCGCGCTGATCCTGCTCGCCTCGCTGATCCTGGCGACGACGTACTGGCAGGCCTACGCCGCGCCCGACCTCGCGGACAAGCAGGACAACTCGATCCAACGCGTCGCCGAGTTCACCGTGAAGCGTGGCGAGATCTACGCCGCAGACGGGCGCACGCTCCTGGCGGCGAACAAGGTCGAGAAGGTGGCCGGTCAGACCCTGTACTTCCGCACGTACCCCTCACGCGGGCTGGCCGCCCACATCGTCGGCTACTCGACACAGGTCCGCTCGAGGGCAGGCCTCGAGCGCTCCGAGAACGACTTCCTGACGGGCTCGAACTCGAACCTGAACACCGTCGTCGAAACCACCCTCGACAAGCTGCGTGGCGCCACGGTGGAGGGTAACGACGTCTACACGACGATCCGCCCGGGGGCGCAACGGATGGCCCTGAACGCGCTCGGTGGCCGCTGCGGGGCCGCCGTTGCGCTCGAGCCCCGCACGGGCAAGGTGCTGGTCAGCGTCTCCAGCCCGACCTACGATCCGAACCTGATCGAGGACAACTTCGCGGCTGCGGCGCGCGCCAAGTTCGGCTGCCAACCGCTGCTCAACCGCGTCACCGCCGGGCTCTACGCACCGGGCTCGACGTTCAAGGTCGTGACCGGGGCGGCTGCCCTCGACTCAGGCGAGTTCACACCTGAATCGACCTTCGTCGACCCGGGCTACTGCGAGGAGTACGGCAAGCGGGTCAACAACTACGACACTTCCGCACCGTTCGGCGGCGTCAACCTCGTCCAGGCGATGCAGTTCTCGATCAACTCGGTGTTCTGCAACATCGGGAAGGCAATCGGCGGGATCGAGATCCTGGATGCCTCCAAGCGGTTCGGGTTCTACTCGGTGCCACCGCTCGAGACGCCCGTCAACGAGCGCTCGGCAAGCGGCCTCTACGACAAGGGCCGCCTCTTCTTTCCGAAGGACGACACCCAGATCGACCCCGGCCGTCTCGCCTTCGGACAGGAGCGGATGCTGGTCACTCCGCTGCAGATGGCCATGGTCTCCGCAGCGATCGCGAACGGCGGGCGGGTGATGAGGCCGCACGTGGTCGATCGCATCGTGGCGCCCGACGGCACTGTCGTCGTCCGTCAGAAGCCCGACGAGCTCGCGGAGGCCGCGGAGGCCGACCACGCACGCTCGCTCGCCGAGATGATGGAGCGCGTCGTCTGTTGCGGAACCGGGGCCGCAGGGAAGCTCTCGGTGCCGACGGCAGGGAAGACGGGAACCGCCGAGACCGGGATCAGAGGCCGCAACACGACGTGGTTCATCGCCTTCGCCCCGGTCGAGAGCCCTCGGGTCGCCGTCGCGGTCGTTCTCGAGCGTCAAAGCGGCACGGGCGGCTCGACCGCAGCGCCCATCGCCCGCCAGATCATGCAGGCACTCATAGGTTGAGCGTCGAACTCCCTACCCTGTGTAAATCGTGATTTCGAATCTCATCAACACCCTTTTCGACGGCAGGTACCGCGTCATACGCAAGCTCGGCGCGGGGGGCATGGCCGACGTGTACCTGGCCGAGGACGAGGAGCTCGGGCGCCGCGTCGCGATCAAGATCCTGAACGACCGTCACGCGAACGACGAGAGCTTCGTCGAGCGCTTCCGCCGCGAGGCGAAGAACGCCGCCGGCCTCTCGCACCCCAACATCGTCTCCATCTACGACCGCGGCGAGGCGGAGGGCACCTACTACATCGCGATGGAGTACCTCGACGGGCGCACGTTGAAGGAGCTCCTGATCGCGCGCGGCCCCATGTCGATCGTCGACGCGATCCACCACACACGCCAGACCTTGACCGCCCTCCGTTTCGCGCACAAAAAAGGCGTCGTCCACCGCGACATCAAGCCGCACAACGTGATGGTCGACGCAGATGGGCGCCTGAAGGTGACGGATTTCGGCATCGCACGCGCGGGGGCGAGCCAGATGACCGAGGCAGGCGCGATCGTCGGCACCGCGCAGTACCTCTCGCCCGAGCAGGCGCGTGGCGCAGCCGTCGACCAGCGCTCCGATCTCTACTCGATCGGAGTCGTTCTCTACGAGATGCTCACCGGCAGCGTTCCCTTCACCGGCGATTCCCCCGTGGAGATCGCCATGAAGCACCTCTCGGACACGCCTCGGCCGCCGTCGTCGATCCGTCCCGAGATCCCCCCCGATCTCGACATGGTCGTGCTGCGGGCGCTCGCCAAGAACCCTGACGACCGCTTCCAGACCGCCGAGGAGATGGACGCCGAGCTCGCGCGGATCGCCGAGGGCGGGTCGGTCACGGAGATCACGGCGGACGCTGCGACAGCCGTCCTCTCCGGGACGTCACTCGCGAACGCGCCGACGGCTATCGCCTCGCCGCGCCGGCCGCAGCGGCGTCCCACCAACTACCGCTATCAGGATCCGCCGCCACGGCGGCGGCCCCTCTGGCCCTGGCTCCTGGCGATCCTGGGCCTCGTCGCCGCGCTGCTCGCCGGTTGGTTTGCCTACGACAGGATTCAGGACTCACTGAGCGGGTCGAGCACAGTTTCGGTGCCGAACGTCGAGGGCATCCGTGAGCACCTGGCCGTCCAGAATCTCCTCGCAAGAGGCCTGGAGCCCGACGTGAAGCGCAAGACGAGCGAAGATCCGCGCGACCGGGTCGGGTTCGTCTACGACCAGGACCCGAATGCGGGCATCCGCGTGGACAAGACGAGCGCGGTCACGATCTTTGTCTCGCTGGGCCCACCGAAGGTGACGGTGCCGAAACTCGTCGGGCAATCGCGTGACGACGCGATCGCAGCGCTTACCGAGCGTGGCCTGAAGTTCACGGTCGCGGACGTCTTCTCGAAGGAGGACGAGGGCGAGGTCGTCGACCAGTTCCCGACCCCCGGCAAGCCCGTCAACAAGGGCTCGAGCGTGCGGATCAATGTCTCGCGCGGCCTCCAGCCGGTCGGAATCCCGACGGTGGTCGGCGAGACCTATGAGTCAGCGGCGTCGCAGCTCCAGGCAGGGGGTTTCGCAGTTGCGCGCCAGGATGTGGATTCCGATCAGCCGAAGGGCATCGTCGTTCGCCAGAGCCCAGCCGGCGGCGCGCAGGCCTCGCGCGGCTCGACCGTCACGCTGAGCGTCTCCAAGGGCCCGAAGGAATCCGCCGTCCCCGACGTCACCAGCCAGCAGGAGGACATTGCCAGGGCGACGCTCGAGAGCTCCGGGTTCGACGTCGTCGTCCAGGACGAGGAGACGACCGACCCGAACTCCGACGGAATCGTCCTGAACCAGGATCCGGCCGGAGGAACCAAGGCCGCACCGGGCACAACTGTCACGATCTTCGTCGGCCGGCTCCTCCCGACGCCGTGAGCCGCGTCCGCGTCGCCGTCCTGATGGGAGGGCGCTCGTCCGAGCACGACGT
Organism: Actinomycetota bacterium; assembly: GCA_013696805.1. GTDB lineage: Bacteria > Actinomycetota > Thermoleophilia > Gaiellales > Gaiellaceae > VAXT01. The sequence goes on from JACCXX010000128.1 coordinate 10,693, forward strand.
CTCCCTGGCTTCGGCCCGCTCGGTGGTGGAGGCTCTCGATCCGGCGCGCTACGAGACGGTGGCCGTCGAGATCGGCCGCGACGGCCGCTGGGAGATCGGCCCTGCGACCCGGGCCGCGCTCGAGGGGGGCGGCGAGCCCGACGTCGAGTCGCTGCCGGTTCCCGCAGCGCAGATCCCAGCCACGCTGTCCGAGGTCGACGTGGTCTTCCCGGTCCTGCACGGGCCCTTCGGAGAGGACGGAACGGTGCAGGGGTTCCTCGAGCTCGCGGACGTGCCCTACGTGGGCGCGGGAGTGATGGCCTCGGCGCTCTGCATGGACAAGGACCTCTTCAAGTCGGTGCTGCGGGACAAGGGCATTCCGGTAACGGACAGCGTGACCGTGCGGGACGCGAATGGCTTCGAGAGCCCCTTCGGGTTTCCGGTGTTCATCAAGCCCGCGCGACTCGGCTCGTCCGTCGGCATCACGAAGGCGCGCAGCCAGGACGAGCTCCGCACGGGGCTCGACCTCGCCTTCCGCCACGACGAGAAGGTGCTGGTCGAGGAGTTCGTCGACGGCGTCGAGGTCGAGTGCAGCGTGCTCGGGAACCTGGAGCCCGTGGCGTCGACCCCCGGCGAGATCGTGGCCGATGCCGATTGGTACGACTACTCGGCGAAGTACGACGAAGGGGGCATGGAGCTGATCGTGCCTCCGCGGATCTCGCCGGAGGCGATCGAGCGAGTCCAGGAGCTCTCGGTTGCGGCGTTTCGAGCCACGGAGTGCGAGGGCATGGCCCGCGCGGACTGCTTCGTGCGGGGCGACGACGAGGTGCTCGTGAACGAGCTGAACACGATTCCCGGCTTCACCGCGACCAGCGTGTACGCGAAGCTCTTCGAGGCTTCCGGTTTGCCCTACGAGGAGCTGCTCGAGAAGCTGATCGCACTAGCGCTGGAGCGGCACCAGCGCCGGGGCAAGCTCACGTTCTAGCGGTCACCTCATTGATCTCTGCCTGTCCCCCCTCGAGCCGGGGCAGCCTCAGCCAGACCAGGTAGTAGCGGTACTTCTTGCCGTCCGTGTCGACTTCGAACGTCGTCTGCTCGCCGACCTGCTCCTCGTCGGAGACGTTCACGAAGGGACCTCCAGGGCTCGCCCCGCCCTTGATCCTCGCGCGGAAGCCCGGGGATCCCGTGGTGACTGTGACCTGGGAGAGCCCGACCTCCCGCTGAGCACGGAGCAGGAGGCCGACTCCGGACTTGGTGAAGCTGGTGTAGTCCTCGGTCGACCAGGTTGTATCCCGGTTCCGGTCGGTCGCGTTCGGAGCCTCGCGGTCGTGTTCGCCGCCAGTTCCTTCCGGGTCATGGGCGCCGACCCCTGCGAGTCGGATCGGCTCGGGCGACGCCTCGTCGGCGAGCACGGGCACGTCTGTCGGGCCTCCGAGCCAGAGGTAGGCGCCACCGGCTACCGCAGCGGCCGCAAGGGCGAGCAACAGGATCGGCAGGACAGGGATCTTTCGCCTGGGGTGCTTCGCGCGCGGCCGGCGGGGCGGGCGGACGATCCTCGTCGCCGCCTCCGGGGAGCCCAGCTCGCCAAGGCAGCGTTCGAGCTCGTCGATCAGCTCCTCCATCGACTCGAAGCGGTCTTCCGGGTCCTTCGCCATCGCGCGCTCTACTGCGTGATCGAGCCGGACGGGAACGTCACGCCGCCGGTCGAGCACGCTCGGGATGGGGCCGTTCACATGCTGCATGGCGACGGCGACGAAGTTGTCGCCCTCGTACGGCACCTCACCCGTGAGCAGCTCGTAGAGCACGATCCCGAGGGAGTAGATGTCGGTCTTCTGATCGACCCTCTGGCCGCGCGCCTGCTCGGGGGCGATGTAGTCACTCGTCCCGAGGACGGTGCCCGTCTGCGTCACGCCCTGCACGTCGAGCGAACGGGCGATGCCGAAGTCCGTGACCTTGGGCTCGCCCTCCTCGTTCAGGAGCACGTTCTGCGGCTTGACGTCCCGGTGGACGAGGCCGCGTTTGTGCGCGAAGTCCAGCGCGCCGGCGATCTGCAGCCCGTAGCGGAGTGCCTGTTCGACCGGCAGCGCCCCGTTCGCGACGAGGCCTTTGAGGTTGGCGCCTTCGACGTACTCGAAGACGATGTACTGACGACCGTCCTCCTCGCCGCGATCGATGACGGTGACGATGTTCGGATGCGCGAGCTGGGCGACCGAGCGCGCCTCACGCCGAAAACGCTCGACGTAGTCCTCGTCGGCGCTGAACTGCTCGTGCAGCACCTTGATGGCGACGGAGCGCTCGAGCAGCCGGTCGTGCGCACGGAAGACGTTGGACATGCCTCCCGAGCCCACGAGCTCGTGCAGCTCGTAACGGCCCGCGATCAGCTGACCGACCACAGCCTGAAGTTTCGCTGAAGCTACGAGCTCAGGACGGAGTCGAGCGCCTGCTCCCAGACGCCAAGGGCCTCGTCGAGCTCAGCGTCGGTGATGACAAGGGGCGTCAGCACCCTGAGGCAGTTTCCGTACACCCCGGACTTGATCATCAGCAACCCGTTCTGAGCGGCCTCCTCGACGACGGCCGTTGCGCGGTCCGGATCGGGCTCCTTCGTGTCGCGGTCGAGCACGAGCTCGATCGCCAGCATCGCTCCGAGGCCGCGAACGTCTCCGATTGCGTCCCAGCGCTCCTGCCAGGCCTCCATCCGCTCCCGAATCGTGTCGCCAATCGCGACGGCCCGCTCGACGAGGCTCTCCTCCTCGAACACGTCGAGGACGGCGAGCGCCGCCGCCTGGGCCACCGGGTTCCCGACGTAGGTGCCGCCGATCGCCGAGTCGTCAGGCGCATCCATGATCTCAGCCTTGCCGATCACGCCGGACAAGGGGAGGCCACCCGCGATCGACTTGGCCACGACCATCAGGTCGGGCTCCACGTCGTGATGCTCGATCGCCCACATGCGCCCGGTACGGCCGTAGCCGGTCTGCACCTCGTCGACGACGAACGCGATGCCATGCTCGTCGCAGATCTTCCGCACCGCCTGGACGAACTCCGTTGGCGCCGCGACGAATCCACCCTCGCCGAGCACAGGCTCCATCACGATGGCGGCCACGCTTTCGGGCGCGACCTGCGTGAGAAAGGCGCGCTCGAGCGCTGCAAGCGCGGTCTCGGCGTCAGGCCCGCGGTAGGAATGCGGGTACGGCACGCGGTAGACCTCGGGCGCGAAGGGGCCCAGACCTGCCTTGTAGGGATGGGTCTTCGAGGTCATCGTCATCGCCAGCATCGTCCGCCCGTGAAACGCACCCTCGAAGACGATCACTGCCGGCCGCTTCGTATGGGAGCGCGCAAACTTGATCGAGTTCTCGATCGCCTCGGTCCCGGCGTTGAAGAACGCCGCCTTGGCCGGGCCGCTGATCGGGGTCAGCGCGACCAGGCGCTCGGCGAGCTCGACGTAGACCTCGTAGGGGACGATCGTGAAATCGGTGTGCGCGAAACGGGCCAGCTGCTCCTGGGC
>JACCXX010000146.1 GCA_013696805.1 Actinomycetota bacterium
GTCAACCTCGGGAACATCCCGCCGGACGAGGTGATCCCGCTCGAGACCCTGCGTCTCGGCTTGCGCGGCGACACGCTGAAGGAGGTGCTCGGTGGCGATCGCGCCCCGGCTTCCTGAGCTCGACTTCGAGGCGATGTCGGCCGAGGACCTGCTGCGCTGGGCTCACCAGGAGTTCGGCGAGCGGCTCTGCCTGACCTGCTCCTGGCAGAAGCAGTCGTCTGTCCTCGTGCACATGGTCTCCCAGCTCGACCTCGACGTCCCGATCATCGAGCTCGACACGCAGCTGTTCTTTCGCGAGACGTACGAGACGCGTGACCGGCTGGTCGAGCGCTACGGCCTCGAGCTGCTGCCTCCGCCATTTGTCATCAGCGTGGCGGAGCAGCACATGCAGGAGGGCCCGAACCTCTGGGAGACCGACCCTGATCGCTGCTGCCACATTCGTAAGGTCGAGCCGCTGCTGACCGCGCTCGAGCCCTACTCGGCGTGGATCTCGGGCATCCGACGCGAACAGTCGCCGAGCCGGGCCGATACGCCCAAGGTGCAATGGTCGGAGCGCTACGGCGTCTGGAAGATCCATCCGCTCGTCGACTGGAATTCGGAGCGCGTCCAGGCCTACATCACCGTCAACGAGATTCCTTACAACCCGCTGCACGACGCGGGCTACCGCTCGATCGGCTGCATTCCGTGCACGCGGCCGACCGCTCCGGGCGAGGAGGAGCGCGCCGGCCGCTGGGCCGGCTCCGACAAGCTCGAGTGCGGGATCCATCAGGACACGCCACTACCGAAGGAGATGAATGTCTAAGGGATTCACGCTCTGGTTCACCGGCCTTAGCGGAGCCGGCAAGACGACGATCGCGGAGATCGTCGGCCCCGAGCTCGAGCGGCGCGGGCTCGCTGTCGAGTACCTCGACGGCGATGTCGTTCGCACGCACCTGTCAAAGGGCCTCGGGTTCTCGAAGGAGGACCGGGACACGAACATCGAGCGCATCGGCTGGGTCGCCTCTCGGCTGACCCGCCACGGCGCGGCCGTTCTCGTCTCGGCGATCTCGCCCTACGAGGAGACCCGGCAGAAGGCGCGTGACCTGGTCGAGGAGCACGGGCCTTTCGTCGAGGTCTTCGTCGCTACCTCGGTCGAGGAGTGCGCCCGCCGCGACGTGAAAGGGCTCTACGAGAAGGCCTTCAGCGGCGAGATCAAGGAGTTCACCGGTGTCTCCGACCCGTACGAGGAGCCTTCGAGCCCCGAGCTCAAGATCGACACCGAGGAGCACGAGCCGGAGGAGTCGGCGCGGATCGTCGTCGAGAAGCTCGCCGAAACGGGCCTGATCGAAGCGAGCGTGCCCGCATGAGCCATGTCACGGTGCCAGGCACCAGGACAGGTCTCGTTGAGCCACATGGAGGTGCGCTCGTCGATCGCACGGGTGAGCGGCCCGACGACCTGGAGTCGCTCGAGACGCTGATCCTGACCCCGCGCGAGGTGTCCGACCTGGACATGATCGCGTCGGGTGCGCTCTCCCCGCTCGAGGGCTTCATGCGGCGGGAGGACTACGCGCGCGTGCTCGAGGACATGCATCTCGGCAATGGGCTGCCCTGGGCCCTGCCGGTCTGCCTGGCCGTCGACGAGGCACCCGAGGGAGACCGCGTCGTGCTGGCCGACGGGTCAGATATGCCGCTCGCGGTTCTGGAGGTCGAGGAGGTCTACGAGTACGACAAGGAGCGCGAGGCCGAGCGCTCGTTCCGCACGACCGACGAGGCGCACCCTGGTGTTGCGCGGCTCTACGCCCAGCAGCCGAACTATGTCGCGGGGCGGGTCACGGTGTTCACCCGGCCGGAGCCGGCCTTCCCGGAACTGGCGCTGGACCCGGCCGAGACGCGCAGGCTCTTCGCCGAGCGCGGCTGGAAGCGCGTCGTCGGCTTCCAGACTCGCAACCCGATCCACCGCGCGCACGAGTACCTGACGAAGGGCGCACTCGAGATTGTCGACGGCCTCCTGATCCACCCGCTCGTCGGGGAGACGAAGTCGGACGACGTCCCGGCCGCGACCCGGGTCGAGTGCTACCGCGTGCTCGTCGACAACTACTACCCGGCCGACCGTGTGGTGGTTTCAGCTTTCCCGGCGGCGATGCGGTACGCGGGGCCGCGGGAGGCGATCTGGCACGCGATCTGTCGCAAGAACTACGGCTGCTCGCACTTCATCGTGGGGCGTGACCACGCGGGAGTGGGTGACTACTACGGCACGTACGACGCCCAGCTGATCTTCGACGAGCTCGAGCCACACGAGCTCGGCATCGAGACGATGTTCTTCGAGCACGCATTCTGGTGCCGGGCCTGCGGGTCGATGGCGACGCCGAAGACGTGTCCGCACAGCGGTGACGACCACGTGTTCCTCTCCGGCACAAAGGTGCGGGAGCTGCTCGAGGCTGGGGAGCTTCCGCCGGCCGAGTTCTCGCGCCCTGAAGTCGCCGAGGTGCTGATCGAGGCCTACCGCTGACCTGGCAGTTCTCCGTCACGGGCCTCTTCATCGGCCTGCTCGTCGGCTTGACCGGAATGGGCGGCGGTTCGCTGCTGACCCCGATCCTGATTCTCCTCTTCGGCTTCAAGCCGACGCTGGCGGTCGGCACGGACGTCCTGCACGGGGCCATCTTCAAGACGTTCGGCGCCGTCCGGCACCGGCGCCTGGGCACCGTGCACGCGCGCATGACGTTCTGGATGTTCCTCGGCTCGGGGCCGATGTCACTCCTCGGTGTTCAGCTCGCCGAATGGATGGAGAACCGCTACGGCGACGGCGCGCAATCGATCTCGGCCAAGGTGATCGGAGCGGCGCTCGTGCTCGGCGGCCTCGGCTTTCTCGCGAAGACGTTCGTCAAACGCGGCGTTCAGCCGGACAACGGCCCCTTTCTCCTCCAGCATCGGGACCGAGTCATCTCGTTCACCCTCGGGGCACTCGGAGGGTTCATCGTCGGGCTGACGTCGGTCGGGAGCGGCACGTTCTTCGCGCTCGTGATGCTGCTGGTCTTTCCACTGACCGCGGCGAAGATCGTGGGGACGGACATCTTCCACGCCGCCGCCCTGCTCTGGGTCGCCGGGCTCAGCCACCTGCTGCACGGGAACGTCGACGTCGGCGCCATGGCCTGGCTGCTCCTCGGCTCGATCCCAGGGATCCTGCTCGGGAGTCAGATGACGGTGAGGGTTCCGGAGCGTTCGTTGCGTGTGGCGCTCGCGACCGTGCTCGCCGCAAGCGGCGTTCGCCTCCTGGAGGTGCCCTCCTACGACTTGCTCGTGCCCGCGATCCTCGTCGCCGGCGCGGGGCTCGCGCTCGGGGTGGAGATCAATCGTCCCGGCGGGCGAGTCGCCGCGTTTGTGCGGCGCTTAGCCTGGCAACGCTAGGAACGGCAGGCTGTCCGTAAGTTCCAGAGTCCCGACGGCGGGGAGCCAGTCGGCGCGGCACGTGGTGGACGAGTGGGCGCTGACCTGCTTGTTCATCAGCCAGCGGTCGAAACGCTGGTCGCGGGCCGACCTCATGAGCGTGGCGCCGATTCCCGAGCGGGCCTGATCCAGGGGAAACGTGCCGAGGGGGCCGGTCGCCCCGAGTGCGCGGATTGCATAGGTCCCGGTACCGGTCTGCACCTGGACGGTGCGGCCCGCCGGGATGTTGAAGACCTGCCCGGGCGCGTTGCCTTCGATGGCGACACCGCGACGCTGGCGGCCGAGCCACGGCGCTGCCGGTCTCGCCTCCACGAGCCGCGCGCGCTTCGAGGAGGCCGAACGGCGGAAGTCGGCGATCTCCGGGCCTGACGGAAGCGGGACGGCGAACCGGCGGGCGATTCTCACCTGCCGAACCTGGTCGGAGACGATGCTCTGGGCCAGCTCGCGCGTCGCGCCGGCGCGCGCCAGAGCGCTTCGGTAAG
>JACCXX010000147.1 GCA_013696805.1 Actinomycetota bacterium
CCCTCTTGTCGCGCGCGTCGTCGTCGAGCACAGCGTCGTGCTCGTCGAGCCAGGCCTCGAGACGCTCGAGGTAGGCCGGGCGGCATTGCCGGTCGCCGATCGAGTTCAGCTGGAGGGTGTAGTCCTCCACGCCGAGGTTGTGGAGCCAGATGTCATACAACTGCACGATCTCGGCGTCGACGGCGGGGTCGTCGGAGCCGATGGCCTCCACGGATACCTGCCAGTGCTCGCGGTAGCGACCGCGCTGGGGCGCGGCGTACCGCCACATGGGCCCGACCGTGTACAGCTTCTGCGGCTGCGGCTCTCTGTGCAGCCCGTGCTCTACATAGGCGCGCGCGATCGGCGCCGTTGCCTCGGGCCGCAGCGTCAAGGAGCGGCCGCCGCGATCCTCGAAGGTGTACATCTCCTTCTGCACGACGTCGGAGCCCTCTCCGGAGGTGCGCGCAAAGAGGTCGGTTTCCTCGAAGACGGGCGTGTCGATCCGGCGGTAGCCGTAGAGCGCGCACAGGCGCTCAGCCTCCTCGAGCGCCCGCCGCCAGCGAGGCTGCTCGGAGGGAAGGATGTCGTGGGTACCCCGCGGCGCCTCGAACTTCACGAGGCGCGGAGCTCCGCGAGGAAGGGGTTATGGGCGAGCTCGTTGCCGAGCGTCGTTTCCGGGCCGTGGCCCGGATAGACAACGGTGTCGGGTGGGAACTGCGCCATGAGCGAGCGAATCGACGCGGCGAGGGTGTCCCAGTCCGAGAACGGGAGATCGGTGCGGCCGACCGAGCCGGCGAAAAGGACATCGCCGGAGAAGAGCGCTCCCTCGGCGTGGTAGCCGACGTGACCGGGCGAGTGGCCTGGGACGCGGACCGTCTCGAACGCGATGTCCGCCACCTCCACCGTCTCGCCGCCGTCCAAGAGCACGTCCGCCTCGTGGGGCCTGATCGCCATCCCGGGGTAAAACGTGTCCGGCCTGGCCAGCACGGTCGCCTCGATCCTGGGCATGTAGACCGGGGAGCCCGAAGCCTCCGCGAGGTCGGCGACGGCTCCGAGGTGATCCCAGTGCGTGTGCGTGATGAGAATTGCGACGCAGGTCGCGTTCATCCGTTCGAGCTCGCGCTGGAGCCCGGGCGCGTCGGCCCCTGGATCGACGACCGCAACCTCGGCGGCGCGTGAGTCGCTGCGGACCAAATAGCAGTTCGTCTGCGCGGCCCCGAGCGCGTAACTGTCGACGGCGAGCGGCATGCGCCGAGTCTAACGAGGGGTTTCGACGGCTCCCGGCGGGGATAGGATCGGCGCGTGCGGAGCTGGAAGCTGCATGAGATCGACACTCCCGACGGCAGTCGTTCCCCCGTCGTCTTGCAGTCCGACAACGAGGCCCGGGTCGTCCTCATCGAGCTCCAACCGGGCCAGGAACTGGGGGATCACCAGGTCAAAGAGAACGCCCTGGTGGTCGTCGTCGATGGCAACGCACGAATTGAAGCCGGCGGCGAGACCGTGGACGCCGAGGCCGGCACGCTCGCCGCCTTCGACCCCGACGAGCGGCATTCCGTTTCCACCGACGATGGCGCGAAGCTGCTGCTGATCCTGGCCCCCTGGCCGGGCAAAGGGCACTACCGCGGCGGCGACTTGCGGCGCGACACCGAGCGGTAGAGCGTGCGGTCCATCAGGTAGCTGACGGGCAGGAAGAGCCCCAGCATCAACGCGGTCTGCGTGAGGCGCTGCACGAGGGTCAGCTCCTTGGCGATCAGCGTCAGCGTGAGGAACATGAGCGGCCCGATCCAGAGCGCGCGCTTGCCGACTTTCTGCCACGACGGGGGCTCGATCTTTCGACCGCCGCGCATCAGCGGTTCCGGAGCCTTCCCGTTCGTGCGCTTGTCGGCCCGCACCTCCTCGGGGGCCGCCTCGACCTCGTGGCCCTCGTCGTCCACGTAGACGTACTCGTATTCGTGACGCCGGCCCTTCTGCCGGCGTTTGCGCTGTTTTCGCGTTGCCATTCGGGCCTAGCCTAGCGACGCCAGGCCACTCGACCACCCTGGACGACGGCGCCTACGACCGGGCCTGCCAGGTGGTACGGAAGGTAGCGCCAGTCGGGCGCATCGAGCAGGACGAGATCGGCTGTGTATCCGGGGGCGACGCGACCGGCCCTGTCCGCACGGCCGAGAACGTACGCGGCGTTCACGGTGCACGCGGACAGCGCCTCCGCCGGCGACAGGTGGAGCTGCGTGCACGCGAGGGAGCAGACGATCGGGAGGCTTTCGCAGAACGAGCTTCCGGGGTTGAAGTCTGTCGCCAGTGCGATCGCTGCGCCGGCTTCGACCATCGACCGCGCCTGGGGCATCGGCCGGTCGAGGAAGAGTGCGCTCGCGGGGAGCAAGACCCCCACGACGCCGCTCGCCGCAAGGATGCTGATGCCCGCCTCACCGGTCGCTTCCAGATGGTCGACCGACCGGGCCCCTATTTCGACCGCGAGCGGCACCGCGCCGAGCTCCGTGAACTGATCGCCGTGCAAGCGCAGAACGAGGCCGGCCTCACCACAGGCCCAGAGGTAGCGCCGCGCCTGCTCGACGTCGAACGCCCCCCGCTCGACGAACACGTCCGCAGCTTCGGCGACCCTCGCCGCCTCTGGCACAACCTCGGCGAGCAGAAAGTCGACGTACTCATCGGCGTCGTCGAGCTCCGGCGGCACCGCGTGCGGGCCCAGGAAGGTCGCAATCCCTCCTTCATCACGGATCGCTTCGAGCGAGGCGATCTCGTGCTCACGGTCGAGTCCGTAGCCGGACTTGGCCTCGAAGGTCGTCGTCCCGGCGGCGAGCATCCACCCGCGATGCCGGCGAACCGCCTCGCGCAACCCCTCGTGCCCGGCCTCCCGCGTTGCGCGCACGGTCGAGAGGATCCCGCCCCCGGCGGCGTGAAGCTCCTCGTAGCCCGCACCGGCCGCACGGAGCGAGAACTCCTCGACGCGGTCGCCACCGAAGCACGCGTGCGTGTGACAGTCGACAAGCCCGGGAATCGCACACATGCCGCGCGCATCGAGGTCTTCGACGTCACCGTCGAGCTTCGGAAGCTCTCGCATCGGTCCTACCGCGGCGACGAGCCCGTCCTCGCAGAGCACATATGCGTCCTCGAGCACGTCGACCTCGCCGAGCGAGCGTTCACGAAGCGGCGCGTGCGTGCCGGCAGGGCTCGCGAGCTGGGCTATGCCGCGGACGAGGAGCCGCGACGACTCGTTCGCGCCCGTCATGGCTCCTCGGAGGAGGGCATGGGCGCTGCGAGCCCATGGCGCCGCGCCGCTTCGACTGCCTCTTCGTAGCCGGCGTCGAGATGGCGAAGAACGCCGATGCCCGGATCGGCCGTCAGCACCCGCTCGAGTCGCTCGGCGGCGGCGTCGGTGCCATCGGCGACCACCACCATGCCCGCATGGATCGAGTTGCCGATGCCCACTCCCCCGCCGTGGTGGACGCTGACCCATGTCGCCCCTGCCGCGACGTTGAGCAGCGCGTTCAGGATCGGCCAGTCCGCGATCGCGTCGGACCCGTCACGCATCGCCTCGGTCTCCCGGTATGGAGACGCGACCGAGCCCGAGTCGAGGTGGTCGCGCCCGATGGCGACGGGAGCCTGCACCCGTCCCGAACGGACGAGCTCGTTGATCGCCAGGCCCGCCTCAGCTCGAGCACCGAGCCCAAGCCAACAGATGCGAGCCGGGAGCCCCTGGAACTGCACCCGCTCCGGGGCGAGCTCGAGCCAGCGCTGAAGGAGCTGATCGTCTGGGAAGAGCTCCTTCAGCGCCTCGTCGATCGCGGCGATGTCGTCGGCCTCCCCCGAGAGCGCGGCCCAGCGGAACGGGCCAATGCCTCTGCAGAAGAGCGGCCGGATATAGGCCGGGACGAAGCCCGGGTATGCGAAGGCGTCCTCTACGCCGGCCTCACGAGCCTCCGCTCGTAGATTGTTGCCATAATCGAAAACGTAGCTCCCGGCCCGGACGTACTCGAGAAGGCCCTCGACGTGATCGACGATCGACTCGCGGGCCCGCCGCAAGTACTCGTCGGGGTCGCTCCCGCGGAGCACAGCGCCGTCCTCGACCGACAGGCCCGCGGGGATGTACCCCGTGAGCGGATCGTGCGCGGCGGTCTGATCGGTCACGAGGTCGAAGTGCTCACCGCGGCGCGCAAGGTCCGGGACGATCTCGGCGGCGTTTCCCAAGAGCCCGACCGAGAGAGCCCGTCTCTCCGCGGCGGCCTCACGGATGAGGCCGACGGCCTCCTCCACCGAGTCCGTCTCGCGATCGAGGTAGCCCGTCTCCAGCCGTCGGCGGATCCGCGCCGGGTCCACCTCGACGCAGATGATCGCCGCGCCGCTCAGCGTTGCAGCCAGGGGTTGCGCGCCGCCCATTCCCCCCAGCCCCGCCGTCAAGATCGTGCGCCCGGCCAGATCCGCCGAGCCGAAATGCTCCTGCCCCGCGGCGCAAAACGTCTGGTACGTCCCCTGCAGGATGCCCTGGGTCCCGATGTAGATCCAGCTGCCCGCGGTCATCTGGCCGAACATCGTCAAGCCTTCTGCCTCCAGCCGGCGGAACTCGTCCCAGGTTGCCCACTTCGGCACGAGGAGCGAGTTGGCGATCAGCACCCGCGGCGCGCCGGGGTGCGTGCGGAAGACGCCGACCGGCTTGCCGCTCTGGACGAGAAGGGTCTCGTCCTCTGCCAGCGTCAGCAGGGAGCGCACGATCGCGCGTAAAGCCTCTGGATTCCGCGCCGCCTTGCCGGAGCCGCCGTAGACGACCAGCTCCTCAGGCCTCTCGGCGACCTCGGCGTCGAGGTTGTTGAGGAGCATCCGCAGCGGCGCCTCGGTCGCCCAGGAGCGCGCGTTCAGCTCCGGGCCTCGTGGAGCCTTGATGGACGAGAGGTCGCCGCACAGCGCTTCGACGGCACGCTCGATCGAGTCCACGGTGCTCATTGGGAGTCTCGCTCCCGGGCCAGCCTCTGGCGGAATCGCCACCAGCTATAGCTCGTCGCGATCACGAAAAAGCCGATGGCGATCACGATCGTCTGGGCGAGGTCGTTGGCGGTGAGGACGCCAAAGCCGACGATCGCACAGGCGAGCACCGCATAGAAGACCGCGCTGTCGCGAAATGCCCGCTGCGGCACCGGGTCGCTCAAAGCAGGTCGCCCGCCTCTTGCTCGACGGCGGCAACGAGCGAGCCGTCTCGGATCGCCGACGCCACCGCCGAAATGTCCTCGCCGAGCGGCCTGTCCTCGGCCAGGCGGGGGGAGATCGACCGCACGGCATCCCGCGCCGCGCGCGTAGCCGGGCCCGGCGCGAGCGGCGCCAGGTACTCGACCGCCTGTGCACCGGCCAGCAACTCGATCGCGAGGACCGACTCGGTGTTGGCCAGGACCTGCCAGGCCTTCAGACCGGAAGCGTTGCCCATCGAAACGTGATCCTCCTGATTGGCGCTCGTCGGGATCGAGTCGACGCTCGCTGGATGCGAAAGCGTCTTGTTCTCGCTGACCAGAGAGGCGGCCACGTACTGGGGGATCATGAAGCCGGAGTTGAGCCCGCCATCGGTGGCGAGGAACGCCGGCAGCCCCTCCGAGAGCGCCGGGTTGACGAGGCGCTCCGTTCGTCGCTCCGAGATGCTCGCCAGCTCGCTGACCGCCATCGCGAGAGCGTCGAGGGCGAAACCGAGCGGCTGGCCGTGAAAGTTTCCGTTCGAGACCAATTCCTCCGCGTCCGCGAAGACGAGCGGGTTGTCCGTTGCGGCGTTCAGCTCGATAGCGGTCGTGCGACTGACGTAGTCGAGGAGATCGCGCGCGGCGCCGTGCACCTGCGGAGCGCAGCGGAGTGAGTACGCGTCTTGAACGCGGTCGCACCAACGATGAGACTCGATGATCGCGGAGGCCTCAAGCAGGCGGAGGATGTTCGCGGCCGAGTCAGCCTGGCCTGCGAGGGGCCGAAGGGCATGCACCTGCGGCGAGAACGCGCCGCGCGAAGCCTGAAGAGCCTCGATCGAGAGAGCGCACGACACATCGGCGGCCAGCGCGATCCTGCGCGCACGAACTGTGCCAAGCGCCGCGAAGGCTCCCATGAACTGGGTGCCGTTGACCAGGGAGAGCCCCTCTTTGGCTCTCAGGATGAGGGGCTCTAGCCCGACGCGCTCGAGCGCGTCAGCGCCGGAGCGCAGTTCGCCGTCGACCCATGCCTTGCCCTCGCCGACGAGTGGCAGCGCGAGATGTGCCAGCGGGGCGAGGTCTCCACTTGCCCCCACCGATCCGCGGCTCGGGACGTACGGCAGCACGCCGGCCTCAAGCAGAGCGAGCAGGAGCTCGGCAACCTCCACGCGTACCCCGGAGTACCCCTTGGCCAGGGTGTTCGCGCGCATGACGAGCGCGGCCCGTACGACCTCATCCGGATAGGGGTCTCCCACTCCGCAGGCATGGCTACGAAGCAACCGAAGCTGGAGCTCTGCGACGAGATCCTGTGGGATCGCACGGTTGACGAAGCGGCCGAAACCGGTGTTCACGCCATAGGACTTCTCGGGCGCTTCGGCGGCTCGCTCGACGACGGCCCGCGAGGCGCGCATCTTCGCGCGCGCCGAATCGTCGAGCTCCGTGGCCGCACCGCCGACGGCGATCTCCCACACGTCTGCCGAGCTCAGGTCCTCCCCCGTCAGCCGAACCGCGGTCGTGCGGGCCATCGCGCGTGAGTCTAGCCCGCGCCGGACTCGAGTTCGAGGAGGCGAAGCTCGAGCACGCGCGACTCGTCGAACCCTTCGATGCGCAGCGCCGACCCCGCCGCCGCGGCCGCCGCGCCAGCGGGCATGAGCCCGACGAGCTCGGAGCCTGCTACTTCCGCTCCACGACGATTCGCCTCCTCGACGATACGGGCGACGATCTCGTGCAGGGCAGCAGCCTCCCAGTCCTCGACGTTCATGCTCACCTGAACGAGGCCGGCTGTGGGCAGGTCGAGCCCGAGAGCCCGCACACCGGGGAAGCCCCCGTCGGCCTCGCGCACCGTTTTCGCAACCGCCCGTGCGACCTCGACGTCGACGGAACGCAGGTTCACGTTGAACGCGATCAACGGCTGCCGAGCACCTACGAGCACTCCGCCTGCGCCAGGGTGCAGCTGCAGGGGGCCGAAGTCGGGGCGCACCTCACCGGACTCGATTCGCCGCTGCAGCTCTTCGGTGCCACCGCGACGGAAATGGGCCGGCCCCACACCGCCTCCGAGGGCGCCGTAGAAGAAGACGGGCAGCTCGAGCTCGTCGGCTATCCGGCGCGCGATCGTCTTTGCCGCACTCTGGGCCTGAGGCATGTCTGCGGGGCGGAGCGGAACGAGCGGGACGACGTCGGCCGCCCCGATCCGCGGGTGCGCTCCTTCGTGACCACGTAGGTCGATGCGCTCCTTCGCGTACGCGACGCCAGCGAGCAGGGACTCGGCGAGATCCTGCTCGGTTCCGACAAGCGTGAAGACGGACCGGTGGTGATCCCCGTCGACGTGGACGTCGAGCAGGTCCGCGTGGGCGCCCATGGCACCTGCGAGAAGGTCGATGGTCGCCTGGTCACGCCCCTCGGAGAAATTCGGGACGGTTTCGAGCGGCAACTCCACGCGGTTACTCTAAGAGCGCAGGTTGAAAGAACGCTAGAATCCCTGGATTACCAGGAGATTCTCTGCTGCCAGTCCTGGACCATGCTCAAGCCTGTTCAGGGATGAGCAACGGCGCAGTGATCGAAGAGGGGCCGAGAGCGAGACGCACTCCCCGCGCCTCGCTCTCGCTCTCCAGTCGCCTCTTGTTAGGGGCAGGAGACGGTTGGGTTCCAGTTGTCGAAGAGCCCGTTTGGGTTGTCTTTCCAGAGCCACACGTGCCGGTCGTAGTGAGTGGTCTGCCCGTCGTGATGACGTGGCATCGGCCCGAAGAACGTCTGGCCGAGGATCACAGGGGCCGTCGGCGTCTGATCGGCTTGCATGTAGTACTCGACCGCAGTCAGCCGAAACCTTCCGTTCGACTTGCGCTCGTAGAGTAGAACCTCGGGCTGAGTGAGGTTGATGACGCCGTCCGTCATCAGCGCTGGATTCTCGAAGTGATAGCCCATGTTCCCCGTCGGCCCCCTGACACACGTGAATGCGGGCGGCGGCATCTGCCCGCCAGGCGGCAAGTAACCGGCGGCCAACGCTTGATTGATCGAGTGATAACGGGCCGTGGCAGCCTTCAGTTGCTGAAGCTGACGATCGAACGTGGAGCGTTCCGCGCCCGCCGAAGGTACCCAGGCGGCATATCCGATCGCCACGGCCGCGGCCGTGACCAGCAGGGCTAGCAGAATTACTCGTTTGGCTCCCACATGAACTCCTTCCAATGCGACACGGAAGTGCGTCATTGCGCTTCCACTGTCGTTCGAGAGGCCCGGCCGGACTCGGCGCGCAACAGCCGACCGTACGGGCCTATTCTCCCACCCGGTCCGCGGGAGTACAAGGGCTGGACGAGTTGCAGTTCTGAGCAGAGCTCCTGCCACGTCCTCAGGCGAGTCTAGGAGGACGGGGGGAATCCGGCTTGCTGGCGAGCCAGGGGCTCGAATCCCTGCACAAGCCACTTCCCGCCACGCGGCGACAGTCGGCCCAATCCTTAAACTAATCTAAGAGTGTGCAGACCTATTACGACCGTCGCGCACGCGAGTACGACGACTGGGTCTATGGGACTGGGCTCTTCGCAGACCGCGACCGCCCCGACTGGCACGAGGAGCGCAGTCGGCTCGAGCAGGCAGTCGCGAAGCTCCCCGCGGTGCGATCGCTCGACGTCGGCTGTGGCACAGGGTGGCTGACGCAACGTCTGCAGGGCGAAGTGATGGGCCTCGACGCGAGCGAGGGCATGATCGCGATCGCGCAGGAGCGGATTCCCGGCGCAACCTTCGTCGTCGGCGACGCCCTCGACCTGCCCTTCGAAGACGGTGCCTTCGATCGGGTCTTCACGGGCCACTTCTATGGCCATCTGGAGGAGGACGATCGCCAGCGCTTCCTGACGGAAGCTCGACGGGTCGCGCACGAGCTCGTCGTGGTCGATTCCGCGCTCCGCAATGATGTGGACGCCGAAGAGCGGCAGGAGCGCGTGCTGACCGACGGCTCGCGCTGGGAAGTCTTCAAGCGCTACTTCACGCCCGAGGGCCTGGCCGAGGAGCTCGGGTCCGGCCGCGTTCTGCATTCGGGCCGGTGGTTCGTCATGGTCTCGAGCGTTGCGTAGCTCAACGCTCCTCGCCGTGCTCGTCCTCGTCCTTGCAGCGGGCTGCGGCCAGGAGACCAGCGAGCCGGGTGCAGGGAACACCGAAACCGGCCCGCCCAAGGTCACCACGGAGCCGATGCCCGATCCGCCCGCACCGACCGAGACCCGGAGCGCGGACACCAGGCTGGAATGCGCGAATCCAACAGTGATGCAGGTAGACCATTTCTCGGACGTGGGCGGGAACCCGGATCCCGTCAAGGCGGCGCGCGCCCAGCTCGGAAAGAAAATCCGCTCCGGTGACGTCGTCGAGCAAGCGGACTCGCCTGGAGGGAAGCCGCTCGTGCGCGTCGTACGAGACGGCGAGCTCGTCGCGATCGTCCACCTGATGAGCGCGGACGGTGGCTGGCTCGTCGACCAGGTCGAGATGTGCCCTGATTTCGCGCGGTGACGCGGCGCGGGTCGAGTTACCGCTCGATTACCTCTTTGCAGCGCGACAACAAGAGCTGCCGCGCGTGCGCGGAAGCCGGATTTCCAATCGAGTCGCTTCCGGTTGCAGCAGGGTACGCCGGGCAGCGGGCGTACATGTTCGGCCAGGCGCCCGGCGTAGTCGAGGGAGTCGAGCGCAGGCCGTGGCGGGGTCGCGCGGGCCAGACGCTTCGGCGTTGGCTCGGCATGGAGGAGGCCGAGTTCTACGACACGTTCTACTGCGCCTCGGTCACGCGGTGCTACCCGGGTCGCGTCAGGTCGGGCGGCGGTGACCGGACGCCGACGGCGCGGGAGCAGGAGCTCTGCTCGTTCTGGCGCCAGTGGGAGCTCGCTCTGCTCCGGCCGCGGCTGATCGTCGTCGTCGGCGGCCTCGCCGGCCGTCGGCTGCTCGGCCTGAGGAGCCTCGACGAGAGCATCGGGCGGCGGTTCGAGGTCGGCGACTCGGTGTCTGTGCCGATCCCCCATCCCTCCGGCGTGAGCCGCTGGCTGAACGACCCGGCCAATCAGGCGAAGTTCCGGAAAGCGGTGGGCCTCGTGCACGAAGAAGTGGCCAAGCTCGCAACCTCGCCGTAATTAGGTACAGCCAACCTCCTCCCCGCGTCGAGCCTAGTGCGGAGAACCGCACGCGGTCGTGCCGGGAGTGCGCCGAATTTCAGACTCGAGCCCGGCGGCTAGATTGACGCACGTGGCCGAGACCCCCGCATACCGACACACGTTCGTCCGCCTCCTCGGGTTCCTGCGCCCGTACAAGTGGTCGCTCGCGGTCTCGATCGTTCTGGCCATCGGCGCCCAAGCCGCCGCCGTCGTGGCCGCCTTCCTGACGGGCGACGCGCTCGAAGGCGCTGTTTCCTCGGACGACCGCCGCACGCTCTGGCTGGTCGCCCTCGCCATCGCCGTTACGGGCCTCGTGCGCGCGCTTTTCATGATGGGCCGCCGCCTGATCGCCGGCCGCCAGGCCCTCGGCATCGAGTACGACATGCGGAACGCCCTGTATTCGAAGCTGCTCCGACTCTCGTTCGGCTTCTACGACCGGCACCAGACGGGGCAGCTGATGTCCCGGGCCACGGTCGACCTCCAGGCGGTGCGCTTCTTCCTCGGCTACGGCCTGATCTTCTTCTTCCAGCACGTGACGACGATCGTCGGCGTGACGGCGGTCATGCTCGTCACCAACTGGCGCCTTGCTGTTGCCGCAACTGCGATCACGCCGCTCATCGTCATCCTCGCGTACCGCTACTCGAGCGTCTCGCACCCGGTGCTCCGAGACGTTCAGCAGAAGATGGCGGACGTCGCGACGGTCGCCGAGGAGAACATCGTCGGCGTGCACGTCGTCAAGTCGTTCGCACAGGAACGTGCGGAGGCTGGGAAGTTCGCCCGCCGCTCAGAAGAGGTTTTCGGCCGCTCCGTCGAGGCCAACAGGCAGCGCGCGACGTACGTGCCGCTCCTCTCTTTCCTGCCCCTCATCGCGCAGGCGGCCGTGCTGCTCTTCGGCGGTCGCATGGTCGCGAATGGAACCCTCGGCTTCGGCGAGTTCATCGCCTTCAACATCCTCGTCGTGATGCTGGTCATGCCGCTGCGCATGCTGGGCATGTGGATCGGCCAGATGCAGCGCGCAACTGCGTCCGGCGAGCGGATCTTCGAGGTCATGGACGAGGCCGAGGAGATCACCGAGAAGCCCGGCGCCGTCGAACTGCCGCCCGGAGAGGGCCGAATCCGCTTCGAGCACCTCTCCTTCGAGTATGCCCCCGGCCGGCCGGTTCTCGAGGACGTCGACCTCGAGCTCGAGCCCGGACGGACTGTGGCGCTCATCGGTCACACCGGGTCGGGCAAGACCACGCTCGCGTCGCTGATCCCGCGCTTCTACGACGCCACGACCGGGCGGGTAACCGTGGACGGGGCCGACGTCCGCGATCTGAAGCTCACTTCACTGCGCCGGAAGATCGGGATCGTCGCCCAGGATCCGTTCCTCTTCTCGGAGACAGTCTTCGAGAACATCGCGTTTGGCGCCCCCGGGGCCACTCCCGACGATGTGGAGCGCGCCGCCCGGCTCGCCCAGGCGCACGAGTTCATCGAGGACTTGCCCGCCGGCTACGACACCGTGATCGGCGAGCGCGGTATCACACTCTCGGGCGGCCAGCGGCAGCGCCTCGCGATTGCACGCGCGCTCGTCATGGATCCCCGGATCCTGATCCTGGACGACGCCACGGCCTCGGTGGACGCAACCACGGAGGCGAAGATCCGGCTGGGCCTGCGCGAGGCGATGAAGGATCGGACGACGATCATCATCGCCCACCGGCTATCGACGATCGCACTGGCCGACGAGCTCGTAGTCCTCGACGGGGGCCGCATCGCAGGCCGCGGGACCGACGCGGAGCTCCTGCGCACCAACCCGGTCTTCCGCGAGATCTACGAGCACGGCCTGCTCGAGCGCGAGTTCGCGGAGAGAGTCGAGGCCCGCGCATGAGGGTCTGGCAGCCGGGCGGCCACCTCACACAGCGGCGTGACGCGCCGGAGATCGACGACTGGTCCTGGGCGCGCACCGCGCGACGGATCTCGACACTTGCGAGCCTGACCCGGCCCTACAAGGGCCGCACCATGCTTGCAATCGTGTCGCTGCTCCTGGCGACGGCGACGGCCCTCGCCCCGCCTTTCCTCGCCAAGCTTGCAGTCGACGACGGTATCCGCGAGCGCGACCTGGACACGCTGACCTGGATCGTGATCGCGTTCGTCGGCGCCGGTGTAGCCAGCTTCCTGACGGCGGCTGCCCAGACCTACTTCACGGGCTGGACCGGGGAGCGCATCCTGGCCGACCTGCGCAACAAGCTTTTCCGGCACTTGCAGCGCCTGTCTCTCGGCTACTTCGAGCGCAACCGAGCGGGAGTGATCATCAGCCGTCTGACGAACGACGTCGATGCGCTCGACCAGCTCGTGACCGACGGCGTGACCACGCTTGTCCAGAGCACGCTCCTCCTCTTCGGCACCGCGATCATCCTGTTCCTGTTCGACTGGCGTTTGGCGCTGGCTGCGCTCTCGGTGATGCCGCTGATGGCAATCGCCACAGCGCTCTTCCGGGTCCGCTCCTCACGCGCCTACCGTGATGTGCGCGAACGGCTCGGCCTCGTCACCGCGACGCTCGCCGAGGACATTGGCGGCATCCGGGTCGTCCAGTCATTCAGGCGAGAAGGCCGAAATCAGCGGCATTTCGAGGAGGTGAACGCGCACTACCGGGAGGCGAACCAGCAAACCGTGGTCCTGAACGGGCTCTACTTCCCGTTCGTCGACTTTCTCTCCGCGCTCGCCACCGCTGTCGTCATCGGGTACGGCGGCTGGCTCGCGTCCCAGGGAGAGATCAGCGTCGGAACGCTCCTGGCATTCGTCCTCTATCTGGCGAACTTCTTCGACCCTGTGCAGCAACTGTCCCAGCTCTACAACACGTTCCTCGCCGCGGTCGCGGCCCTCGACAAGATCATGGAGGTCATCGACGAGGAGCCGGAGGTCCGGGACAACCCTGACGCCCGCGACCTCGAGCGGATTCACGGCGACGTGCGTTTCGACGGCGTCCGCTTCGGCTACGGCAACCTGCCGGAGGTCCTGCACGGCATCGACCTCGACGTGCCGGCAGGAACCACCGTTGCGCTCGTCGGCCACACCGGCGCCGGCAAGTCCACGATCGCGAAGCTGCTCGCTCGTTTCTACGACCCGCGCAAGGGGCGCATCACGATTGACGGCACCGACCTGCGTGACGTGAAGCAGGGTTCGCTCCGGCGCCAGCTCGGCGTCGTGCCGCAGGAGGGCTTCCTCTTCGCGGGCACGGTGCGCGACAACATTGCCTTTGGGCGGCCAGACGCCACCTCCGAGCAAGTGGCGAGCGCCGCGCGGGCGGTCGGTGCCCACCAGTTCATCCTGGGCCTCGAAGACGGGTACGAGACGAACCTGCAGGAGCGCGGAACGCGTCTCTCGCTCGGCCAGCGACAGCTCGTCGCGTTCGCGCGCGCCCTGCTCGCCGACCCGCGGGTCCTAATCCTCGACGAGGCCACCTCGTCGGTCGACATCGGGACCGAGAGGAAGATCGAGGAGGCGCTCGGGAAGCTGCTCTCCGACCGAACGGCTTTCGTCATCGCGCACCGACTGTCCACGATCCGAGGAGCCGACCTGATCGTCGTCGTCGAGCAGGGCCGCGTCGTCGAGCAGGGCACGCACGACGAGCTGATGACGAAGCAGGGCCTGTACACGTCGCTGTACGGCGACTGGGCCGACGTCGCGTGACGCATTAGTCTCCGCCCCCTGTCGGCGCGCGGCCTCATCGGCGAGACGTGGCGGCTCCTGCGATCACATGGGCGAGCGCTGGTGCTCGTCGCGCTGCTCTTCGTGGTTCCGGCGGAGCTCGCGCTGGCGCACGCGCTGGAGGACAGTGAGACGGTTGGGGTCGTAGCCTCCGTCCTGATCGGGCTCATCGGGTACAGCTGGGTCTACGCAGCCTTGATCGCAACCCTGGCGCGCCGCACACGCTCGCCTCTCGAGCC
>JACCXX010000162.1 GCA_013696805.1 Actinomycetota bacterium
ATTCTCCTTGACGTGTGCGAAGACTCTGAAGGTCAGCTCGCCGACCGGGATCTCGAAGAACTCCGGGTTCACGCAGCCGAGCTCGTCAACGCGCGATTCGTAGCAGGACTCGACCTCGGTGTGACACATCGGCAGCGGGCGCCGATTCGCACGCACGGCGCCGAACTCGTCGCGCTCCTCCGCCTCGAGCAGGAGCAACAGGTCTATCTCGACCCCGAAGACCTTTTGCATGCACCCCACGTACTGACGGCCCAACTCCTCGAACGAGTAGAGGAACGGACAGGACCGAGCGACGCATGCCGAGGGGTAGACGACCTTGTCGCAGTGGACGTCGCAGCGCCGGCACCCGACCTCGTCCTGTGGATGGAGCGGGAGTTGCTCGACGTCGGCGAGAAGCCGTCTCATCGAGACAATTGTGGGCTCGCCGAACGCGCGCCGCAAGTCTTGACAACGGCCAAGGAAAATGCTTGGGGCCGCCTAGTCGCGAAGCCGGTCCACGAGGATCAGGACGAGCCATTTGCCAGTCGAACGAGTCGGCCCTTAGCAGTCACCAACCTTGCGTGAGGAGGTCCATGGGGAACCCCTGCGTTTCCCCATGTCCTCTAGGGTAGACGCGTGGCGCGGAAGATCTTGTGGGCGTCTCTCGCGCTGGGGCCGATCACGTTCATCGCGGATGTCGCCGTCCATCCGAGCGACACCACGTTGTTCGTGCTGGCGGCGGCCTCGCTCGTCCCGCTCGCGTGGTTGATCGGCGAGGCCACCGAGCATGCGGCGCACCACACAGGGCCGGGCATCGGGGGCTTCCTGAACGCCACGTTCGGAAACGCGCCGGAGTTGATCATCGCGCTTTTTGCGGTCAACCTTCAGCAGTTCGAGGTCGTTCGAGGATCGCTCAGCGGAAGCGTGGTCGGCAACCTCCTGCTCGTCCTCGGCTTCTCGCTCCTGTTCGGCGGCCGCGGGGAGATCATTCGCGGTTCCGCCTTCGTGTCCCTGGGGCTCGTTGCGCTGGCGATGCTCCTGTTCCTCGTCCCCTCGGTACCCGGCTGGGACGGAGACCCCGAGCGCGATTTCATCGCACAGCTTTCGATTCCGGTCTCGATCGGGCTGCTTCTGATCTATGTCGTAGTCACGTGGGTGCAGCTGCGGGGCCATCGCCGGCAGCACGTCTCCGACGAGCCGTCGGAGATGATCGCGTGGCCGCTCTCGGCCTCCCTGATAGTGCTCGGGCTGGCTACGACCGTGACCGCGGTGATCGCCGAGATCCTGGTCGGCTCGATCCATACCTTTGCCCGCTCAGCGCACCTGAGCGATTTCTTCGTCGCCGCCGTGATCGTCGCCATCGTCGGCAACGCGGCCGAGCACGGCGGCGCCGTGGTGGTGGCCTACCGCGGCAAGATCAAGCTCGCCACGGAGATCGCGCTCGCCTCGAGCGCCCAGGTCGCGGTGTTCCTGATCCCGGCTGTTGCGCTCCTCTCGTGGTTCATCGAGCCGCTGGCGCTCTCGTTCCGGCCGGTGGAGCTGGCCGTCGTCGGCGTCTCGGTGATCGCTGCAGGCGCACTCCTCGCGCAGGGGCAATCGAGCCGCGCGCGCGGGGTCGCACTCATCGCGATGTACGTCGCGGCCGCGGTCGCGTACTTCCTGTCCGGCGACCGGTAGCTACACCCGCGCCGGCACATCAAGCGCCCGGGGGATCAGCTCGGCGGCACGCTCGACTTCCTCGTCGGAGATGTCGAGATGCGTCACCGCGCGGAGCCTGCTGCCCATGGTCGTCGAGAGCCGCACGCCTTCGTCCAGGAGGCGTTCCATGGCCTCCATCTGATTCAGGCCCAGCGCACCGACGTCGATCTGGACGAAGTTCGTCTCGACTTGCTCGAGGTCGACGGGCAGACCTGCCTCGACCAGAGCTTCGGCCAGGCGACGCGCTCGCGCATGGTCCTCGGCCAGGCGGTCCACGTGATGGTCGAGTGCGTAGACACACGCCGCGGCCGCCATCCCGGCCTGCCTCATGGCGCCGCCGAACTGATGCTTGAAGCGCCGGGCCCGGAGCATTCGCTCGCCGGAGCCCGCGACGACGGCCCCGAACGGGCAGCCCAGCCCCTTCGAGAAGCAAATCGTGACCGTCTCGGCGTGCCGCGCGATCGTCGCCGGCTCCTCCCCACTCGCGACCGCAGCGTTGAAGAGCCGTGCCCCGTCGATGTGCAGCGCGATCTCGAGCGCGTGGCACTCATCGGCCAGCGCCTCGATCTCCACGACGGGCCAGACCCGCCCGCCGGAGCTGTTGTGCGTGTTCTCGATCGCGACGATCCTCGTCGTCGGCGTGTGGCCGAGATCGCCGGAGCGCGCCTTCTCACGCACCTGCTCAGGAGTGAAGCGCCCGTTGGGCGAGTAGATCGGTCGCGCCATGAGGCCAGCGAACACCGCCGGCCCGCCCAGCTCGGAGAGCAGAATGTGAGACTCCTCCTCGGCGATCAGCTCGTCGCCTGGCTCGGCAAGGACGCGCAGAGCGATCTCGTTCGCCATGGTCGCAGTCGGGACGAAAACTGCTTCCCCCTGTGCCAGGATCTCCGCCATCCGAGACTCGAGCTCGTTGACCGTCGGGTCCTCTCGAATCTGCTCGTCACCGACCTCGGCCGCCGCGATCGCCGCGCGCATGCCTGGGGTCGGCCTTGTGGCCGTGTCCGATCTGAGGTCGATCACGAACGTATTGTGGCGACTAGGGCGTGGGGCCGGCGAGACTCGGGTACCGCTTTGTGACGAACATCAGGTAGCCGTAGGTCTGCTGCTGATATCGAAGGCAATAGGCGCCGAGATCGCGCAATCCCTTGGGCATCCGGCCGATGAAGAGGCAGACGAACCAGCTGATGAAAGCGATGATCCCGAGCACCTGCTGGAAGACGTAGGCAAGGATCATGGCCGGGATCCCGAGAAGCAAACGGAGCAGGATCGTCCACCGAGCCTGTGGTTGTGGCGGGTCCACGTGCAAGTCGATTGGATAGCTCACGCCGGGCCGGCCGTGGAAGGGTGGATAGGGGTTCGCCAGCAGATTCGTGTAGCCGGTCAAGCGCGTGGTGTAGATCAGGTATCGGGCGAGGAAGTTGTGCATCCCGTCGGGAACACGCCCTTTGATCAGCGCTGCGAACCAGGCGATGATTACGACGAAGAGCACGGCGAGTCCCCAAACGAGGGCCCAGAAGAGATGCGGAATCGCGAGGATCAACCGGAAAAACACCGTGAGGCGCGAGCGCCTCAGGTCGTCCGTGACGACGAGGTGCACGGGGTGATCGGCTCCCGGTTCGGACGTTGTGACCCTCTCCGGATCCACCGGTAAGGGGTGTTCAGGCGGAAGCTTGTTCATCGAATGATCCTAACCTCCTCATGAGGGATGGCCTGGCTGCCCTCGGCTGCCGATTCAGAGGCTGCAAGCAACGCGAAATGAGGGCCGCATGAATTTTGCAGTCTCTCTGTGGCACCTCGTCCAGCAGGACAGGCTAATCCGCTTGGGCGCATACGGGTCCGCCGGGCTCGTGTGGTTCGCCCTCGCCTGGGCCGACTCGAGGCTCCTGCTCGGCTTACCGCTCCTCGCCCTGGGCATCTGGGTCGCCCGGCGCGTCCGCGGCGAGCAGGACGAGGACGACAATGTCGATCTCTGGTAGTCGGCGTACCGCCTTGCCGATGTGAGCATCTGCTACACGCGGCTCGATTGGAGTCGGCATGCACATGTGCGTGCTTTAAGTCGCCGCAAGTGCGACGCACTTTCGGCGAGTCCCCACCCGTGGGCGGGGACTCCTAGGCGCCTTTCTGGGCTTCGAGCTCTCTCGGCTCGGCGTGCTCAGCCGAGAGGTTCGGGTGATCCTCGAACCCGTACTTCACGACCGCGCGCTTGGCGGCCTTGACCTCATCGACGCGGCGGACCGGGCGCTCGTGCGGCGCGTCTTTGATCAGGTCCGGGCTCCCGGCCGCCTCTCGTGCGATCTCGATCATCGCGTCCGCGAACGCGTCGAGCGTCTCCTTCGCCTCGGTCTCGGTCGGCTCGATCATTAGCGCCTCGGGGACGATTAACGGGAAGTAGATCGTCGGCGGGTGGAAGCCGTAATCCATCAGGCGTTTCGCGACGTCGAGTGCCGTGATTCCGTGCTCCTTCTTCAGCGTGCGCGCGGAGAGGACGAACTCGTGCATGCAAAGCCGGTCGAAGGGCAGGTCGTAGGCCTCCTTGAGCCGGGCCAGGAGATAGTTCGCGTTCAGCACCGCCGCCTCGGACATCTCACGCAGCCCCGGGCCGTAGGAGCGGATGTACGCGTACGAGCGGACGAAGACCCCGAATGGCCCGCAGTAGCCGCGCACCTTCCCGATCGACTTGGGCCGGTCGTAGTCGAGGTGGAAGTCGTCTCCGTCACGAACGATTGCCGGAACGGGCAGGAAAGGCTCGAGACGGTCACGCACGGCGATAGGACCGCCGCCGGGGCCGCCGCCGCCGTGAGGCTGCGAAAACGTCTTGTGGAGGTTGAAGTGGACGATGTCGAAGCCCATGTCGCCCGGCCGCGAGATGCCGCACACGGCGTTCAAGTTGGCGCCGTCGTAGTAGAGAAGCCCCCCGGCTTCGTGGAAGATCGCCGCGATCTCCTCGATGTGCTCGTCGAAGAGGCCGAGCGTCGAGGGGTTCGTCAGCATCAGCCCGGCGGTGTCGTTGTCGACCATCTCGCGCAGGTGCGCGACGTCGATGTTGCCGCGCTCGTCCGTCTCGACCTTCTGCAGCTCGAACCCGGCCATCGTCACGCTCGCCGGGTTCGTCCCGTGCGCAGTGTCGGCCACGATGACCTTGTGTCGCTGCTCCCCGCGGTCAGCGAAGTAAGCGCGCATCAGCATCAAGCCCGTGAGCTCCCCCTGGGAACCAGCGGCAGGTTGCAGCGAGACCGCCGGCAGCCCGGCCACTTCGGCGAGGTCGTTCTGCAGCCGCCACATCAGCTCGAGCGCTCCCTGCGAGCCCTCCGCTTCCTGGAGCGGGTGAAGGTCGCGAAAGCCCGGCAGGTTAACGACGCGCTCGTTGACCCGCGGGTTGTGCTTCATCGTGCAGGAGCCGAGCGGGTAGAAACCCGTGTCGACGCCGAAGGTGCGCGTCGAGAGCTCCGTGAAGTGCCTGACGAGCTCCGGTTCCGAGATCTCGGGAAGACGCGGCGGCTCCTCGCGCGCCAGCTCGTGGGGTACCTCGACGTCGGGGACGTCGTACGACGGCAGCGTCGACGCGCGGCGGCCTGGGCTCGACTTCTCGTAGATCAGCTTCATGGGGCGAGCACCTCGGCGAGGCGGTCGATGTCGGCCGGCGTGCGCTTCTCGGTGACGCTCACGAGCAGCGCGTCCTCCATCCCGGCGAAGTCACGCTTCAGCGAATAGCCGGGATGGACGCCCTTGCCCCGAGCGTCGCGAATGACCTCTTCGGCAGGCCGTCCGACCCGAACGGCAAACTCCTTGAATGTTGTCTGGTCTGGAAACAGTAGCGGAAGGCCGAGTCGCTCTTTGGCATAGGCGGCGATGCCCATGCAGGTCTCCCCCACTTCGCGCAATCCCTGAGGCCCGAGCCACGAGAGGTAGACGAGCCCGGCAAGCGCAAGCAGCGTCTGGTTCGTCGTGATGTTCGAGGTGGCCTTCTCGCGGCGGATGTGCTGTTCGCGGGTCTGTAGGGTCAAGACAAAGGCGCGCTTGCCGTCGACGTCGGTGGTCTCACCGACGATGCGGCCGGGCATGCGCCGCACATAGTCCGCGCGGGAGGCGATAAAGCCGTAGTGCGGGCCTCCGTAGGCCTGGTAGTTGCCCGCAGCCTGGCCTTCACCGATCGCAAGTGCGGCGCCGTACGCCCCCGGGGCCTCGAGCACGCCGAGCGAGAGGGGATCGACGTGCGCGATCGGTAGGGCACCGACCTCGTTGGCGGCGGCTGCCAGGTCCGGGGCCGGCTCCAGGACGCCGAAGAAGTTCGGCTGCTGGAAGATCACGCAGGCCGCGTCGCGAGCGGCCTCGCCGAGCTCGTCGGGGTCGGTGGCGCCGGCGCGGTGTGGCACCTCCACGACCTCGAGCCCGAAGCCGGGCGCGTAGGTCTTTACGACCTGTCTCACCTGCGGGCCTAAGGCCTCGGCCAGAACGACCTTCGACCGCCCGGTCACGTGCTTGGCGACGTAGCAGGCGTCGGCCGCAACGGTCGCCCCGTCGTAGCCGGAGGCGTTCGACACCTCCATCCCGGTGAGCTCGCAGATCGCAGTCTGGTACTCGAAAATCGCCTGCAGCACGCCCTGGCTCATCTCGGGCTGGTACGGCGTGTAGGCCGTGAGGAGCTCGCCGCGCTGGAGCACTGCGTCGACGACCGCGGGGACGTAGTGGTCGTAGATGCCCGCGCCGAGGAAGGAGAGCTCCGCTCCCGTGTGCGCGTTCTTCGCGGCGAGCTCCTCGAGGTGCTTGACGAGC
The DNA here is from genome assembly GCA_013696805.1 of Actinomycetota bacterium. GTDB lineage: Bacteria > Actinomycetota > Thermoleophilia > Gaiellales > Gaiellaceae > VAXT01. The sequence goes on from JACCXX010000162.1 coordinate 6,451, forward strand.
TCCTGCTCGGAGAGCGCGGGCTCGATCTGCAGGTCGCCGCGGAAGCGGACGCCCTCCGGGATGTCTCTGAAGAGCTCCTCGATCGAGGACACACCGACGGCCGCGAGCATTTCTTCGCGATCGCGGTCCGTCAGTGAGAGCTGGCTCAGCGCTCCTCCCGGTGATGCTGTCCAGCCTCTGGGCCGCGAGCACCAAGCCATCGGTCGCACTCGGACGCGGCCAAGGCTGGATGCCTTGGCAAGTTCGAGGGTGGACGATAGCGCCGCGTGATCGCGGGCCAGAGGTCGACGAGTATTGCCGGGGGGAGCACGAGCACTACTGCTCGGCCACGAACTTGCGATACGCGTCGGCGTCCATCAGCTCGTCGACCTCTGACGGGGTGCTCAGCTTGATGCGGACGAGCCAGCCTTCGCCGTATGGGTCGGTGTTGACGGTCTCGGGCTCGTCCACGACCTTCGTATTGACGGCGACGATCGTCCCCGAGAGCGGAGCGATCACGTCGGACACGGCCTTTACCGACTCAACCTCGCCGTAGGAAGCTCCTCGCGACACGTCGGACCCATCCTCGGGCGGCTCGTAGTGGACGAGCTCGCCGAGTGCGTCCTGCGCGAACCAGGTGACGCCGAGCACGGCCTCGTCACCCTCGATGCGGGCCCAGTCGTGCTCTGAGTGGTAACGAAGATCGTCGGGATAGCTTTCGGCCGCAGCCACTACTCCACCTCCGGGTTGTAGATCGGTTTCTTCACGATCTCCGCGCGCCGCTCCCGGCCGCGCAGATCGATCGTGACGTTCGTGCCCGGTGCGGTGTGGGCCGAATCGAAGTACCCCATTCCGATGCCCTTGTCGAGCATCGGTGAGTGCGAGCCAGAGGTGACCTCGCCGCCCTCCGCGATCTGCATCCCCTGCCTCGGGATCCCGGACTCGGTCATCACGAATGCCACCAGTTTCCTGGCCGGCCCCTCGGCCTTGACCTTGCGCAGCTTCTCCACTCCGGTGAAGTCCTTATCCAACGCGCACGTCCAGCCGAGAGCCGCAGAGATCGCGTCGGTCTCCGGTCCGATGTCGTTGCCGTGAAGCGGGTAGCAGACCTCGAGCCGCAGGGTGTCACGCGCGCCCAAGCCTGCGGGAGTCACGCCGCGCGCCACGGCCGCATCCCAGAGGGCGGTGGCATCCTCTTCCATCACCATCAGCTCGACGCCCTTCTCGCCCGTGTAGCCGGTGCGGTTGACCATGCACTCGATGCCGTCTATCTCACCCATCGCCCACGTGAAGGTGGGCGCGTCGTCGAGGCCGAGCCGCTCCAGGGAGCGAGGCCCCTGGACAGCCAGCAGGGCGTAGCGGTCGGAGGCATCACGCGTGTCGGAGCCGCGGATCTCGCGGTCACGGATCCACTCGAAGTCAGTTTCCTGGTTCGAAGCGTTGATGACGAGGAGGTACCGGCACTCCTCGAGGCGGTAGACGATCAGATCGTCGACGATCCCCCCGGCCTCGTTCGTGAGGAGGGTGTACTGAGCACCGCCCACCTCAACCTTGTCGAGGTTGTTCGAGAGGAGCGACTGCAGGTGCTCGCGAGCCTTTGGGCCCTCGACCTCGAGCTCGCCCATGTGTGAGACGTCGAAGATGCCGCAATCCTCACGAACGGCACGGTGTTCGGGAATGACGCCTTCGTACTGCACCGGCATCTCCCAGCCTGCGAACGGCACCATGCGGGCGCCGAGCGCGACATGGCGCTCGTAGAGTGGCGTTCGAAGCAGCGTCTGCATGCGCGCTTGATGCTAATGAACGGGAGGCGCCAAACTTTCGGAGGCCAAACTTTTCGAGAGCCTTACTGAAAGCTGCCGGAGCCCGGGTAAGCCCGGCGGGAGGCTCACAAAGGAGAGGGGAACGTCAGCGCCACGACGCGGACCGCCGGCTCCTGAAGCCCCACGGAGCGAGCCGCCGCCCCGACAGGAGGGGGCTCACGGGGGAACCAGGGGTTCACCCGTGCTCTTAGGGAGGGCCAAACATTTCGAGAGCCTCACTGAAAGGCCGCCGGAGCCGGGTTTAGCCCGGCGGGAGGCTCACAAAGGAGAGGGGAACGTTAGAGCCACGACGCGGACCGCCGGCTCCTGAAGCCCCACGGAGCGAGCCGCCGCCCCGACAGGAGGGGGCTCACGGGGGAACCAGGGGTTCACCCGTGCTC
>JACCXX010000164.1 GCA_013696805.1 Actinomycetota bacterium
CTTAGCGGTGTTGCTCGATGAGCAGCCGACCCATCGCCTGGGCACGCTTTGCTGCGGCGAGGTCGCCCTCGGCGGCGGCGATGATCGAGCCCTTCATCAGGATGTGCCAGGAGCGCGCAAACGAGTCGGTATCACGGAGGCTCGCCTCGTCGGCAAGCCCGCGAACGACTGAGCGAATGTTCTCCAGGTAGTCGATGCTCGAGCGGCCCACCTCGTGCTCGCGTCCCATCTCGAGGAGTGCGTTGATAAAGGAGCACGTGTCGAACTCGGGGCTCGCGAACCAGTCGTGGAAGACGTCGAAGATTGCGAGGAGGCGCTCCTCGGGCGTCTTGCCCCGCGCCCGTGCCCCTTCCTCGACCAGGCCCTTCGTCCACTGTTCCTCGCGCCGGGCAAGGAAAGCGAGCACGAGTGCGTCCTTCGACGGGAAGTGCCGGTAGAGGGTGGCCTTCGCCACGCTGGCGCGGGCGACGACTTCGTCCACGCCGACATCGCGGATGCCGCGCCGCGAGAAGAGCTCGTAGGCCGTCTCCAGGATTCGTTCCCGAGCCTTGGGCTCGGCGCTGACCTGTGCCGTAGGAGCCATTTCGCCATCGTACTAGACAGAACGGTCTGTCTGCTATAGGTTGGCCTGCGTGGGTAAGCGACCCCTCTTCAGGGAAGTCAATGAGCGGATTCGCGCGCTCAACACCTCGTTCGGCATTCGCCAGGGAACCTACGTGGTGCTTTGCGAGTGCGACGAGGCCGGCTGCCGGGAGCAACTCGAGATCTCAGCGAAGCTTCATGCAGAGGTCTGCGCGCGTGACGACTGCTTCCTCGTCAGCGCCATCCACGAAGATCTGCACGGCGAGCGCGTGGTCGATCGAGGAGAGACGTACCTCATCGTCGAAGCCACCGGCCTCGCGGCCTAGCGCAAAATCGCTTCGACTTCTTGCCGGTACGACTCGTTTTCGTAGACATGGAGCGGGTGGGGCGGCAGCGGGTGCTCGTGCACCTCGCCTGAGCGCCGCAGATACAAGATGGGAAAGATCGTCCCTCCCTCGTCGACCTCGATCGTGGCCGCGAGCGCATCCGGGACGGTCCCGTCGAGAAAGTGGGTGACCGGCGCGATGCCCTGGTCGTAGATGCCGCCGGCGAAGGCGAGCACACGCGCAAGGTAGCCCTTCTGAATCCAGAGCTCTGGCGCGTGAGAAAGCTCGTGCAGGAGGTACGGGACGAGCTCGCTACCCGCGAGGCGTGGTCGGCTGACCGGCTTTCCGAGCCGCTCGGCCAGGTGGCTGGCGAGAACGCATGCGTTGTAGCGGAAGCCATTAACCGCGCTGGAGCTTGCGCCGAGACCGCGCTTGCCGAGCCCTCGCGCGCCCTGGGTCGCGTTGCCGGCAAAGAAGATCCCGGGAACCGTCAGGCTTTCCCAGAACGGCGTCAACGCAGGAACGCGTCCGTCCGACACCGTGGCCACGCCCAGATCGGGCAAGTCCTGCAAAGGCGCCTGAAAGCCCGTCGCGGCGATCACGTCGTCCACCTCGAACGTGAGCTCGCCCTCCCAGGTCGTTCCGGCGACGACGACGCGGTAGCCATCCGCGCCTCGCTCGACCCGATCGATCGCCGCGTCGAGCACGTAGGTTCCCGGCCCACCCCGCGCGTACTCGTCGTAGGGGTGTAGGTAGCGCACGCGGAGGGGGGAGAGCGCGAGGGTCTTCGTCTGCACGGGGCTCGGTGACGCGAGGATGATCTGGCGCGCCCACGGAAGGAGAGCCTGCGCCACCTCGAAGCCGGAGTTGCGCTTGCCGACGATGAAGACGCGCCGATTCTCGTACGCACCGACGTCCTTCACGTCCACGTAGTGCGTGGCCCGGTCGAGCCCGGGGACGGGCGCGATCCAGGGCTCCGTGATGCCGATCGCGAACACCGCCGCACGACAGCGGTACTCGCCATCGGAGGTCTGGAGCACGATCTCCTCCCTTTCTCGGCGCGTCGCCTCCCACGTGCAGCCGTACCGAACGTTGATCCGGGCACGCTTGGCGAACGCGGCCAGGCCCCGCAGCATCTCCTCGCGCGACGGCAAGTCGTACTCGCGGTTCATCTCCGGTGGCACGAGCGCACGCAGTTCGGGCTCATCGGCGACCAGGCTGTTGTGGTCGTACCACTCGTATTCGCGGGTCTTCCTGTCGGCGGGCGCATCCGGCTTCGTCCACGTGATGAGTCGCTGGAAGAGTGGAAAGCGCTGGAACATGCCTCCGGGGACGTCGTCACGAGACAGCACGGCATGGTCGACGCCGAGCCGCGCCAGGCAGTAGCTCGTCTGTAGACCGCCTGGGCCGCTTCCGACGACGACGACGTCGTACGTGCCTGGCGAGAAAGGCTGTTCGTCTACTGCTGCCACTGACCGGCCGTCTGCAAGCGCCGCGCCTCGGCCTGAAGCATCCGCAGCATCACGCGGGGGTGCTCGACTAGGAACTCCTCGAGCTGCGTGGCGGCGATGACCAAGCACCGCAGGAGCGACGTCGCCACCACGTCCGCGCTCGGCGGGTCACCGGTGAGCGCGGAGATCTCTCCGAAGAAATCACCGCGTCCAAGCTGCATTCGCTCGTCGCCGTCGATACGCACCGAGGCTTCGCCTTCGAGGACCACGTAGAAGCTCGAGCCCGAGAGCCCGTGGCGCAGCACGCGCTCGCCCTCCGCAAACACCTGCTCGTCGAACAGGTGCGAGACCTCCTCGACCTGCGGTCTGCTCAGGTCGGCGAAGAGTGCGAGCCTCGCCAGGCTGTCGACGGTGGACTCGCTCATTCCGGATGTTTCGCTGGGAGAAAGACCCGAAAGGAAGCGCCTCCGCTCGAGGCCTCCTCGACCCACACACGGCCGCCGTGCAGCGCGGTGAACTGCGAGACGAGAGAGAGGCCGATGCCAGTTCCCTGCACGAAATCATTGCTTGCCCTGCGCGTGAAGAGGTCGAAGATCGCCTCTCGGTCGGTCTCCGCGACGCCAGGCCCGTTGTCGTCGACTGAGAGCAGCACGCCGTCCTTCTGAGCCTCGACGCGCACCGAGATCTCGGTGCCGGGCGGCGTATGGTTGACGGCATTGGCGATGAGGTTGTCCACGATCCGCTCCACTTTCGGAGCATCGACCTGAGCCGGGGCATTGTCGGCGTGCACCTCGATTGTGTGTGACCCGGGCGAGAACGCGGTCACGGCGTGCTCGACCAGCGAACCGACGTCGGTCTCGTGGAAGCTCGGCCGCATAAAGCCGCGCCTCAGGCGATCGATGTCGAGGAGGTCGGACAACAGCCGGTCGAGCTTAAGGGCTTGCTGGGAAAGGCTCGTCACCATCGCGGACCGAGTCTCCTCGTCGAGCCGCTCGCCCTTCTCCTCCAGGGTGATCGAGAAGCCGAGGATCGATGTCAGCGGCGTCCGCAGCTCGTGCGAGACGGTCGAGAGGATCGAGTCGCGGAGCTCGTCGATGCGTTTGCGTTCGGTGATGTCCTGCGCCGTGCCCAGCATCCGCACCGGCGCCCCCGCGTTGTCCCTGACCACGCGTCCGCGGCTGTGAATCCAGCGCGCTGGGCCCTCTCCGTGCCGCACGCGGTGCTCGAACGAGAACGGCATGTCCTCCGTGAAGGCGCGCTCGACCATGCTGGCGACGAGTTCGCGATCCTCCGGGTGCACTGAGGCGAGATACCAGTCGTACGTGATCTTTTCCTCACTGGGCTCGACGCCCCAGAGCCGGTAGAGCTCGTCCGACCAGGTCACCTGGTCGACGCGGACATCCCATTCCCAGCTGCCCACGTGAGCGAGCTCCTGCGCTTCGGCGAGACCCGCGTGAGCTTGGGCGACCGCGCGACCGGCGGCGCTCCGCTCGGCGAGTACTGCGCCGAGGATCAGGAGGCTGACTGCGGTACCGGCGCTCAGGCCTTCGAGGATCTGGACGACCTCGGTGGTGCTGCCCTTGCCGATCGGCGTCGTTCCCTCGACTGCGCCGGCAACTGCGATTCCGGTGACGACGAAGCTGCCGACCGTCGCTCCGAGCTGGTGAAAACGCAGGGCGGCCCAGATGAGCAACGGGAACAGGAGATGGGGGTACCGCCAGTAGCCGGCGAGGAACACGAGCGAGCTCAGTGCTGTCAGCACCGCGAGCATCAAGAGGGCCTCGATCTGGTGAGGGCGGGTGAGCCGGCGCCACGGACGCTGTGCTAGGACGAGCAGGAGCGGAGCGACGACGAGGTTCCCCATCGCATCGCCGACCCACCAGAGAAGCCAAGACGACCAGTAATCCGAGCCGTCGATGTCGCCCGAGACGACCAGCGTCGTGACGCCGTTCGTGGCGGCGATCATCGTGCTGAGAAACGCGCCGAGCCCGATCAGCGCCAGAACGTCCCGTACCCGGTCGAGCGCAGGCCGGAAGCCGACCTGGAGCAAGAGGGTGGCTCCGACCACGGCTTCGAGCGTGTTGCCGACTGCGATGGAGGCCGCCTCCGGGATGGAGGCGCCACTGATCGCGTTGGCGACGAAGGCGCCGAGAGCGACAGCCGGCCACAGTCCGCGGCCGTTGAGGACGAGTGCTGCCAGCGCGATCCCCGTCGGCGCCCAGACCGGCGTGATGAGGCCTTCCGCGACCCTGAGCTCGATCCCGATCTTGGCTGCGACGACATACGCGACGAAGAGAGCCGCCGAGAGAATCGCGTAGCGCTTGCGGTTCAACTGGACGATCAGGGCGCCGTTGCCGCTCGTTGATCGGCCGCCCACAGGGCGAGGTTGAACCGGGAACGCTCGATGAGCGCTTCATGCTTCTCGGGCTCGAGCACCTCTGTCGTGATCGTCCGCACGGCGAGCTCGTCGAGCTCGCCGGACTCGACGTACTCGACGACGACCTCGTCCAGGTGCGGCAGGGCCTCGGCGCAGAACGCTTCGAACTCCTCCTTCTGGAAGTAGCGATCGGCGAGCTGGCGGTAACGCTCCAGCTTGTCCTCGTAGGTGAGATCGGCGTCCCCGATCGCGAAGTAGTCCGCGGTCGACTGGTTGATGCGCATGGGACGCTCGGTGACCGCACAGAAGGCACACCAGGCCGCGAGAGCCCTAATCGCCCACGGGAAATGGTAGTGGAGGCTCACGAGCGCGATGTCAGGCGAGGCGTTGGCGTAGTCGATCGGAGCAACCTCGTCGCCTATGACGATCACCTCGCACGAGTTGAATTCCCAGCGGAAGAACGCGTTCACGAGCCGGCTGATCGTCTCCACCTCGCGGTGGAGCTCGGGGGAGAGAAAGTCGGACTCGATGCTGTAGCGGTAGTGCCCGTCGGCGGCCGGGTCGTACTGGGCAACGAGCGTCTGGGGCCCGATCGACAGGCTCCGGGTGAAGACGTCGAAGTCCTCGACTGAGGCCTGCACGTGCATCAGGCGCTCACCCGAGTGCTCGTACGCAAAGCGCAGCTCCTCGGGGCTCGTGATGCGTGTGACGCCCACCCACATGCCGCCGTCGAAGGGCTTCATGAAGAGTGGGTAGCCCACTGCGTTGCCGATCTCGTCCAGGTCGAACTCGGGGTTGTAGCGCTCGGCCATGTCCACGTAGCGCGGGTTCTCAGGCGGGAGCCGGTGCGGGATCAGCCAGGTCTCTGGGACCTTGATCCCGAGCCGCATCATCGCGCAGTAAGCAGCGTGCTTCTCCATCGCCTGGAACGTGAACGGGTTGTTGAGGCGATACACGTCGTCCATCAATGCAACCTTCTTCAACCATTCGCGCGGGAGGTCGTACCACCATGAGAGCCGGTCGATGATGAGCTGGTAGCGAGGGGTGTGGCGGAGGTCGAACGGCTCGTTCTCGATCCGCTCGGTCGCGAGCTCGTGCGTCTCGCCCCGGTAGCGGATCGGGCCGAGCCCGCGCATCACCGCCTCGAAGGCGCTCGGCCAATCCTCCTCGGTGGCGAGCAGCAGGCCGATGAGATGCCGCTTCGCCATTTCTCGGAAGTTGAGTCTAAGGCTAAAGCGTGCGGATCCGAACCGTTTTCATGCCTCGTGCGAAGCACCCTCGTTGGCGGTCAACCAACAGGTCAGCCCAGTCAACCGGCCGCCAGGGAAAGGGGTTCACTATGTCCGATCTTACGCTTGCCGAAATGGACCAAGACGGCGCTCTCCAGGAGGCTGTCGAAGGGGTCAACGGCACACGCGGGGACTTTCTTCGCAAGACCGCCCTCGGCGGTGGCGCGATCCTCGGTGGAGGCGCGCTCATGGGCGCCCTGCCGAGCGTTGCTCTCGGAGCTACGCCTAGCAGCGACGTCGCGATTCTCAACTTCGCGTTGACGCTCGAGTACCTCGAGGCGGCTTTCTACACCGAGGCCGTACAGAAGGGCGCGTTGACCGGCGAGGCAGCAAGGTTCGCAGCAGTCACCGGGAACCACGAGCGGGCGCATGTCGCCTTCTTGAAGAAGGCTCTCGGCCGGAGCGCGGTCAAGAAGCCGCGGTTCGACTTCAAGGGCACCACTGCCGACCAGGCGAAGTTCCTCGCGACGGCGACCGTGCTCGAGGACACCGGCGTCATGGCCTATTCCGGCCAGGGCCCGCTGCTGAAGACGAAGGCGATCGTTGCGGCCGCACTGTCGATCCTCACGGTCGAGGCTCGCCACGCCGCCTGGGTTCGGGACATCCGTGGTAACGGAGGCGCTCCGTCTCCCGCACCGCGCGCCTTCGACCAAGCCAAGTCGAAGCGGCAGATCCTCGCCGCGGTCAAGGCGACCGGATTCATCGTCGGCTAACCAAGCGTCTCCGCGGGGCGGCCGAACGGTCGCCCCAGCGGGACACCTAATGAAAGGAAGTAATTCGTGCCCGGATTCATCGGACTTCCAGAAATTCTTCTACTCGGCCTCGTCGTCCTGCTCGTCTTCGGCCCCAAGCGGCTTCCGGAGATGGGTCGCTCGATGGGACGCGGCCTACGTGAGTTCAAGGACTCGGTGACAGGCGGAAACGGCGAGGACGACAAGTTCTCCATCCCGGACCTGCCCGGCGACGAGCCCGTCGAGCTTCCAGTCACGCGAAAGGCAGAGCGCGTCGCCTAATGCGCCTTCCGCGCCGACTCGCACACGGCCAGCCGGCGGAGCTCGTCGAACATCTCGGCGAGCTCCGCACGCGGCTGGGGCTGAGCCTGATCGCCCTGGCCGCCGGTACCACGGTTGCCTTCATCGGGCGGCACACGGTGCTCGACTGGCTCAACGCACCGCTTCCCGACGGCAAACGCCCGATCACGCTCGGGGTGACCGAGCCGTTCACGACCTCGCTCAAGATCAGCATCTTCGCCGGCCTTGCGCTCGCGCTGCCGATCATCCTGTGGCAGCTGTGGAGCTTTCTTGCTCCGGCCTTCGACAAGCGCTCCCAGGGAGCGGTCGCGCGCCTGGTCGCCTTCGCGACCGTCCTCCTCGCGGCAGGGGTCTCATTCGGATATTTCGTCGTGCTCCCCTCGGCGGTCAAGTTCCTGACGAACTTCGACTCGTCGCTCTACGACATCGAGGTACGGGCGAGTAGCTACTACTCGTTCGTGATGCTCGTCCTCGTCTTCGTCGGCATTGTCTTCCAGCTACCAGTCTTCCTGCTCGGGCTCGTGCGCTTCGGCGTTACGTCCTCGGCAAAGCTGCGACGGAATCGGCGGATGGGCTACGTCGGCATGGCCGCCCTCGCGGTCGTCATGCCCGGCGTCGATCCTGTGACGACGGCGATCACGATGGCACCGCTGATGGTCCTCTTTGAGGGCTCGATCTGGCTGGCCGTCGTGTTCGAGAAGCGTTGGGCGTCGTTCCGCGAGCCCGAAGGATCTTTCAGCTAGAGGCGTAAAGTGGCGCGCGGTGAGAGCGCGCGCGCTTCTCTGGCTCAACATCGCAGTCAAAGGGGCGCTCATAGCGCTTCTGCTCTTCGCGGTCTTCTCCGGTGCCCACCAGTTCCAGGGGAAGGCCATGGAGGGCCGCGCCCTCACGTACCCGCTGGCGGCGCTGATCGTCCCGCTCGGCTGGTGGCTCTGGGGCCGGCGCGACTCGCGGCTTTACCCGTACGCACTGGACATCTTCCTCGTGCTCCCGTTCCTCATCGACACGGCCGGAAACGCGCTCGACCTCTACGACACGATCGACTGGTGGGACGACTTCAACCATCTCCTGAACTGGGGGCTCCTCACGGCTGCTTGCGGCCAACTGCTCCTCCGCTACCCGCTCGGGCGGCTCAATGTCGTCTCCCTGGCGATCGGGTTCGGCGCTGTGACCGCGCTCCTCTGGGAGATCGGCGAGTACTACACCTTCATCCGGGGCGGGCCCGAGGAGCAGACCGCCTACACAGACACCCTCGGCGACATGACGCTCGGGCTAGTCGGTTCGGTGGTGCGGCGCTCGTTACGGTGACGCTGGGGTGGCGCCGCCAGAAGAAGCCTCGTGACTAGCACCGCCAGATGCTGGCGCGCTGAGCGCGCCCGAGCGATTCCGCCTTCCGGTAGGACTTCAGCCGCTCGAAGGGCCGGCCGATCACGAACACGCGCGCAAAACCTCGCTCCACGAGCTCGAGGCCGAGATCGCGTTCGTCCGGCAGCTCGACGTAGGCGAGCAGGCGGTCGAAGCGGTCCCGCTCCGGCTGGGACGAGTCCCGCTGGAGCTTGACCCGGCGCCCCAGGGCCAGGCGACTCGTCTCGGCGGCCGCCCGCCGGGAGAAGCACGATCCCCTTTCCGGCGTGTCGATGCCGAGGACCCGCACGCGTTCCCGCGTTGCGAGGACGCGAACGTCCAGCGTGTCACCGTCGACGATGCCGACGACGAGCCCACGCCGGTCCGGATCGTCAGCGGCTGCCCGGAGCACCATCCAGCCCGCGGCGATGCCGACGAGCAGAATGAGCGTCGCGGCGAGTCTTCGCATCGCGCAAGAGTCGCATAGCCACGCGTCGTTGCCTGAATGGCATTCTCCGCATGTGGGCGGTTCGCTGGCCGCTCTTCTCGAGGCGGAGGGTCGCTTCGAGCTCCCGGTCTCGGACCCCTAGCCCAGGATCTCGAGCTCTTGGGCCAGGAAGAAGAAGCCCCGAGCGTACGGAGAGCTGTCGGTCTGCTTCCGCACGGCGTCCCAGTCGATCTGCTCGCGGAGCGAGCGCGCCACCTCGAGCACGCTGTCGTAGTCGACCTCATGCTCTCGCAGCGCGAGGAGCTTGGTGACCATGACGTCCTCGAGCGTCATGACCGACATTCGAACCGCCTGCACCTCGAGCTCCTCCGCGCGGCCGAGGATCTCGTCGTCCACAGGCCCGCCCTGCGGGTCGAAGATCAGATCGATCAGCACCTCGCCGTCGTGCGCCTTGTAGAGCCAGTTCTCCGGCGGCTTCTCAGGCTTGAACCCTGCCTCCTCGAGAGCATCGAGAGCCCGCTCTGCATCCTCCGGCCTGACCATGTAGTCGATGTCGTGCTGGGTCTCCGGCCCGCCGCGCGCCCAGCAGGCGAGGCCGCCTCCGAGCGCGAAGGGCACGCCGGCGTCCTGGAGCGCTGCCGCAGAGCGCTTGAACGTTTCGAGGATGTCTGGGAACTCGGGCACGATCGGGAATGATGATGCTCGTGAGTGGACAGCGCGAAACGGTGCGGCTCGCTGCGGCGGGCGACATCCACTGCAGCGAAGAGAACCGCGACCAGGTCGCAGCCGGGTTCCACGAGATCCGCCGGCGGGCAGACATCGTGCTCCTCGCCGGCGACCTGACCACGCACGGCGAGCCCGCGGAGGCGGTTGTGCTGGCCGAGATCGTTCGGGGGTTTCCGCTGCCGGTCTACGCCGTGCTCGGGAACCACGACTGGCACGCAGACCGCACCGATGAGGTGACGGTCGCGCTGCGTGAGGCTGGGATCGTCGTTCTGAACGGCGAGTCCGCGATCGCGGAGGTGCGGGGGGTCCGCGTCGGGATCGCAGGGACGAAGGGGTTCATCGGCGGCTTCCCGGACTCCGAGCTCCCGGATTTCGGGGAGCCGCTCCTACGGCGGGTGTACGCCGAGACGACGCACGAGGTCGAGGCGCTCGCATCCGGTCTCGACGAGATCTCGGACTGCGACATCCGCGTCGTCCTGTTGCACTACGCGCCGACGACGACGACGCTCGAGGGCGAGCGGCAGACGATCTGGGCGTTCCTCGGCAGCGACCGGCTCGCCGAGCCGATCGCGGAGCATCAGCCGCATCTGACCGTCCACGGCCACGGTCATGCGGGCACGTTCGAGGGGTTCGTCGGCGCGATCCCGGTCTTCAACGTCGCCGTGCCCGTCATCGGCCGCGACTTCTTCGTCTTCGAGCTGGACGCCGAGGGGCGGCTCCTCACCGCCGAG
>JACCXX010000027.1 GCA_013696805.1 Actinomycetota bacterium
CCGCCACCCCCTGCACCACCGCCGCCACCACCGCCTCCGCCTCCGCCGCCCGATCCGCCACCGCCGCCACCCCCACCGCCGCCTCCACCTCCGCCGGCTCCGCCGCCTCCACCTCCCGATCCGCCGCGGGTCAATGTTCCGCCCGAGGTAACGGTCGAGGCGCAGAGCGGCGCGGGCACGGCCGTGGTGTATACGGCAAGCGCCTTCGACCACCGGAGCAGCGCAATCCCGGTCACCTGCGCTCCACTCTCGGGCTCGATCTTCGCGCTCGCCACGACCACCGTCTCGTGCAGCGCAACGGCGGATGGGCAAACGACTACGTCGACGTTCCGGGTCACGGTTGCCGACCGCACGCCGCCTGTTGTGAGGGTTCCGGCGACAAAAACGGTGCGGACGACGAGCCGCGCGGGCGCGGTGGCGAACTGGACCGCGTCGGCGGTCGACATCGTGGACGGCTCCGTCACGCCGGTTTGCACACCGAAGTCGGGAACGCGCCTCCCGCCCGGGACGACGACTGTGACGTGCGCCGCGGTCGACCGGCGGGACAACGCCGGCTCAGCGACGTTCTCCGTGAACGTCGTTTTCGTGCGCGCGACGCAGCGGAGCATGCTTTTCTCGCCGCTCAGGGGCGAACGTGTTTCACGACCCCCGCTCCTCCGCTGGCGCGCCGTGCCGAGGGCCAGGTTCTACAACGTCCAGGTTTACCGCGGCGGACGCAAGGTCTTGACCGTCTGGCCGACGCGAACGCGGTTCGGCATGCGCCGCACCTGGACCTTCGGGGGCCGTACCTTCAAGCTCAAGCCGGGCGTCTACACCTGGTACGTCTGGCCGGCGTTAGGCAGGTTCACCAACCCTCGCTACGGGACGATGCTGGGCCAGAACTCGTTCCGCGTCGTGTAGCGCTCAGGCGCCGGCTGCTCGGCCCGCTATCCCGAAATCGAACCTGCGCGCCGGAACTGGTTCGGAACTAGCGCGCCTGACTGGCCGAAAGCAGCTGCGCGCCCCCCGCGCGTTACGCACGGCTCCATTGGGCATCACACCCGTGTGACCGAGTTCCTCCAGAACTACGGGCTGATCGTGCTCTTTGCCGTCGTCGCGTTGCAGGCGATGGGCGTCGGCGGGTTTCCAGGGAAGACCGTGCTGGTCACGGCCGCGATCCTCGCTGCGCGGGGCCACTTCTCGATCGTGAGCGTGATCGCCGTAGGGCTCGTCGCGCTCGTCCTCGGCGGGTACGCGGGCTACTGGATCGGACGCACCGGCGGTCGGCGGCTCGTCGACCGGTTCCTCCCGCGAAGGCTGGAGCGGTTGGTCGTTCGCGCGGAGTCGTTCTTCGAGGAGCAGGGCCCGCGCGCGGTGTTCGTTGCTCGCTTTCTGCCGGGCCTCAAGGTCGTCGCTGCTCCCGTCGCGGGGATCGCAAAGATGCCGTGGCGATCGTTCGCGTTCTGGCACACGCTCGCCTCGATCGTGTTCACGCTCGGATTCGGAATCGGCGCCTACCTGGCCGGCGAGGCGGCGATCGAGCTCGTGGAGCAGTACGGCTTCTACGCGGCGATCCCGATTGCGCTGGCGATCGCCGCGTGGTTCGCGTTCAAGCGGTGGCGCCGCGGCGACGGCGTCGCTGGGGCGCACAGTTAGCCCTCCAGGGGAGACCCTGAAAGGCTCGCTATAGTCGGCGGAGGTGCTCGGTTCTCTGCGGCTTTGCTGTCTCGTGCTCACGTGCCTCGCACTAACGGCCTGCGGGGGCGGCAGCTCCGAAAACACGAGCGCCACGAGCGCCGAGCCGAAGACAGACACGCGCGCGGGGTATTTCCATGAGCAAGAGAGCCTCACGCTCAATCCGGCCATCAAGAAGTATCAGGACGCGGCTGCTGCATATGAGCGGGGCCAGACAGCGTGCAACGAAGCGGCCGTGAAGCTCTACAACAAAGGTGCCTCTCCGAGAGACTCGGTGAAGTGTCATTTCCGGGAGACCCAGACCATGCTGATCGCGATCGCCGGCGTCCGAGGCGCCGTTGGCAAGCTCAACGGCGAGTACCGCACTGCATGCGACTCTCGGATCAAGCGGTTCGCCACATTTCTGGACAAGATGAAGGCGTCATGGCGACGGGTGCACAGCGACTGGACCGCTTATGCGATCAATAGGCCCGTTCCCGTGGCGACCCTCAACCGGGACGCGAGAACCACGGGCAAGCTGAGTTATCAGTTCCTCAAGGGCGAGATTCCCGCCCTGGCGAAGGCCTGCTACACACCGGCCGATCGCGCCAAGGGCTGAGGCCCCGTGCGGCTCGGCTCCGCTACTCCGGGCCTATAGCCGACAGCCCTTCCCGACTGGGCGCCTTCGTGCCCTCGACCTGGAGTACCCGCTCGGCGCTACCGCTTTCGCTAGCTGAGCAGCTTCGTCTCGGCCTCGGGATGGCGCGCCTGCCAGGAGCTGAGGTACGCCCTGAGCTCGAGTCGTTCGGCCCGCTCGTTCGTCGTCTCCGGCACGTGTACCTCGAGCGTGCTGCCGTCGACGCGTAGAGCGATACAGCCGATCCTCCGCAGAAAGGCGAGAAGATCGTCAAGGTGATTCTGTTCTTCAACGTGTATTTGCATGGCCGCGTCGTCCCTCGGATCGGGGTGTGCTCAGACTGTGCCCCGTGGCGGCCGCTTGACTCATCCCCCGACAGGTGGTTCATAGGCCGGCTTCACTTCAACCGCTTGAGGTTCGCGCCGAGCTCTTTCGGCCGAAGCTCCGTTCTGGCGAGACGACGGTGGTCAGTACGGTCGTGCTCGCCCTCGGATGCGCGGCGCGAGCGCATTCGAGAGTCGGCGAGGGAACGCGATCGTGCTCGGATCGCCGTCGGAGACGTAGCGTCGGCCCGGATTGCGCCGAAGCTGGTCGAGCCACCAGGAGCTCCCGTACTCCGGATCCGATGCGCCCTTTGGCGTGGTTCGAATCCGCGGGATCGCGTGCGGGTCGAATGCGCGCGCGAACGGCGACCTGGCTGGCTCAGCGCCGACGAGGAAAACGCCGTCGTGAGCGTAGCTCTGGCCGCCCCACGTGCCGCGCCAGGCGATCGACCGCGGCGTCGGCCATGCCCCGAGCGGTAGTGCCAAGGTCCTCACCCGCGCGTCTGGCACCGCGTCCGTGATCACCTCGCGACCGAGAACGATCTGGCGGCGCGCCTCCTCGCCGCTCATCTCGCTGAACGGGGTGTGATCCTTCGTGTGGTTTCCGAGCTCGAAGCCGTGCTCAACGAGCCAGCGGAGGAGGCGCGGGCCCTCGCTGACGCCGGCGAACGGCTCGCGGTTCGGATAGAACGTTCCGGCCAGCTCGAAGCCCGGGTGCCTGCGCGCGAAGTCGAGCATGATGCCGATCGCCGTTTGCGGTTTCGCCTCGCCGGTCGCGTCGACGGCGAGCTGCTCCTTCGTCGAGTCATCGAAGGTCAGCACCACCGGGCTCTTTCCGGCCGGCACGTCGAGCTCGCCCCTGACGAGGTCGATCGCCCTGACGGGCCGGTAGCCCTCGCGCCACAACCGTTCGAGCTCTGCCCGGAACTCGTCCGGCGTCAGGTCGTACTCGCCGCCTCCGTCCGCTCGGATCTGGTGGTACATCAGCACCGGCACGTCGCCGAGCTCGTTCGCCCGTACGGCCGCCGCCTTCGCTGTCGCGTCGTCGACGGGCTGCGCCGCTGGTTTTGGCGTGGTGTCGGTGGCTACAGGCTTGGCCTCGCCTCGACTCGTCGGGATCGGCTCGAGGCGCCGCGCCTCGGGAAGTGCCTCCGACGTGTATGTGACGAGCGGATCCCAAAGCAGCCATTCACGGATCCCGGCGTCCTCCGCGCCCTTGATCTGCGCCCGCACCTCGGCAGGCCCGTACGTGACACCGAGCGAGAAATCTTGGAGCCAAGGGACGACGCGCGCCCCTGTTCCTCTCACTTGCCGCTGAAAGTCACGCAGCGACCTGCGCACGATCGCGTACGGCTCCGCGTTGGGGTTCGAGACGCGGTATTCGCCGGGCCCCCAGTGGGATGGGTAGAGCATCGGAGAGATGTAGTCGACGTTCCGCGCCATCGATGGAATCTGCTGCGCGACCTCCGTCGGCCGTGTAGCAGCGACGCCGAACACGCTCGCGCCAAGGTACGTCCGGTAGGGCGCGAGCGCTCGGCGCGCCTCGCCGAGGAAAGTCGCGATCGATCGCTCGAGGCTTCCCTGGAGGTTCGGGAACCGCATCTCGTCGATCGGACCGTCGGGCCTGCGCACGTAGTCGTAGAGGACATCGTCGATGCCCGCCGCAGCCGCCACCCGAGCCACAGCGACGTTGTAACGGCGAACGGTCGGGTCGGCGAAGTTCGTGAAGCCGCCATAGCCGGCATACGGCTCACCGCTCGGCGTCTGGATGACCTGGCTCCGCCACCCCCGCTTCCAGGCCGCAGCCGCATGGATCGGGTCTCGGAACGCGACGATGCGTCCAACGACCATCACGCCTCGTCGATGGAGCATGTCGATCGCCTGAGGCAAGTCGTAGATGGGCTGGACGGACCCGATCCGTCGACCGAACGGGATCGGCGCGTCGAAGCCGATGATGCCCGACTCGTCCTTGAGATCGAGCTCGACTGTATTGATGCGCCCGGCGTCGACGAGGTCGAGAATGCCGCGACGAAGCTCCGAGTCGGCCCAGGCGTAGAAGGTCACGTGAACCGCTCGTAGGGGCGCTCGCGGCCGGCGCGGAATGAGCTGCACGTGCACACGCAGCGAGCTGCGGTTCCCGAAGGCGTCCGTCGCGACCACCGAGACCGGCTGAGCGGGCGGCTGCGCGTAGCCCACGGAGAAGCGCCCGTCGTCGACGGAGACGGAACGGCCGGCGACGACCACGTCCACGTCGTCGTCCACCGTCCCCGCGAACCGCATCGGTTGCGAGACGGGTGCTTTCCGCGATGCCTCGTCGAGCCGCACCTGCGGCGGCGACGTATCGACTCTGACCTTCCAGGTGTGCTCGGCGCGGGAACCGGGGAGGCGGCCGTCGGCTGTCACGGTCAGCACGTGCTCTCCGTCCGGCAACGCAGCGCCGGAAAACCGTGCGACGCCGTTTTGCCGGAGGACGCGGTTCGTGACGTCTTCGGCGTCGAGGACCCAGCGTGCCTCGTGCAGCGTCTCTCCATTCGCCCGGATCGCGAACGACAGTGTGCGCCGAGCGTCCTTGCCGATCTCGGCGTTCGCGGACGGGCCTTCTGTGCGGAAATCGGGCGCCGCGACTCGGAGCACCACTGATCCGACGAGAACTATCGCCGCAGCGACGCCAACCGCGATCAGCGTCCCGCGGTTCGGGCGGGGGAGGGCCCACGCCGCGGTCGGTCTCGCGCGTGGACGCCATCGCCCTGCGAGAGCGGCCGACACGCGGGCCGAGAACTCCGACGGGCGTCTCGCTGACACTTCCGCTCGGTGTGGCAGGCGTGGTGGCGGCGGACGTTCGGTGACGGCTGCCGCACCTGACCCGATTCGCCTCGACGTCGACCGGCTTCGCCGGCGCGCACCGGCCGCCGCCGTCCTCCCGAGGAGCCTCTCAGGAAGCCGCCTGAGCGGTTCCGCGTCCTCCTCGTCCGCCTCGTCATCGCCGACGCCGAACGGCCGTCGTCGCCGTCGCGTCGGCCTTGCCGGCGGTGGAGGGGTCTCATCGCGGCTCGCAGGCGGCGCCAGCTGCGACCGCAGGCGGTCGATCTCCGCCGCCGCCAGATCGAGCGCCCGCCCGGCGGCTCGTAGCTCGGCGGAATCGCCGTACTGCTGCAGCCGTCGCCCCCAGTCGCGAAGCTGGGTCAGTTGCTGGTCGTCCATGGGCGGGAAGTATGCTCGACAACCCTTGTGCCGGTCGCAACTCGGGGTCGCTCGAGCGCGGCTGCTGCAACGCACCAGTCAGTGCCGGAGAGTCCGCGAAGCCTGAGCCGGCGAAGGCACTTTTTCGGCCCTGCGACCCGGTGGGGGAGCTACGCGACGATGCGGATCGGCGTGCCGAGCCCGACGAGGCTCCGAAGGCGGAGGATGTCGCGGTTCGCCACGCGCACGCAGCCGTGCGAGACGGCCTGGCCGAGGAGTTCGGGG
>JACCXX010000028.1 GCA_013696805.1 Actinomycetota bacterium
AGGACACCTACTTTGCGGGGGACGGTGCGCGCATCGACGGTGACGCCGACTTCTGGCTGCTCGGTCGCGTCGATGACGTCATGAACGTCTCGGGCCATCGCCTCTCGACGATCGAGGTCGAGAGCGCCCTCGTCGACCACCCGCAGGTGGCAGAGGCCGCGGTCGCCTCGCGGGCGGACGAGCGGACAGGCCAGGCAATCGTCGCCTTCGTCAGCCTGAAGGATGGGCAGGAGGGCTCGGTCGAGATGCTCGAGGAGCTCCGCAAGCACGTGGCCAAGAAGATCGGCCCGATCGCGAAACCGGCGAACATCGTCTTCACGCAGGAGCTGCCGAAGACGCGAAGCGGCAAGATCATGCGCCGCCTCCTGCGTGACGTGGCCGAGAACCGCCCGCTCGGTGACACGACGACGCTTGCCGACCCGACGGTGGTCGAGGAGATCCGAGACCGGTCGACCGGCGGCGAGGACTAGCTCAGGAGCTTCGTGAAGCGCTCTTCTTCGGTTTGCTCGAAGGGGCCGATGAGCGCCAGGTTGAGCGCGTTCTTGGCGATCACGTCCTGGGCAACGCGCTGGACGTCTTCGACCGTGACCGCGTCGAGCTGCTCCAGAATCTCCTCCGGCTCGGTCGCCTCGTTCTCGAGCACCTCGCGCCGGAGGCCGAACATGATCAGTCCGTGGGGGCTCTCCGTCTGGAGCACGAACCGCCCCTTCGCGACGTTCCGCGCCTTGTCGAGCTCGGCCTGCGGGACAGGTTCCTCGGCGATCTTCTTCAGTTCGGCCACGATCGTCGTGATCGCCTCGTCGATCCGCTCGATGTCCACGCCGGCCTGTGAGTAGAGCGATCCTGCGTCCGTGTAGCCGTGGTTCATCGCGTAGACGTAATACGCGAGGCCGCGCCGCTCCCGTACTTCGGTGAAGAGCCGTGACGACATGCCGGTTCCGAGCACCGTCGTCAGCACCTGGAGTGCGTAGCGGTCGGGGTGCACCAGTGGGTAGCTGCGCACTCCGATCACGAGGTGCGCCTGGTCCGAGGCCTTTGTGTGGATCTTGACCCGGGGCCCGCTGCCGTTGTCCGAGATCTGAACCGGGGCCGGCGCGCCGGTCTCGTCGGGGTCGAGGTCGCCGAGCAGCCGCTCGATGTCGGCCTCGAGGTCGCCCTCGATCTTGCCGGCGACTCCGATGACCATCCTTGACGGCTTGTACCAGCGGCCCGTGTAGTCGAGGAACGTCTCGCGCGTGGCCGCGCGCACGGTCTCCTTGCGGCCGATGATGTCCCAGCCGAGCGGCTGGTCTCCGTAGAGAAGCGAGTCGTAGACGCCCCCGATGTAGTCGCGTGGCGTGTCGAAGTACATGTTCATCTCCTCGACGATCACACCCTTCTCCCGGTCGACCTCCTCGGAGTCAAACTTCGAGTGGCGCAGCATGTCGACGAGCACGTCGAGCGCGACCTTGCGGTGCTCTCCGGCGCAGCGGACGTAGTAGCCGGTGTATTCCTTGCCCGTGAAGGCGTTGAACTCGCCCCCGATCCCGTCGATCTCGTTGCCGATGTCGCGCGCGGTGGGGCGGCTCTCCGTGCCCTTGAAGAACATGTGCTCGGCGAAGTGCGCGATCCCGCTGGACTCGGCGGTCTCGTAGCGCGAGCCGGCGGCGAGCATGAGGAAGCAGGAGACCGACTGGGAGTGCTCCATCGGCGCGGTCAGGACCCGGAGCCCGTTCGGCAGAGTCTGGAGGTCGTACACGCCCATCAGGCCGCCAGTGCCTCACGCCACTGGTCGGGAACCTCGACGGGATGGCCTGTCGAATAGTCGTACGAGACGATCACGGTCTTCGCCTCTGCCGAAACCTTTCCGCCGACGCGCACCTCGTAGGCCAGCTCGAAGCTCTTCGTGCCCACGCGCACGGGACGAACACCGATCTCCAGCTCGTCACCCACGGCCAGCGGCGCGCGGAAGTCGATCTCCGCGCGGGCCAGAATCATCTCCGGCACGTCCGCGCCGATCGGGCGCAGAAAGGCGATGCGCGCGTCCTCGAGGTAGGTGAGATAGACGGCGTTGTTCACGTGTCCCATGGCGTCCACGTCCCGGAAGCGGACGGTCTCACGATGAATGAACTCGAATCCCTTCACGGCCGCGGACTCTAGCGACACGAGGACGTGCTCCCAGCTCGGACTACAGTGCGGGACATGAAGCGGCTCGTCGCCATGGCGGCGGCCGCGCTGTTCCTCGCGCCGGCCGCTCCCGCATTCGGGAAGGGACAGCTCCGCGCGGTCAGCGTCTGCGGGCCGGAGCTCTGCAACATCGTGCGCGACACGAAGCTCGTCGCGGATCTCGAGGGGCTGCTGTACCTGAACTCAGGCGAGCTGACGGGCCCACCGCCGCTCGAGCCCTTCTACGGAGTCGACACGGTGACGAGTGGCGGCGCAACGGGCGCCGGGGAGTTCTTCCCGGAAGCGGGAGTCTTGCGGTGGCGCCCACCCTCGGGTGAAGCGCGCTGGCTGGCTCTGCCGAACCGAGTCGCTGCGTCCCTGCGCACCGCCGGCCGGGGCGCGGGCCCGTACGAGCCTGCCGTCACTCACGCAACCGCCGGTGGCAAGAGCGTAGACGGCGCGGCGGGGTACACGCACCTCTTCGATGACGTGCAAATGGCGACTCCGCCGTCGGGCGAGACCATTCCCCTCGTGCTCCGCTTCCGTGCCGTCGGACGCCGCCCGTGGCCCTTGCGGTACCGCTACGAGCCGTCGACCGACACTCTCGTCTCCGAGGGTCGAGCCATGCGGGTCAGCGGCCAGACGGCGTCGATGATCGAACGAGACGCTGGCCTCGCTGGAAGCGGGGGAGGCACTCCACGGTGGGCTTTCGTGGGTGCCGTCGCGGCCGCGTTGGCCGCTGCCACGCTCGCCGCTAGGCGGGCGCGCCGGCGGCCCATGCGCTGAGCAGCTCCGCCTCGCGCTCGGGCGAGAAGCCGGCCTCGTCCTTCGGCTCTGCGAGCTCGAGCGTCTCGCGAATGGTCTCCTCGAGTGGGCGGAAGCTCAGCCCGGCCTCGGTCGCCCGCGAGACGTCGGCGAGGTGCATGCCGACCCACTCGGGGTCGCGAAGCCACAGCGGCAGCTCCATCCACTCGCCGACGTCGTGCTCGGCCAGGAAGCGATCGGGCACCCACGTGAAGCTCGCGTCGCTCCCCGTCACCTCGCGGGCTGTCTCGAGGAGCTCGCGCCACTGCTGCCCCGGGTGCGTGGCGTTGAAGGTGCCGGCCACACGTCGCTCGGCGAGGTCGATCATCCACCCCGCCAGATCACGGACGTCGACGAACTGAACCGTGCGCTCGGGTGGGCCGGGAGCGAGCACCTCGCCGCCGCGTGCCACTCGATGCGGCCAGTAGGTGAAGCGACCGGTGGGATCGTGCGCACCGACGAGCAGGCCCGCTCGGATATTCGAGTGTCGGCCCGGGAAGACGTCCGCGACCACGGCCTCGCAGAGTGCCTTGAGCGGGCCATAGTTCCCCGGGGGCTCGTCCATGACGAGCTCGTCGTCGGGCCAGTCTCCGATCTTGCCCACGGGGCTCTCCTCGGTGCTCGGCCCGCTGTGCTCGGCGTAGACGGAGATGCTGGAGACGAATACGTAGTGCTCGCTGGCGTCCGCGAGGAGCTCGGCCGAGGCGCGGACGACGTGAGGGACGAAGCCCGAAGGGTCGACGACTGCGTCCCAGCTCCGGCCGCCGAGCGCCCCCAGATCGCGTTCACGATCTCCGCGAAGCCTCTCGGCCTCGGGGAAGAGCTCGGGATCCGTCGCGCCGCGATTGAAGAGTGTCACTTCATGACCGCGGGCAAGCGCGTCCTCCACCGTGGCGCGCCCGAGGAACTTCGTCCCGCCGAGGACGAGCAGCTTCATCCAGGCACCGTATCCTGGAGCCTTCTGGCCGCCACCGAGCAACCCATCGCCGTCCTCGGCGCCACCGGCTACACCGGCTCGCTCGTCTGCGAGCAGTTGCGCGAGCTCGGTCTGCCGGTGCGGCTACTGGGCCGTCGGCGAGAGGAGCTCGAGCAGCGCGCGCAGTCGGATGAGGAGATCGCCGTTGCCGATGTCACCGACTGGGACTCACTGGCGGAGGCGCTCCAGGGCGCGTTCGCCGTCATCTCGACTGCGGGGCCGTTCCTGCAGCGGGGGTTCGCGACGGTCGACGCGGCGATCACCTGCGGTGTCCACTACCTCGACTCGAGCACCGAGCAGGCGTACTCGCGTCAGATCTACGAGCGTTTCGGCGGCCGCGCCGCGGAGGCCGGCATCGTGCTGCTGACCGCCTTTGCGAATGCGCCGGGCGATTTCGCAGCCGGGATCGCGGCCGACGGGCTGGAAGGTCCGCTCGAGGACGTCGTCGTTGCCACCGAGCAGTCGGGCTTCGTCTTCAGCCGCGGCTCGCGAGAAACCCTGGCGCAGGTGCTCGAGCAGCCGCAGGCCGCCTGGGAGGACGGGCGTCTCGTCCCCTCGCGCTTCGGGTCGACGACGAAACGCGTCCGGTTCCCCTCCGGCGAGCACACGGTCGTCGAATGGGGCGGTCCCGAGCCCCTGACCGTCCCTCGGCATGTGGAGGTGCGACGAGTTCGCGCCTACGTGAAAGCTCCCCGTGTCGCTGCGGCTACGGGCAAGCTCGCTTCGCGACTGGCTCCGCTCGTGCGTCTGAGCGCCCGGGTCGGTCGCCCCGGCCCGCCGCCGGCGAAGCGGCGCAAGTCGACTTGCAGCATCGTCGCGGAGGCAACGGGCCCAGGGGGAGGGCGGCGCGCGACGCTCATCGGACGGGACGTGTACGGGGTAGCGGCGCTCGTCCTCGCCCGCGGTGTGCAGGCCCTTCGTGACGGCGAGGCCCGCGCCGCGGGAGCGCTCGCACCTGCGGAGGCCTTCGAGCCCCGCGCATTCGTCACCAGGCTGGGGCCGCTCGTCCAGCTCGAATCGCTTGTGGATCTTTGACTGACACGCACGTGACCGAGTAGGTTC
>JACCXX010000059.1 GCA_013696805.1 Actinomycetota bacterium
GCGGTCAGCCGCCAGGCGGCTCTCCACGAGCTCCTGCTTCAAGCGGAAAGCTTCGGAGTCAGCCTGCTTGCCGGCGACCAGGAGCGCCTAGCCGGCCACTTTGCGCGCGGTGTGCCGCCGATCGGTCTCTGGGAAAAGATCGAAGTACGCGAGGGCCGGGGGCCGCCGCTCCTCGAAGGGGCACTCGGCTGGATCACCTGCGCGAGGACGCGCGAGCACCCCACCGGCGACCACACTCTCTTCGTCGGAGAGGTGACGAACGTGGAACCGGGTCCCGGCAGGGACGCGCTCGTCTACGTGCGACAGAGCTACGTGGCAGGGATTGGGGGCTGAAAACAACGGGACGCCCGAGGGGGCGCCCCGTTGTTACTTGGCTAGGTAGTAGCTGCTACCTGCGCCCGCGGCTCACCACGAGGTGGACGCGACCCCCAACCCGCAGCCTCGTACCGGCCCTCGGGCTCTGCGCGATCACGCGACCGCGTGGAGCCCTCGACCGCACGATCCTGATCCGACCGACCGACCGAGCAGCGTGCCCGGCGGATGCGGATGACGGCACCGCTGACCCGCAGACCGACGACCCGGGGCACGGAGCGGGGACGCGCTGCTCAAAGCGTTCGAGCGCATCGAGACGAACGCGGCCGACAACCCTTAAGTCGTGCACGTCGAGCCAGGGGTCTACGACCTCGGCGCCCGCGCGCTCGAGATGAAACCGTACGTCGACCTCGAAGGCTCCGGCGAGGGCATGACTACCGTTACGTCGAGCGTCGAGACCGGGTACGGGACGGTGGTCGGGTCAGACAACGCCGAGCTCCGATTCTTGACGATTCAAAACAGCGGCGGTGGGACGCTCGCAATCGCACTATCCGGTGACAGCGTGTCACCGCGACTGACGCGCGTGACGTTGACGGCGACGGGCGCCACGGTCAACTTTGCCTTCCGCTTTTCCAACGGGTCACCCGCGCTCAGCCAGGTCACCGCGTCAGCCTCCGGCGGCAGCGAGGCTGTGGCCCTCGTGAATCTCGGAGGGTCCGTGTCAGCCTCGAACAGCGCATTCCGCGCGTCCAACAGCGCCGGCCTCAACGCAGAGGTTCTGTCGAACTACGGTGGCGCTACACGATTCTCCGATTCGACCCTCTCCGCGTCGGGCGGACCCGTCGCGATCGGCTTCAGGGCCTTCAATGGCACGCACGCGTTCACGAACGCCACGATCGGCGCGTCCGCCGCCACGACGAGCTACGGCATCTACAACGGCCACAAGACGTCGCAGTCGGTGGTGACGATCAACCAGTCGCGGATCGCGGGCGGGACTCGAGCCCTTCTTGCCGAGAGCGGACCTGTCCGAATCGGAGCGAGCCAGCTCGGTGGCGGGGTCCAGCTCGGCGCCGCAGGCACCGTCACCTGCGCGGCGTCGTACGACGGCAGCTTCCAGGAGCTGAGCCCGGCCTGCTCCTAACTGGCTAGCGGTTCCTTCCTGACGAGGGTCATACCGTCGCGGACGGTCAGCATGACCGCGACGGTGCGTCCATCCGCGCGCACGTGCTCGTTGAACTCCTTGATGGCGCGCGTCGACTCGTCGCCGCCCTCCTCGATTACACTGCCCGACCACAGGACGTTGTCCGCGATCAGCAGGCCGTCATCGGCGAGGAGCGGCAGCGCGGCCTCGTAGTACCTCGTGTAGTTCGGCTTGTCAGCGTCGATGAAGACGAGGTCGAAGAAGCCCTCGAGCGTCTCCAGCGTTTCGAGCGCCGGCCCGAGCCGGATCTCGATCTTCTCGCCATGGCCGCTCTCGTCCATGTAGCGACGGGCGATCTCGGTGGCCTCGGAGTCGACGTCGCACGTGATGATGCGGCCCTCAGGCGGGAGCGCGGACGCCATCGAGATCGAGGAGTACCCGGTGAAGGTGCCGATCTCGAGGATGCGCCGGGCCCCGCTCAGACGCACCAGCTCCGCCAGGAAGCGGCCCTCGATCCGGCCGACCATCATCTGCGGCGCCGACATCCTGGTGCGCGTCTCCTCGGCGAGACGCTCGAACAGCTCACCGTCCGGCGTCGTGTGCTCCTCGGCGTACTCCTCCACCTTCGGCTCGACGATGAAACTCATGCGACCCGCCCGAAGAGCACGCAGCCATTGTGCCCACCGAGCCCCATGGCGTTCGAGAGCGCGACCTTCACGTCAGCCTTCCGAGCCTCGTTGGGCACGTAGTCCAGATCGCACTCCGGATCGGGATGCTCGTAGTTGATCGTCGGCGGCAGGACCCCGTGGTGGATGGCGAGCACGCACATCATCGACTCGATCGCCCCGGCGGCTCCGAAGCAGTGCCCGGTCATCGACTTCGTGGAGGAGACGGCGAGCTCGTAGGCGTGGTCGCCGAAGACGTCCTTGATCGCCTTCGTCTCGGCGAGGTCGCCGAGCGGGGTCGACGTCCCGTGCGCATTGATGTAGTCGACGTCCGTCGGTGCCACACCCGCGCGTTCGAACGCGGCTCTCATCATTTCGCCAACCCCGACCGAGTCCGGATCGGGCGCAGCCATGTGGTACGCGTCGTTCGACGCGCCGTAGCCGAGCACCTCCGCGTAGACGGTGGCACCTCGCGCCTGCGCGGCGTCGAGATCCTCTAGCACGAGGACGCAGGCGCCTTCGCCCATCACGAACCCAGCGCGTGTGGCATCGAACGGGCGCGAGGCGCGAGGCGGGTACTCCTCCTCGGCTGCAAGCCCGCGCATGGCGCAGAACCCGGCGAGGATCAAGGGGTGCATGCAAGCCTCGGTGCCGCCCGCGAGGATCACGTCCGCGTCTCCCCGGCGAATGATCTCGGCACCCTCCCCCACCGCGTGCGAGCCCGTTGCGCACGCCGAGACGGGCGCGTAGTTCGGGCCGCGCAAGCCGAGCGAGATCGCGAGCTGGCCGCTCGCGGAGTCGACGAGGACATTCGGCAGGAAATGAGGCGAGACACGGGTAGGCCCGCGCTCGTTGAGCACGTCGTGCTGCTCCATGATCCCGAGGAAGCCCCCGATCGCAGAGCCGAAGACGACTCCGCTTCTGGCCGGGTCGAAGCCGTTGAGACTCGAGTCGGAGAGAGCTTCCTTCCCCGCGGCGAGCGCGAGCAAGACGTTGCGGTCGAGGCGCCGAGCCTCCTTCGGCGACACGATCCCATCCGGCGAGAACTCCTTTACCTCCGCAGCCACCCGCACGGGGAAGTCGCTCGCGTCGAACGACTTGATGAAGTCGATGCCACTTTCGCCGGCCACTGCTGCGCGCCAGGTCGAAGGCGCGTCGTTTCCGAGCGGCGTGACCGCTCCAAGACCCGTGACGGCGACTTTGCGCATTGAGGCAAGCTTAGAGACGTGAACAAACCAGGCCGCAAAGTCCCTTTCCCGCCTATGGAGGCGGAGCTCGTCGACGACCTCCCCGACGGCGACTGGCAGTACGAGCCCAAATGGGACGGCTTTCGCGGAGTCCTGGAGAACGACGGCGGCGAGCTTGCGCTCTGGAGCCGCAACGGACGCCCGCTTCTGCGCTATTTCCCCGAGCTCGGGAAGCTCGGCAAGCTGCTTCCTCCGCACTCTGCGCTCGACGGAGAGATCGTCATCGCGCAGAAAGGCAAGCTGGAGTTCGACGCCATGCAGATGCGTCTCCACCCCGCGGAGAGCCGGATCCGGAAGCTGTCCGCGGAGATCCCGGCTCAGTTCGTCGTGTTCGACATCCTGCTCTGGAAGGCCGAGGCGCTGCACAAGCTGCCGCTCGAGAAGCGCCGCCAGGAGCTGGAGCGCAAGGCGAAGCGGTTCACCCTCTCCCCCTCCACGCGCGAGAAGAAAGATGCGGAGCGGTGGCTCGACCGGCTCGAGGCAGCCGGGCTCGACGGGGTGATTGCCAAACGCACCGGCGCGCCCTATCTCCCGGGCTCGCGTGAGGGCGTGGTGAAGGTGAAGAAGTACAAGACTGCCGACTGCGTGATCGTCGGCTTTCGTTGGAGCGAGAAGGCGGAGGGCCGGATCTCGACGCTGCTCCTCGGGCTCTACGGCAAGGACGGCGAGATCGACTTCGTCGGTCACACGTCGGGTTTTCCTGCTGCCGTTCGGCGCGAGCTCGAGCAGGTGCTTCCGGACATGCGCGCGCCTGGCGCGATCAGCGACGCGCGCGTGCCGGGCGGCCAGAGCCGCTGGTCGCAGGGCAAGGAGCTCGACTGGAACCCGGTGCGGCCCGAGCTCGTCTGCGAGGTTCGCTACGACAAGCTCGAGAAGAGCCGCTTTCGGCACGGGACGCGCTTCCTGCGCTTCCGGCCCGACAAGGATCCCGAGCAGTGCACCTGGCGTGAGGTTCGACCGCGGCGTCGTCGCGGCGATCCGACGGTCGAGTCACTCCTACGATGATCCAGGAGGCCATCGGCCGACTGCTCGACGGGCGTGACCTCGCGCGTGGGGAGGCCCGCACCGTGATGGACGAGATCATGCTTGGCCAGGCGACGGCCGCGCAGATCGGCGGGTTCCTCGTCGCGCTCCGCGCAAAGGGGGAGACCGCAGACGAGATCGCCGGCTGCGCGGAGGCAATGCGCGGCCATGCGCTCCCGGTCCGTGCGATCCGAGACGACCTCGTCGACACTGCGGGAACGGGAGGGGATTCTGCGCGGACGCTCAACATCTCGACCGCAGCAGCGATCGTTGCGGCCGCAGCAGGCGCGGCCGTGGCAAAGCACGGCAACCGGGCGGTCTCCTCAGCGTCGGGATCAGCCGACGTGCTCGAGGCTCTCGGGTTCCGCCTCGAGCTCCCGCCCGAGCGCATCGCCCGCTCCATCGACACGCTCGGCTTCGGGTTCATGTTCGCGCCCCTTCACCATCCGGCCATGCGGTACGCGGCACCCGTCCGGCGCGAGCTCGCGATCCGCACGGTGTTCAATCTGCTCGGGCCGCTCACGAACCCTGCGGGCGCACGGGCGCAGGTGCTCGGCGTCTATGCGCCAGAGCTCGTGCGTACCATTGCCGAGGTGCTCGCCGGGCTCGGGACGAACCGCGCATTCGTCGTTCATGGCGCGGGCGGGCTGGATGAGCTGTCTCCGACCGGGCCGAACCTCGTCTGCGAGGTGATCGGAGAGGATGTCCACGAGCGGACGATCGACCCGCTCGAGCTCGGTGTCTCGCGGTGCAAGCCCGACGAGCTCCGCGGAGGCACTCCGGACGAGAACGCCGGCGCGATCCGCCGTGTACTCACCGGTGAGAACGGTGGCCGGCGAGACGCGATCCTGCTGAATGCCGCGGCCGCGGTCGCAGCAGCCGGCCTCGCCGCCGACCTTCGTGAGGGCCTCGAGCTCGCCCGCGACGCGATCGACTCCGGAGCAGCCGCCCACCGTCTCGAGCAGCTCGCCACCTTCTCCCTGGAGGGCGCGTAGTGGGTCGCTTCCGGGACGCTCTCGTGGCCCCTGGGCTAACGGCGATCGCCGAGGTCAAGCGCCGCTCGCCCTCCGCCGGCGAGCTCCGGCCCAACGCTGACCCCGCGGCGCTTGCCGCCGCGTACGAGCAGGCCGGCGCCGCCGCCGTCTCGATCCTCGTCGATGCTCGCTTCGCGGGATCCTGGGAGGACCTCAGCGCCGCGCGGGCCGCCGCTTCGCTACCGCTGCTCGCAAAAGGGTTCTTCTCCACCGAGGAGGACCTGCGCACGGCTCGCGAGGCAGGCGCGGACGCCGCGCTCTTGCTCCTCCGCGATCTCGACGATGACACCGCACGGTGCCTCTTAGGCGCGGCGTCCGAGCTCGGTCTGGATGCGCTCGTAGAAGCGCACGATGCGGACGAGTTGCAGCGCGCGACCCGACTCGGGGCGTGCGTCGTCGGAATCAACGCCCGGGACCTCTCGACGTTCGAGGTCGATCGCCGCAGGCAGCTCGAGCTCGTCTCGCAGGCTCCCCGCGACCACATCGTCGTCGCCGAGAGCGGGATCGAGTCGCGGGCGCAAGGCGCCGCCGCCGAGCTGGCGGGCGCGGATGCGATCCTCGTCGGATCGGCACTGATGCGGGCCGCGGACCCGGCCGCCAAGCTCGCCGAGCTGATTTCGAGGCCGCTCGTGAAAGTCTGCGGGCTGACCCGCTCGGACGACGTCGACGCCGCGGCCGCCGCCGGTGCCGACTTGGCGGGGTTCATCCTGGCCGACGGCAGCCCCCGCCGCGCATCCCGTGTGCTCGAGGTTCCAGAGACGATGCTGTCCGTCGCCGTCCACGTCGGCGAGCCCGGCGAAGAGGAAGCCGATCTTGTCCAGCTCTACCCGCGTGAGGCCGGAAAAGTACGTGGCCGCGACGCCGTTCTGCTCCGCGACGGCCGGGAGGTGGCGCGTGTGCTCGACCAACCCTGGGACGAGAGGGAGCCGGGACACCTGGAGCGAGCGCGGGCGACGACGGGCCGAATCATGCTTGCCGGGGGCCTCGGTCCGGAGAACGTCCGCGCCGCGATCGAAGCCGTGCGCCCGTGGGCGGTGGATGCAGCGTCGAGCCTCGAGTCCGCACCGGGCATCAAAGATCACGAGCGCGTCCGCTCGTACGTGGCGGCCGCGCGATGAATGTCGGCCTCTACGGCGACTACGGAGGCCGCTACGTCCCGGAGACGCTGATCCCGGCACTCGAAGAGCTGACTCGCGGCTGGGAGGCCGCCCGAGCCGACGCCGGCTTCCTCGCCGAGCTCGACAGCCTGCTGAAGCGGTATGTCGGCCGCCCGACTCCGCTCGACGAGGCCGCGCGCTTCGCGCCGGCGGGCAAGCGGATCCTGCTCAAGCGGGAAGACCTCTGCCACACGGGCGCGCACAAGATCAATAACGCGGTCGGCCAGGCCCTGCTCGCCGGGCGGCTGGGCAAACATCGAGTGGTCGCCGAGACGGGCGCCGGGCAACATGGCGTCGCCACGGCGACCGTGTGCGCTCGCTTCGGGCTCGATTGCGTCATCCACATGGGCGCCGAGGACATGCGTCGCCAGCGGCCGAACGTCGATCGGATGAAGCTGTTGGGGGCCGAGGTTTGCCCGGTCGAGTTCGGTACGAAGACGCTGAAGGAAGCGACTAGCGAGGCGATCCGCGACTGGATCGCGAACGTCGAGACGACCTACTACCTGATCGGGTCTTGCGTCGGCCCGCACCCCTACCCGGCGATCGTGCGTGAGCTCCAGGCTGTGATCGGGCACGAGGCTCGCGCACAGGCCTTCGAAGCGCTTGGACGGCTCCCCGGCGCCGTCGTCGCGTGCGTCGGCGGGGGGTCGAACGCGATCGGCCTGTTCGCCGGCTTCCTCGAGGACGAGGGCGTCCGCTTGATCGGCGTGGAGGCGGAGGGTGCGGCGAGCCTCGCGTCAGGCCGCCCCGCGGTCCTCCACGGCTCGCGCTCCTCCGTCCTGGCCGACGCAGACGGTCAGATTCTCGACGCGCACTCGATCTCTGCAGGTCTCGATTACCCGGGGGTCGGGCCTGAGCACGCTCACCTGCGCGACACCGGACGCGCCGAGTATGTGACCGCCACCGACGAGCAGGCGCTTGCCGCCTTCCGCCGGCTCGCGGCCACGGAGGGCATCCTCCCTGCGCTCGAGCCGGCGCACGCGCTGGCGCGCGCGCTCGACCTCGACGCCGAAACCGTCCTCGTCGGCCTTTCCGGCCGCGGCGACAAGGATCTGGCCGAGGTGCTCGCCCGCTGAGCAAAACACTCGTCGTCTACCTGATGGCGGGGTCTCAAACGCCCGACCTCGCAGCCGCGGCAGTCGCGGGTGGAGCCGATCTCATCGAGATCGGGTTTCCCTTCTCGGACCCGCTCGCCGACGGGCCGGCGATCCGTCGTGCCGCAGAGCGCGCACTCGCAGAGGGGATGGGCACGGCCGCGTGCCTCGACTGCCTGCGCAGGACAAGTGAGCGCGTCGCCGTGCCGCTCGTGCCGATGACCTATGCGGCCCTGCTCGAGGCGTACGGCTGGGAGGTTTTCGCATCGGAAATCGAGAATGCAGGCGCCGAGTCGCTGATCGTCGCCGACCTCCCCGCCGACGAGCGGCCGGAGCTTCGCCGCGTCCAGCTCGTCGCGCCCACGTCGACCAACGAGCGAATCGCGCTCGCCGCTGAGCGCACTGACGGGTGGCTCTACCTGGTGACGCTGACCGGCACGACGGGGGCCCGCCGAGAGCTGTCACCGGCGCTCGAGCCGCTCGTCGCGCGTGCGCGGCGCCTCACCGATGTCCCGCTGTACGCCGGCTTTGGCATCTCCACCCCGGCGCACGCGGCAGCGGCGGCCGAGCTCGCCGACGGCATCGTCGTTGGCTCGGCGGCGCTGGCCGCGGCGTGCGAGGGCGCATCGGCGCTCGAGCGCTTCGTCGCGTCGTTGCGCGCCGCGCTCAGCTGACCCGAGCGGGGGCTCGTCACAGTCGCTCGCCTAGCCACTCGCGCGCAGTCGCCCACGCCGGCGTCGAGGGATCCAGGTGCTCCATATGGCCCGTGTCCGGCAGCACTCGTAGCTCACAAGGGTCGCCGGCCCGCCGGGCCGCAGCCACGTACGACTCGGCCAAGCGGATGGAAGCGGTCTCGTCCCGATCACCGTGGAGGATGAGTTGATCGATCCCGAGCGGCAGGCGGTCGCGAGGCGACGCAAGCTCGTATCGCTCCGGATGCTCGTCAGGCGACCCGCCCAGGAGTGCATTCGTCGGCTTGTCAGAAGGAACCGTGACAGCGGCGAGGCGAAGATCGATGATCCCCGCTTGCGAAACGACGGCTCGCGGGGTCACGACGGGCGCGGCCCCCGGAGCGCCTGGAGGGAGCGTAGGCCGTGCGCATGCCCAGAGCGCTAGGTGGCCACCCGCACTGTGACCCACCGCTCCGACCCGCTCGAGGTCGAGCCGCGAGTCCAGGTTGGCAAGCGCGTCGATCCCGCAGGCAACATCCTCGAGGGTCTCGGGCCAGCCACCGCCCTCGCCGATCCGCCGATACTCGAGGTTCCAGGCAGCGAGCCCGTGGCGAACGAGATCCTCACAGAGTGCCGTCATCAGAGAGCGGTCATATGGCAGCTGCCAATACCCGCCATGAACGACGACGACGACGCCGAAAGGGCTGCGCCGGACCGGCAGGAACAGCTCACCTGCCTGGCTGGGAGCCTCACCGTAGTGGTGGATAAGGCGCTCGATCATTTCCGCTTCTGACGGCGCCGTTTCGAAGTCGTCACTTCGAGCCCGAGGCGCTCGAACCGGGACGCAAGGCTGGTTTTGTGGCGCCACATTCCGCCTGTCAGGTCGCCGACCTGTGCGATTCGCTCTGACATCGTCTCGATTGTGAATGCGGCCGGATCGACCTCGGCGACCTCGTCCCAACGAAGTGGCGCCGAGACGCGCGCGTCCGGGGTCGGCCGCACCGAGTAGGCCGTGGCGATCGTCTTGTCGCGTGAGTTCTGGCCGAAGTCGACGAAGACGCCGCGCCGATCGGCGACGCGCCAGGTCGTCGTCGCCACGTCCTGGTCGCCGACTCGCCGTTCCACCTCCTCCGCGAGCGCCTTCGCAAACCGGCGCACGTGCGGGAACTCGAGCTCGGGCTTGATCGGCGCCATGACGTGCATCCCTGTTGCGCCCGAGGTCTTGGGGTACGACGCAAGCCCGAGCTCGTCCAGCACATCGTGAACCACAGCGGCGATCCCGCGCACGTACGGCCACTGGCCATCCACAGTCGGATCGAGGTCGATCAGGAGGTAGTCCGGCTTCTCGATCTCCGGAACGCGCGAGTGCCAGGTATGGAGCTCGATGCACCCGAGGTTGGTGACCCAGGCCAGCGCAGATTTGCTGTCGAGGACTGCGAAAACCGTCGAGTGACCGCTAGGAAACTGGACGAAGAACTCCTCGACGTACGGCGGGTGCTTGGCCGGGACGCGCTTCTGGTGGAAGAACTCCCCCTCGACCCCGTTTGGGTAGCGCACCATGTGGAAGAGCCTGCGGCGAAGGTGAGGGAGGGCGTGCTCGGCCACCTCGAGGTAGTAGCGAGCGAGGTCGCCCTTCGTCAGGCCTCGCTCCGGGAAGAAGACCTTCTCTTCGTTCGTGATCCGCATGCCCCGATCTTCGCCGCAAATCACCCTTCCGGGGCATGCCTACAACCTGACCGCGAGCAAAGATGAGACCCAGCCGGCTCCCCCCTCACACCCCGGCAATCGCGTCGCCCGCCCACCGAACTGCGGCTCCACTGCTTTTCGAGGCGGGCGTCGTATGGTCCCGGCCCACGGGCCCGGGACTCGGCGGAAGTGCAAGCACTTCCGCCGACTGAGAACACACCTCGGGGATAACGCGTTACACCGCTGACGATCGGAATTGGCTGCGCCACGCAATGCGGCTCAAGCGGAGAGGGAGGGATTCGAACCCTCGACGAGCCTACGACGTAACGGTTTTCGAGACGACTTCTCTTCCGCTCAACTTCACGTACTGCCCGGCTTTCGCGTCGTAGCTGCGCTCGACTCGAATCACGCCTGCGGCGAGATCGACGTCTTGCCAGTCGAGCGCCATCAGCTCGCCGCGCCGCAGACCTCCGTAGAGCGCCGCCGCCCACAGCGCACGATCCTCCTCCGGCAAGGCAGCGAGGAGCGCGGCTGCATCCTCCGATGAGGCGATCGGGTCACTCGGGACCAATCCCGATCTCGCGACCCGACCAGGCCCTGGCCCCAGCGCTTTGGCTGGCCGGAGGGTGAGGCTTGCCGGCTTCCGACCGGCAAGCCTCACCGGCAATGACCTCGAACCCGACTTTCAGCCCGCGGTGACTTCCTCGGGGACGAGTCCGAGCTGGGTCATGAACCCCAGCTGGTCGTAGTACACCCGGTGGCTTCGAATGAGGCCGTCGCGCACGGTGATCGCGTCGCACCCCCGAAGCGTCAACCGCTCATTCGTCGCGGGCATCGTGCCTTCGGGCGTTTCCATTGGCCCTGAGTTCGTCCCGGAAACCGACCACTCGTTGATCGCGGTGTCTCCGCTTTCGGCCTTGAACTCGTCGCGTCCGTTCAGATCGGGAAACGCCGTGAAGAAGCGTCCCCAGTACTGGACGATCGCCTCGCGTCCCCGGAACTCGCCGGCCGGCTCGCTGAGAACACCGTCGTCGGCATAGAGCGCCCCGATTGCGTCAGCGTCGTGGGCGTTGATGGCGTCCGTGTACCGGTCGGAAATCTCCCGTGCTTCTGCCATCTACTTCACCTCCTGAGGAGACACTAAACCGGGTACGGCTCGGTTTCAATGCGCGTCGCCCTCCTCGGTAGCTCCCGATGGCTGGCGAGCCGTCGTGTTCGAAGAAGAGCTCGCGGTCTGGTTATCGACGCGAATCCGCCGACCCGCCAGACAAGGGGCGCGACAAAGCTCGATTTCAGCACACGGGGGCACCCGGCCAGCATCAAGCGCCAGTGACGAGCGATCTTGAGCGGAGAACGGACAACGGGCATACCGTCGAGGCTAGTTTCGAAGCTGAACGTTCGCACGATTTGAAGCGTCACCGTCGCTCCTCCGTCAGCAGGATTCCGAGCAGGCGGCGCAGGTGCGCACTGGCACCGCGATCCGCCTCGGCCCTCCAGATCGAGCTGCGGCTGACGCCCACTCGGCGCGCAAGCTCGCTGACGCCGAGTCCCTGCGCCACGCGCAGCTCGCGTACCTCGTCGCCGCTGGGCAGCGGGAGCGTTCCAGTCTCAACTCGCATCGCCCCTAGTATCGGCAGGAGGGACGATCACCCCCCACCACGCGGCTAACCTTCAGGCGTGGGCATCATCATCGGCTGGCTGCTTGCGCTCGCGCTACTCGTCGCGGTGGCCGGGATCCTCGTCTTGCTCGGCTCCGTGCTCGTTCACGCGTGCCGGGTCACCTGGGCCTCGATCCTCTACCTTCACGACTTCGGCCAGGGGTTGAGCGAGGAGCGCTAGGCGCGCGGTGCGCCACTACTCGCCGAGCACCCGACGGCGGTGCTGATCGTCCCGGCGACGGCGGCAGCGCGGCGCTGTTTCCGACCCTACGTTAGGAAGGCGGCCCGGCAAGGCCC